>NZ_JASDDB010000007.1:0-1387 GCF_030407615.1 Pseudoalteromonas sp. APC 3355 | reverse complement strand
TGGCGTCCCCAAGGGGATTCGAACCCCTGTTACCGCCGTGAAAGGGCGGTGTCCTAGGCCTCTAGACGATGGGGACACAGAAAACTGCTACCCTAGGACAAAACACTAATTTTTGGTGGAGCCATGCGGGATCGAACCGCAGACCTCTTCACTGCCAGCGAAGCGCTCTCCCAGCTGAGCTATGGCCCCAACTTAATCAATACCCGTCGTGATAAACACATCGTGTATCGCTTAGTGCGGGGCGCATTCTATGCACCACCCAAAATAAAGTCAACAGTTTTTTACCTAGCTTTATTTAAATGGTTTAATTTTCAACAAACTGGCTATCAAGCGTGCTAAAAAATACAATTTGAATAAGATTCTAGCCCTACTGCTTATAATAACATCACTATATTGCAGCGAATACTTAACAACACCCTACTCCCCTATTTAATGCAACAAAATTGCATCAAAGCAAAGGTATACATTAATATGCAAATTAAACTTATCTAAAAAACTACCAATTAAGGCCCCGCCAATCGCTTTAATCTTTTAAAAGTTACAATTGCTTATAATAACCAAAACTTAAATGTGGGTTTGAGAGTACCCGCAGCCTTTACTTGCTTAATAACCAGCGTAACTCGTACTAAAAAATTCGATTATTGTTTGAAGAGCATTTTTAAAAAAGCATTGTAGCTTCGTAATTCTATGTATAAAACTTCAAGGCGCGTTGACCTTTGGTGGGTGAAGCGGAAGCTTTGCTCGGCTTTTACTTATTCTTACATGGATGTAAGCCATTAGGGTAACGCAGGAGCAGTTACCGAGCCCACTAGGTTACAAACCTCGCGCCGCGATTTAATCGTCCTGGATTGAACAAATTTGAATCCACAAAGGTCAACACGCCCTAGTTATATGTGATCTATTTAGTCATAACCCGAAGGCTAGTAGCGAGGAATACGTATTTACGAGATGGCTAGGTTGGCTTATAAAAATAAAGTAAGTACAAAAATAAAGTTTAGAATGCTGAAATAGCATTTGTTTTGGGAAGTTTAGATTAAATTCATTTTACAGGACCGCTCTATTCACTAAATAACTCGCCCTAATATTAATCCATCTTGCTCATAATCATAAAAACGACTCCAGTAAAAAACAATGAGTATCGTAAAACTAAATTTAAGGTTAATAAAATACAATTCCCTACTCACTTTTAGGTGCTTAATTGAACTGCAATATCAAATTTGATGATAAAATAGACTTCAACCATATCCTATTGTTTATAAAACCTTCATTCAGCACATTTTTATCATTCAAGTGTTGACACATTTCCAACTCTATCTATAATAGCGCCCCACAACAACGCAGCAATGCAATGTTGTTTAGATGTGGGTGATTAGCTCAGTTGGGAGAG
>NZ_JASDDB010000006.1:0-47307 GCF_030407615.1 Pseudoalteromonas sp. APC 3355 | reverse complement strand
TAGCTCAGTTGGGAGAGCATCGCCCTTACAAGGCGAGGGTCACTGGTTCAAGTCCAGTATCACCCACCACATATAAATACCATCAGATAACTTCTCTAGTAATAACTCTTTCTTTTCATATTAAATACATTTAAGAACTTTATAAAAACTCAATATATAAATCGTGTGTAATTAACTTAGCCGTAAGAAAAAGAGCATCACCACCCTTTACAAATAATGGCCAGGGTCACTGGTATCAAGCCAAGTAATCACCCACCACATATAAATACCATCAGACAACTTCTCTAGTAATAACTTTTCCCATATTAAATACGTTTAACTCCAATTTTTACCTTAAATACATTTCATATTTTTATTAAAATCTAAATTTCCATATCAAAGCACTCATCAAATATAGCGTTTCCATTTTACTTATTTGGTTTTTAATTATGTTATTCGGCTCAGTACTTTCGTAGTTAGATAAACGTATTAGGCAAAGTTAAGTACCTAATAAATACAGCTATCATTTAAATTCCCTTGTAAGGAGTTAAACTGTTGATTATAGTCTGTGTTAAATACAATTACGCTTAAGCCAATGCCAACTAAGATCTATTCAAAAGCCAAAATACTTATAGTAGAGGAGCAGCCACTTGCTCAAAGCTATATGAAACAATCGTTAGAAAGGCTTGGCTTTCGGCAGTTGCGCTTTGCTGATCATGCAAACTCTGCAAAAGAGCAGTGTTTAAGTGAAGAGTTTGATCTAATAGTTTGCTCATTCAACTTAAACAAACACCAAGATGGCTACCAGCTTTATGAAGAGCTACGTGTAAAGCAGCTCATAAAAAGTTCGACTGGCTTTATTTTTATCTCAGCAGAAACAAGTGGCTCACTCGTTCATAGTGTTCTTGAGCTGCAGCCAGATGACTTTTTAGTTAAGCCTTTTACAGTACAAGAGCTTAAAACACGCATTGAACGAATCTTAAAACGTAAACACGACTTACAAACAGTGTATTCATTAATTGATGATGGTAACGATTCAAAAGCTATTAAATTTATTGATACCGCTCTGGATAAAAAAAATAATAATTACAGTCCTATCCTACTTCGCTTAAAAGGCGATGCCCTACTTCGCTTAAAGCGTGCTCAAGATGCAAAAGACTTTTTTAAGTCTGTTCTCGATATTCAAAAATTTGCTTGGGCAAAAGTAGGTTTAGTAGAGGCACTTATAGCGAATAACGAACATATTTTGGCGCAGCGAATGCTCAAGACAATGTTAGAGCGCCAAGAAACTCGTTTAGTAGCCCTTGATTTGTTGGGCAGATTAGAAATAAAGCTAAATCAGTTTGAGCTAGCACAAAGCTTTTTAAGTCAAGCAGCAGACATTGCACCGCGAAACATCACACGCCAAAAATCGTTAAGTAATGTGTCACTAATTAATCACGACTACGAAAAAAGCTATTTAACTCAAAAAGATATAGCCTCCTTTGCAAAGCACTCAATACACGACCACCCCGATGTATATTTGAATGCAGCACGTGCCGGTATCGACTTTGCGTTAACGACTGATCAAACTGATCAAATTCAACGAATTTCTAGACAAACAAATCAGTACATTAATGATTTAAAAAAACAGTTTCCTAATAATGCAAATCAAGCTCAAATTGATGTACTAAATGCACGACTTCATTACTTAAAAGACGAGCATCAAAAAGCGAAAAAGCTAATTGAGCAGCTTGATGACGACGATACTCATATCCGATCGGTTGATGGAGCACTTGATAAAGCAAAAGCATTTCATGAACTGGGGTTTCATCAGAAGGCGCAAACCTTATTCACACAAATAATTAGCCACTGTGAAAGACACCCTGCAGTTAGCGACACAACTTACTTGCGTTATATTCAGCAGCAACAAAGTGAGCGACGCGATATTAAAATGGGTCCAAAAGAGCTTAATAACCATGCCGTTAATCAATTTAATAAAGGGCAATTAAATACTGCGCTGGAAGCTTTTACACAAGCGTTTAGAGTCATGCCTCGCAATCAGAGTATTGCACTTAATTTATTACAGTGCCTATTTGATTCAACCAAGCAATCTGGCAGCTCATTTAATATGGATCTTGCTAGAAGATGCTACGCCCTTCTTGATAAAGCTAAATTACAAGCAGATCAGACGCAGCGTTTAGATAAGATTTTGCATATAGCAAAAGAAATGAATTTAAATATTCAAAGCGCTAGTAAATAAAATATTAGAGCTTTTTCATTGCTGCGGCATTAACGCAATAACGTAAACCTGTTGGTAATGGGCCATCTGGAAAAATATGGCCTAAGTGCGAATCGCACACATTACAAACCACCTCTATGCGCTCCATACCATGACTTGTATCGTTTACATAACCAATCGCTTCAATTGTCGCAGGTTGCGTAAATGACGGCCAACCAGTGCCACTATCAAACTTTTCATCGGCATCAAACAATAGGTTATCACAGCAAATACACACATACTTGCCAGGTTCGAGTAATGTACAACTACCCGAGCTATCTGGGCGCTCTGTTCCTTTCTTACGTGTTACGTAATATTCATCTTCTGATAGTTGCATCCGCCACTGCTCGTCAGTTTTGACTACTTTTTTATTTGGGGTAGGATTGCCGTTGGTGGCAAAGTTAATAACATCATTCCACTTCAACATAATAGCCTCATTGAATAGTTGATTAGCTATACTTTATAAAGTCATAAAAAGTACGGCTAATTATTACGTTATTTAATACACTAAAGATCAGCTAAGGAGTGTTGACAGTTTAAGACTAAAACTCGTTCAATCTTAAAGGTAATCTCCTCAGCTAAAGGTAATATTTTGTTTTTCTGAGTCGGTAAGTATTCGTTTAATAAAACTATCTAGCTCTGCTTTTTTTACAGGTAAACTAACACTCATTTGGCGCTCGTTATTACTGTAAATAATTAGCTCATCATCCTTTGTTGTTATGCGTTCAATACTCTCAATAACTAACCAATTTGGACCATGCTTTTTATCAAAAAATCCCATCAAACTAAAAAGTAGTAAATGTTGGGCATCTCGCTGAATAAAATCCTCTAGCCTGTTTCTTGATTTAAATAAGGGCGTTAGCCTATAAACGCTTGAGCAAAAAACAAATACCCACAACCCAAATAGCACTTTAAACCACATAGACTCTAAAAGCTCAGTGCTAATCATTAAAATAATAAGCACTAAGCCTATTAACGATATAGCTATCGCTATTTTTTTATTTACAGCGTCCACAACTAATCCCTTTTAAGTCGCTTTTTTTCTTCTGATGCTTTTTCTGTCGGCTCAGGCCAATCATTAAAAAAAACGGTTAAATAACGGCTTTTCACCAAATACCACAATACCCATAAAACAATCATCATTTGTACTGCTAAAAATGATGAAAATCGATAATGGCTATGCGCGGCTTGAATACTTAACCATGTTAAATCAACAACAGCACATACAATAAGGGGCCAGCGCATATGCCGCCATATTTTTGCTAACTTATCGCTTGCACTGTGTGAATCTCGTGGTCTGCGTAAACAAAATAAAATAGTCGGTATTATTGCGATACTTCCAATTGCTATTGCAATAAAAAAGTCATTTTTATTTTTAAAAAATAACGACATTAAATCAAGTTCAGGTCTGCGACTTAAAGCCGCAATCACCCAAATAAAATAGCCACGTAATAGCACAAGCAAACTTAAATTAAATGCAATAGGAGTTCGGTAACTTCCGTACTTATCCCAGTATTCAGGACCGTATCGGCTCATTGTTGCGTCCTAACCATTATGCTTTTTAAGCAGCTCAATTAATTCATCTTCCGTGAGTATGTCGATACCTAAATCTTGGGCTTTTGTCAGTTTTGAACCCGCTTTTTCACCCGCGACTAACGCATCAGTTTTCGCTGATACGCTACCAGATACTTTAGCACCTAGTTGCTGTAAGCGTGCTTTTGCGTCATTACGATTAAGCGTATTTAGCGTACCAGTAAGTACATAAGTAAGCCCAGCAAGCGGTTGTTCTTCTTCAGAAGGTGCACTCAACGCTGGCCAGTTTACGCCTTGCTCTATAAGCGCATTAACAACTTCTAAATTATGCTCTTCATCAAAAAAGCCTCGAACATGTGTTGCAACTATTTCGCCTACATCACTTACCTGCGTTAAACTATCAATGCTGGCATTTATTATATTTTCAAGGGTAAGGAAGTGATTAGCTAAATTTTGTGCTGTTGCCTCACCTGCTTCGCGAATACCTAATGAATATAAAAACTTAGCAAGCGTAGTGCCTTTCGCCTCTTCAAGGGCTGTTACTAAATTTTTGGCTGACTTAGGTCCCATGCGTTCAAGTGATTCAAAATGTCCTTGTTTTAAAATAAACAAATCAGCGGGCGTTTTTATAAGCTCTCTGTCTACCAACTGATCAACAATTTTATCGCCAAGGCCGTCTATATCCAGCGCTTTGCGTGACGCAAAGTGTTTAATTGCTTGTTTGCGTTGTGCAGGACATACAAGCCCACCCGTACAACGAGCGACAGCTTCGCCTTCAACCTTTTCAACATGAGAGTCACAAATAGGACAAGTTACTGGAAATTCGATATCTCTGGCATCATCAGGGCGGCGCTCAAGTACAACTTGCGTTATTTGTGGGATTACATCTCCAGCACGGCGAATAATAACTGTATCACCTACTTTTACGCCTAAACGTGCAACTTCATCACTGTTATGAAGCGTTGCATTTGATACGGTAACGCCACCCACAAAAACAGGCTTCAAACGTGCAACCGGTGTAATGGCGCCAGTACGACCGACTTGAAAATCAACATCAAGTAGTTGGGTTATTTCCTCTTGCGCCGGAAATTTATACGCAATAGCCCAGCGGGGAGCTCGTGCCACAAAGCCTAAACGCTCTTGTAAGGCCTTTTGGTTTATTTTTATTACTACGCCATCAATTTCATATTTAAGCTCGCCACGGCGCGTTAAAATATCGCTGTAGTACTCAAGCGCGGCTTTAGGACCTTCAACTAATTTTGTTTCTGGACACAGTGGCAACCCCCAGTCAGTTAACTTTTCTAATTGCTGATAGTGATCCTCAGGAATACTGCCATCAGCTACAAGCCCGGTACTATAGGCATAAAACATGAGTGGGCGTTTAGCTGTAATTTTAGAGTCGAGTTGACGCAAACTCCCCGCGGCTGCATTACGCGGGTTAACAAATACTTTTTCACCGCGTTTTTGCGCTTCAGTATTTAATTTATCAAAGCCAGCGCTGTCCATAAATACTTCGCCGCGCACTTCAAGCTCTTTTGGGTAATCACCACGTAACTTAAGCGGTACATTACGAATGGTTTTAACATTTTGAGTAATGTTTTCACCGGTAAAACCATCACCTCGCGTAGCCGCTTGTACAAGCACACCATCACGATAAATAATTGATACGGCTAATCCATCAAGTTTTGGCTCACAACAAAAAGTAAGCTCATCAGTACTCATTAAACGCTCTTTTATACGGCGATTAAACGCAGTGAATTCTTCTTCACTAAACGCGTTATCAAGCGATAACATGGGTACTTGGTGCGCTACTTGCTCAAATTTACTCAGTGCGGCACCGCCTACTTTTTGTGTCGGAGAGTCGGCGGTTAAAAATTCTGGGTGCTGCATCTCTAGTGCGCTTAGTTCGCGTAATAACCTATCGTATTCAGAATCAGGAATACTGGGGGTGTCGAGCACATAATAGTTATAGTTGTGTTGCTCTAATGTAGTACGAAGATGATTAATTTGCTCACTAATGCTGCTAGACATTTAAACCTCAATAAACATAAAAAAAGCCACTTTGACGAATCACCGTCCAGTGGCTTATAAAAATATAATGTATGCGTTATTTACGCTGAAAAAGAACGAACCTGTTCAACATATTGCCTGATGCGCTCTACTGTCATTTCATTTCGCTCAGCATCTAAAATTTGCGCACCAAATTCATCCGCTAACTTTTTAGCTGCGCTGTGCAACATATTAAATGCCGCTAGACCATCGCCGTCGCACGGTAACGTCATAAATAAGCTTACCCCAGCGGTACTAAATTGTTCCATATTATCAATATCAAACGTACCTGGGTTATACATATTTACTAATCTAAATAAAACAGGGCCTTGGCCAGCCGGATCTAAGTGGCGATTAAAAAAGCCCTCCTCAGAATATTTAAAACCTAAAGTATTAACTGCTGGTAATAGTTTACTGCCCTGCATACTAAGCTCTTCTGGCATTTGAATATGCACAATAACAAAGTCAGACATTTGAGCAGGCGCTTCTTCAGCACTTTGATCTTTTGTTTCAAGATCATCAACTATTTCTAAGTCATCTTCAATCGGTGTTTCTGGCACGCTTGTATCAATTTGCGGCTCATTTGCATCAAAGTTAAGCTCGCCAAATTGTGGCTCATCACGTTCGTCTTGCATTGGCTCTTTTGGCTCAGCCTCAGTACGAAACGGTTTAGATGAAGCTGGTGCGCTTTGTTGTAATGGCTCAACCCGTTCATTATCCGATACTTCTGGGCGGTCTTTTTTTCTAACTGACCACAATCCATGTATTAATAAACCACCAATGACAATTACACTGATAACGATTAAAACCCATCTTAATTGTTCGGCCATCCCCTCACCTTTTATTATTTGATATGCCTAAAACCTGTATATTAATGAAAAACTAATACACTTGTTATAAAAATTTATGCGTGTGCAAGTTGCACAGCTTGCTCTATATCTACAGCAACCATACGCGATACGCCAGGTTCTGCCATAGTAACACCTGTTAATCTACCTGCCATTTCCATCGCAATTTTATTATGACTAATATAAATAAACTGCACTGATTGTGACATTTCTTCAACCAAACGGCAAAAACGCACAACGTTGGCATCATCTAATGGTGCATCTACTTCGTCCAGCATACAGAAAGGAGCTGGATTGAGCCTGAATATAGAAAACACTAATGATAATGCGGTCAGCGCTTTTTCTCCACCACTTAACAAATGAATTGTTGAATTTTTCTTACCCGGTGGTCGTGCCATTATACTAACACCACTTTCGAGTAAATCGTCACTGGTTAATTCTAAATACGCGCTTCCACCACCAAAAACTTTAGGAAATAGCTCAGCAAAGTCTTCGTTAACTTGATCGAACGTCGCTTTAAAGCGTGTTTTGGTCTCACTATCAATTTTACGAATTGCACCTTCAAGGGTACTTAACGCTTTTGTTAAATCATCTAATTGATTATCAAGATAATCACTACGTGCCTTGGCTAAATCAAACTCTTCTATTGCCGCTAAGTTTACTGCACCTAATTTATCTAACTGATTAGTAAATCCGGTTAACTGATTTTGCGCTGCACTTAAATTCAATGAATCAGGTAATTCATCAAGTATTGCTTTTAAGCTTTGTTTCAACTCTTCTAATGGCTCAAGCGCAACTTGCGCTTTTATTACTAAGCTTTGCTCTTCAATTGTTAGCTTTTGATGCTGCTCTTGCAAGCCCACCAGCTCCCCTTGTGAATTTTTAAGGCTTACTTGCTTAGTGTTTAAGCTCTCTTTCGCCTGAGCTAATTCTTTTTGTAGCAATACTAATGCCTGCTCACCTTTTTGATGCTGTGCTAAGAGCTGCGTAATTTTATCGCTAAGTTCTTGCTCTGGTATCAGCAGCTCTTCTATTTCATTTAGTAGTTCTTGCGCACCTTCTGATGCACTAACGTGCTCTTGCTCTGCATGGCTCAATTTGGTTTGGCTTAACTGCCATTCACTGCGTGCCTTTTGCTCTGAGAGCGTTGCCTTATGTGCTTGTGTTTTATATTGCTCAAGCATGCTTAATGCTTCGCTATAACTTTTATCACTTTGTGAGCGCAAGCTATTTGCAGCGTCTACTTCATCCGCTAAGTTGACTTGCTGCTCATTCAACACTTCAAATTGCGCTACTTGCTCATCAAGCACGGTATTTAATTGTAAAAGCGCAGTGGTTAATTGCTGTTTTTGTTGCTGTAGCTTTTCTAGTTGTAACTTAAATTGTGCTACTTGCTGTTTGAGCATATCGCTGCGCGTACTGGCTACTGCTATATTTTGCGCAAGCTCATGTATCGCTTCTTTTAGCTCGCTTTGTTCGTTAATTAATTTTATTTGCTCAGCTGTATGTTCGTCACGAGTGTGTGTTACTTGTTGTAGCTCGTCCTCGGCATTAGTTAACTGCTGCGCTTTATCTTGCAATTGCTTATGCTTTAAAAGTAATGAGTTTTCTGCATTACATTCGGCACTTACATGCCAGTTACGACCATATAAAGCACCGTTTTTATCCATAACAGCTGTATAAAAACTATTTTTTAGTATTTCTAAATCACCGCTTTCACTATAAGCAATACGTGCTAAATGCTCTGGATAAACACCGCTTGTTATATATGTAGCTAAGCTATTTGTTGGCATGCTTTTATCACTATTTGGCCACACACTGTTATCAGCTTGCTGCTCACTTACATTTAAGTGCTCTAAAGATTTAAGTGCTTGCTCTATTAGAAGCTCAAAGCCTTCTTTAACACTTAGCTGATTAAACAAACCATTAGTACGTTCACTTTTTTCATCAAGCCCTAATGTACTTTTAAGCCCCGTTATACTGGCTTTTAACTCGTTTATTGTTTGAGTGAGCGTCGAATATTGTGTTTGTGAGTTATTAACAAGCTCATTTTGCATTTCAAGCTTAGCAATGCACTTCGTATGTGCTGTTTGTTTAGCGGCAAGTTCTTGAGTTAATGTTTGTGTTTGCTGTGTTTGCTGTATTAACTGTTGCTCTACATCACTACTTTGTAGCTCGCTAAGCTGAACAGTTAACTGATCAATTTGCTCGTTAACGTGGCTTATTTGCTGCTGAGTTTGTTTAATGTGACTACTATGTAGTTGCACGTTATTATTAAGCTGTTGCTGTTGCTCACACAAAGCTTGCCAATGAGTATAGTGGCGCTGCTTAAGTGCTAATAATTCCTCAAGTTCATGCGTTAACCCACTAACTTGCTCTTCACATATTAAGGCATTTTCACTTGCCTCTTGCAGGGCTTCGTTGAGTTGTTCGCACACAATTTGCTGCTGCGATTTTACCTCAGCACTTTGAATTTGGCGTTGCTGTAATTTAATTAAACTTTGTTTAAGCGTTTGGGTTTGCTGCTTTACATTGATTTGTTGTTGCTCAGCGCGAGTAAGCTCTGTGTGTATTACATGTTGCTGATGCTGTGCATCGCTTAGTTTATCTTGCTGAGCTTGTACTTGCCCTTCTAAGCTTGCAAGTACATCGTCATGCCCTGAGTTAGCGGTTTTAAAAAACAAAATTTGATCATTAAGTTTTTTAATTTGGGCACTTTTTTCAAGTTGCTGCTGATGTAACTTTTGCCATTTTAAAACGGCAATTTGGCCTTTTAGCGTACGTTCTTGTGCTTTTAATTCGCGGTATTTTTTTGCATCAACCGACTGCACAGCCAATTTATCGAGCTGGCTTTGTAGTTCTTTACGCACATCTAACAAACGTTCAAGATTTTCGCGAGTGCTCTTTATACGAGTTTGTGTTTCGCGGCGACGCTCTTTGTATTTAGAAACGCCAGCGGCTTCTTCTAAAAATACGCGCAGCTCTTGTGGTTTACTTTCTATTAAGCGCGAGATCATCCCTTGCTCAATAATTGCGTAACTACGTGGACCAAGACCGGTGCCTAAAAATATATCGGTAATATCGCGCTTACGGCATTTACTGCCATTTAAAAAATACAGTGACTGCCCGTCGCGCGTTACTAAGCGCTTAATAGCAATTTGGTTTCGATCGGCAAATGTGTTTGAAGGACTTCCTTTATCGTTATCAAAAACAAGCTCTACAGAGGCTTGTGATATGGCTTTTCGATTAGTTGAGCCATTAAAAATAACGTCGGTCATGGCATCGCCACGCAGGTTTTTAGCAGAGCTTTCACCTAGCACCCATCGTACTGCATCAATAACGTTAGATTTGCCACAGCCATTAGGGCCAACAACACACGTCATTTGATCAGGAAATGGAATTTTAGTGGGCTCTACAAACGATTTAAAGCCCGCTAATTTAATAGTGCTTAAGCGCATCTTATTGTTATTACCGATTATTATTGTTATTGATTACAAACAATTTAACTCATTAACAGTTAAATTGTTAAGCTTGTCGTTTAAAATTATCTAAAATAATACCGGTCGCCATTGCCACATTAAGCGACTCTGCTCCACCAAAAGCGGGGATGGTGATTTTATTAGTTACTAACTTTGCACATGTCTCGCGTATTCCATGCGACTCACTGCCCATTAGTAAAACGCCAGAGCCCGTAAATTGGGTTTTATGCACGCTTTGCCCATCTAAAAAAGCACCGTAAACAGGTAAATTTAAAGACTGTAGGTAATCAGGTAAATCTACTTGGCTTACCGATACCCTTACAAATGAGCCCATCGTGGCGCTAATTGTTTTTGGGTTGTAAGCGTCTGCGCTGTCGCTGCTAGTTACTATATGTTTAATACCGTACCAGTCTGCCACTCTTATTATTGTGCCTAAATTACCAGGGTCTGATACGCCATCAAGTGCGAGTATTAAGCCACTTGCTTGTGGTAAAGCTGCCTTTGGCATATCAACAATAGCAATGGCTGCATTATTGCTAACTAGCGTGCTGGCTTTGGTGAGGGTCTCTTCATCAGCTTCTATAAAGTTAGCTTGCGGATACTTACCTTGGTACGCATTTATAAATTCGTTTGTAGCAAAAATATTAACCACATTTAATGGGCTGTTTAATAACTCAAGTACGTTTTTCTCACCCTGTACAAGGTATTGATTATATTGCTTTCGGTACTTTTTTTGGCCAAGTTGGCGAATAAGTTTGAGTTGGTTTTTTGAAATCATAACAGCCCCATAAAATTATCCAGCAAGTATAACAGATTTCGTTATAACATCTGAACTCGAAAAGCAGCGAATGGGGCTAATTTATCTTACTCGCACTTCTTTCAAAGGTCAGATTAATGCGAATAAACATGCCTTTTATTGCTTCTAATTGATTTGAATCGTCAACCGTCTGAGCCAATTCCCCATAAAGATTATCTGACGCTTGCTTAAACTTATTATTAAACTTGCCCTTGGTTGCCAACATAAATGCATCGGCTAATGTACGCTGCCACTCATTTAAATACTTTAGCTTTGTATTACCAGCCAAATTTTCACAAATTGAGTTTAATCGAACCGACGCATGCCCTAAATTTAGAGCGGTTAGTGCAAGATCAGTAATTACGCGTGAGTGTGAACCTTGATCGTAATTAGTTAAGCGTATTAGCCTATCGGCCATGCGGCGGTTATACCAAATACTTGGGGTTGGATGGTTATTTATTTCGAGTAAATCTTTATAAGTAGCCTTAAAAACACGATGAACAAGTAATTGTACACTCGGACCTGTGAATAACTGAAAAATCCAAAATAAAATACTCACCCCCGCAAAAATTGCCATGGCAGAGCTAAGTGTGTAATCGATTGAAAACGCAAGGCTCATATCGGTACTGGGTCTTACCAAAATCGTAAATGGGATACAAAACCCCAAGCCATATGGCAATGTTTGTTGATCAGCTAGCAGCAGTAAACCCAGAAAATAAGGCCCTGCTAATACAAGTAGTAATATTTCTAATTGCCCACCACTTTGTGATAATAAATTGAGTGCGTAAAAAATAGTTACAATAGCAGCAACCACCACGCCTACCAATAAACGCTTTATTACCACCTGTAAAATAGCTAACGGTATTCTCGCCAACATTATCGAAAATATGACCGGTAAAATCATAATTAATAATGCAGCAGAAGAGCCTGTATTAATCCAAATAAATGCGCCGATAGAAAACACCAAAGCAGTTCTAAATCCAACAATTATGCCAGCTAATGGGTCGCGATATGTAAGCATACTGGGTGCATTTAATAATGTTTTATCACGCTCTTCTAACGCTCTGTATGCGCGTAGTAAAATTGTTAAGTCGGCTGCTACTTCTAAGCTCACATTGAGCATGTGAGATTCAAATGGCGAATCACAGACCGTATTTGCTCTATAGTCGGTTAGCTCTTTACGCAGCGTTTTAACTTGTTCAGCGCAGTAATCAAAATCGTCAGACTCTTTAATTTGCGCAAATACGTGCTTAAGTTTACTTATTAATTTATCTAAAGTAGGTGTAATAAGGTCTTCGTGGTTTCGCTGTAGGCGGCCAATTATTTGAATTAAGGCCAATAAAGAAAGTACTTTTTGCGACAACTGATTTGCAGCACGCGAGCGCCCTGGACCTTTTGGTCCTTCGTACCTTACTGCGCTGGAATCTTCGTTTATTGATCCCAATGTTGCCATAATGCCATCTATTTGCTGGTGACGGTTTTCGTGAGAGCCCTTAGAATCAAGCTCAATAACTAAATAATGTAACGTTTGATTTATAACCGACCGCGCTTGTGTTTGCAGTAAATGTTTAACCTTTACAGGCCAAAATAGATGACTCACAAGCCCAGCACATACAGACCCTATTATTATTTCGCTTACTCGCGCTTGTGCAATATCAAATATACTTTGGCTGCTCACCATTGCCGGAGTAACCATGACTAAAAGTACAATAATGGCGGCTGTTACACCGGCCATAGCAAACGCATACACAAAGTTTGCTTGGCGTACCATTGCCGATAACGCAGAGTTCACCCCCAACCATAATGCAAGTGCACCGAGCGCTAAATAAGGGTAGAGAATTAACTGAGTTAAAAGCAATATGCCAAATAAACCGCCCACTATGGTGCCTATTATTTGGCAAATTGCTTTTTCAATAACCAATCCGCTTTGCGGGCGTAATTGCAAAAAAATAGCCGAGACTAACGCCCAATAAGGCCTTTCAAGATTAAGCGACATAGCAATAGTCAGCGCCATCACCATGGCTATAACACCTTTAGTCGCAAAAATAATTGCCTGTTTTTTAGGAAAAAACAAATTTTGGAATACTACGCCCACTGTATTCCCCTTAACGTGTAGCGAGATGTATTGTGGCGGTCATTCCTGCGCTTAACTGTGTATCTTCGGGCAATGAATCTAACTTAATATCAACAGGTATACGCTGTGATAAACGTACCCAATTAAATGTTTGTTGTACTTGTGGTAAAAGCTGTCCGTTACTTTGTGTATTCGTATTTGCAATGGCTTTACCTACACTCACTACATGCCCTGTTAATTGCTTACCACCACTTAAAAGGGCTATTTTAGCTTTTTGATCAGGATAAATAAGCGGTATTTTACTCTCTTCAAAGTAACCCGTTACATAAAATGAATCTGACTGAACAATAGCAAAAACAGGTGTGCCTTGAGCAACATAGTTACCTTGGCGTAAATTCAAATTAATTATTTGCCCTGATGCAGGCGCAACAATTTTAGTTCTATCAACATTTAACTGCGCAATTATTTGCTCTGTCTTGGCTAGGTTATAATTTGCCTCAGCAATTTTAGTATTAATACGAGTGGATTCTAGCGTTTCTTCACTAATTGCCTGTTGAGTGTTTAGCTCAACACGTCTTTCGTATTTGTGTTTGGCAAGTTCCCATGTATACAATGCGTTTTCTGTGTTTGCTTTACTTTTATCAAGCGCTGCTTGATAACGCTTTTTATCAACATTAAAAAGTACTTCGCCTTTTTGTACGTTTTGGCCATCTTTAATATTTAAAGCAGTTACCCAACCCGACACGTCTGGAGCAACTGTAACTATGTCTGCTCGAATACGCCCGTCACGCGTCCAAGGAGTATGCATGTAGTCAGTCCATACCCAACGCCCAGCAAAAACCGCAGCTATAACAACCAAGATAGTAAAAGTAATACGCAGATATTTAATCATTCAATTTATCTTCCACTTAGTAATACCAACCCGCAATAATACTTGAGTAATTTGAGAGCTTAAACCTGACGCTAACTGTGTTAAAAATTTCTGATATAGAACAACTAAATAACGAAATTTTTGCCTTGTTATCGACACGGTTTTCTTGCCTCAAAATAGCTCAATTAATTAAACAGATTGGTATAAATAGACGGTGAGTGCCAAGTAACAAACAAATAGTGACACCTCAAACCAAGCCACTTTCCAAATACGGTCATGCCAATCTAGTCGATGCAAAGCAAAACGAGTCAACGCCGTTAAAATAAATGCAATTGGGAAGTAAACAATCAGCGGGCTAAACTCTAATCCCCCTAACACGACTGCTTGAAACATAATAAATATCCTAATGTTATTTAAAGCGGTGATAAAAGCTGTAAAACCTAAATAAATTTACATCCGCACTACTCTTACAATCTATTATTTTGGCATATAAATCAATTAGCTTAATTGTACGTAGGTGTGCTTAATACATAATTAATGCCATTACATTTAAGCAGCACTAACTATGTATAGTAGCTAAATCGCATATTAAAAAGCTAAAGACCCCAGTTACCAGCCAAATACATAAACCAGCGAGGTTTATTTATAAAAAAGTATTAGAGTATTAAACCCAATACTTAAAACGCCTATTTATAGCTGCTTGCAGAAGGGTTGGATAATTATAAACATTGAGTTTTGCACTAAAAATGGGTAAATTAACAAAAAAACAACATGGATATAATTTAATGGAATCAATACACCCTACCCCATCTGAAACAACCCCACCAATAAATGAGCCTGCTGAACCAATTTTTAGCGGAAAAGTGCAATTTAGTGGTAAAGGCGGTGAGTTTTTTGGAATTTGGATTGTAAATATATTACTTAGCGTTATTACGCTTGGCATATATTCAGCGTGGGCTAAAGTACGTACGCATCGCTATTTTTACGGCCACACCCGTATAGATGGTCATAGTTTTGACTACCTAGCAACACCAATACAAATTTTAAAAGGTCGGATTTTAGCGGTTGTTGTATTTTTTATTTATACATTTTCTATTAGCTTTATGCCTATTTTAGGCCTGTTTATTGCTCTTGGTTTTATCTTTTTAATGCCATGGATTATTAACCAAGGTTTACGTTTTAATCTGCGTATGACCCGCCATCGTAATGTTCGCTTTGCTTTTAAAGGCAGTTATGGCGAAGCCTTTGTTAACTTTATACTTTTACCTATTGCAAGCATATTTACGCTTTATTTATTAATGCCTTACGTTATAAAGCGTATTGATAGCTATATACATAGCAATATTAGTTATGGCGACAAACCGCTTACTGTAAATCTAAAAGGCGAGACCTATTACCTCACAGCGCTTATTTGCTTTGTAGTGAGCTCTATCACCATGGTGGTATTTATGGGGATTTTAGGATTATTTGGCCTCAACTTAGTAGATATTGAAAACCAACAAAATTTAGAAAACTCTGCAGCTATGGTTATGCTTCCTATCTTTATGATGATTGCCTATGTGCTAATGATTGCCATTGTTTCTGCTGTATGGCACGCCGCTATTAGAAATCACATTTTTGATAACAGCCATTTTGAAGGCGTTGCTACATTTAAATCAGAGCTAAAACCAGTTCCTTTCGCTGTTTTACTATTAACTAATATGTTGGCTATTGTATTTTCTTTAGGCCTTGCATACCCATGGACAAAAGTACGTACATCAAAAATGCTCGCTGATGTAACTAACGTCACTATTTATCCTGGTGCATTAAACCTAATTGATACCGCGCAAGAACAGCAATCATCATTTGCTGAAGAAGCTGCAAACGTATTTGATATTGACCTTTCTTTAACTTAAGAGCTCACCATGCATGTAAAGGGACATTTTTTCCCCATCGCATCGAGTAACTATCAAGTGTGTGTTGCCACTATTAGCGACACACACATTGAGGTTATCAACGATGAACACGTTATCGCTCGCCACGTAATCTCAAGTCTAAAATTAAGCTCGGGGATGGCAGGACTTGCTGACGAACTAAACTTTGAAGATGGCAGTCGTTTTATTCCTCAAGACGTAAGTTACAGATGGCCATTTAAAGAAAATAACCACCACGTAATGGAGCGCCTTGAAAAAAGTAAATGGGCAATTTTAGCCGCAGTAATATTTACACCGCTTTTTATGTGGTTAGTACTTTATAAAGCGGTACCCGCCATTGCTGTTTACAGTGTTGATACCCTGCCACGTAATGTCGTAGAACAAATGGGGGAGCAAAGTTTTACACTAATTAAAAAGATTGCGCTTGACCCAAGTGAGCTGCCCGCAGAGCAGCAAACTAAAGTACAAGCACATTTTACAAATATGCTTAATGCGTTATCGCTTGATCAATCGGTTTATAGATTATCGTTTTATAAATCAGACAGCTTTGGTGCTAACGCGTTTGCACTACCCCATGGCCGTATCGTGGTCACCGATGATTTAGCAAATTTACTTGCCGATAAACCCAATGCCTTAAAAGCGGTATTACTACACGAAATGGGCCATGTAGTCCACCAGCATAGCGTACGTATTACAGCACAATCTGCCGCAAGTACTATTGTGTTAGCGGTTGTATTTGGTGATTTAGAGGGGGTTGCCGAAGTAGCGTTAGGTACGGGTGCATCGTTTGCTCAGCAAGGGTTTTCACGTGACATGGAGCGTGAGGCAGATAGCTTTGCACTCACCCAATTAGAATCGCTTGGGTATTCGAGTAATGACTTTGCTGATGCAATAGAAGCCCTACAAGAAAGCCATACCAGCGAAAACGAACACCTCGAAAAAGTAAATGACTTTTTAGAGTACTTATCTAGCCACCCAAGTGCACAAGAGCGTATTGACAATGCTAGGAAATAATCGCGGTTATATTCAACTTGCTCGCTACATAGTGAGTTTAAGTTGGATATATCATGGCTTTTTCCCAAAGCTTTATCACGTAGCACCACTTGAAAAATTAATGACTGGCAGTGCGGGCTATTCTGAACAGGTGTCTGATTTAATTACACGTTCAGCGGGAATTGGTGAAATTATATTTGGCGTGTGTTTATTTGTATTTTATAAAAATAAATATCTAGTAATTTTAAATGTTTTAGCATTAATTGGCCTTTTACTCGCTGTAGTTGCAATGCAGCCACAATTGCTTATTGAAGCATTTAACCCTGTAACTACTAACCTGCCTCTTATTGGGCTAAGCGTTATTTGGTTAAAAGAAATTAAGCAGTTGAATAATCGATATCTCTAAATAAAAAAGGGTATGCAAATGCATACCCTTTTTGTAGTACAAAATTTGTAAAATTAGTACTTATTTTTATGCGTCCACAAATGCAGTAATTCGCTCGCAATGGTTGCTGCAGCAATTGCGGTAAGCTCACTTTGGTCGTACGAAGGTGATACTTCTACCACATCCATACCTACCATGTGTATGCCTTTTAGCGCACGCAGTACTTTAAGTACTTTATCTGACGTTAAACCACCGCACACAGGAGTGCCTGTACCAGGCGCAAACGCAGGGTCTAAACAATCTATATCAAACGTTAAGTAAACAGGTAGGTCACCTACTCGTTCAAGTATTTGCGCTGCAATGTCATTTGCATGTAAATCGTTGGCTTGCATTGCATCAATCACAGCAAACTCATGTTTACTTTGATCAAAGTCGGTACGAATACCTATTTGTATACTGTGCTCAACATCAATCAGCCCTTCCATTGGCGCATGATAAAACATAGTGCCGTGATCAAAACGCGAGCCATTGCTATAAGTATCGGTGTGCGCATCAAAATGTACCAGCGCCATTTTGCCATGTATTTTTGCATGAGCACGTAATAGCGGAAGCGTTACAAAGTGATCGCCCCCTAAACCTAATAGTGTTTTACCTTGGCGAAGTATTTGATCAGCAGCCATTTCTAGTTGCGCAGTAAAATACTCAGGATCGCCAACAGGGTAAGTAAAGTCCCCTGCGTCTGCCACTTTTAAACGCTCAAACAACGGGAAAGTCCACGGGTATTTAGTGTCTTCCCATGCTAAATGAACCGATGCACGACGAATTGCATCAGGGCCTAAGCGCGCACCAGGGCGGCCCGAGGTCGCTAAATCAAATGGTAAGCCTAAAACCACTACGTCTGCATCAATTGCATTAATGTTTTGCACCATAGGACGACGTAAAAATGTCATCCCATTTGAGTACAATGAGTGATCTGCGTGACCAAACAAAGTTGACATTGCTTATAACTCTTCTAAATAAGTGTAGCCATCAAGGCCGCTTTGCAACTC
Source organism: Pseudoalteromonas sp. APC 3355 (assembly GCF_030407615.1). NCBI lineage: Bacteria > Pseudomonadati > Pseudomonadota > Gammaproteobacteria > Alteromonadales > Pseudoalteromonadaceae > Pseudoalteromonas > Pseudoalteromonas sp. APC 3355. The sequence continues at coordinate 29,078 of NZ_JASDDB010000006.1, read as the reverse complement.
GTCTAAAACGCTTTGCTGTTCGTGTTTTTCAATTTTAGTGCTTACTAACTGCTCGTATGATTGCTGAAAACTTTCAACATCTAAATGTACATAGCGCATCATATCGGCAACAGTGTCACCCTGGTTTATCTCGGTAATACTTGCAACGCCTTGCTCATCCATATTAACAATTGCGCTGTGCGTATCGCCAAACAAGTTATGCATGTCACCTAAAATTTCTTGATAAGCACCCACCAAGAAAAAGCCCATTAAATAAGGTTTATCAGCACTAAACTCTGGCACTGGTAGTGTGCTTTCAATACCTTGTCCATCTACGTAATGCTCAAGTGCGCCGTCTGAATCACAGGTTATATCAAGTAATACGGCACGTTTTTTTGGCGCTTCAGTTAAGCCACTTAATGGCAATACCGGAAACACTTGATCAATGCCCCATGCATCTGGAAGCGATTGAAATAAAGAGAAGTTTACAAAAAACTTATCGGCTAAACGTACGTTTAACTCGTCAATAATAGGACGATGAAAACGGTTTTTATTATCCATGTGCTTGTTGAGTTCATAACAAATACGGATATTAATTTGTTCAGCCCATGCACGTTGCGATAAATCAAGTAACCCGAGTGCAAATTGGTTATGCGCTTCAGCTAAGTCACCTTGGCTGTCGTGATAAATCTCAATTAATGCACGGTCATCCGTTAAATCAGTTAACTGTACAAACGATGCCCACATGTTTTTTAATAACAGAGGTGCATCTGCCGCTGGCGCTACTAACTCTTCTGGCGTGTAACTTTCAGTACCAATAACATTAGAAATAAGCACAGCATGATGCGCCGTAAGCGCACGACCCGACTCAGAAATAATAGTCGGCATTGGTTGCTCATATTGCTTACATGTATCACCAATGGTGTACACAATGTTATTTGCATATTCAGCTAAGCTGTAATTCATAGAGTTATGCGACTGGCTACGTGTGCCGTCGTAATCAACAGCTAAACCGCCACCTACATCAAGGCAATCAATTTCTGCGCCTAATTTACGTAGCTCACAATAAAAACGCGCAGCTTCGCTTACACCTAAACGTACGTCACGAATGTTCGCCATTTGTGACCCTAAGTGAAAATGTACTAGCTGGAGTAAATCAAGCTGGTTTGCGTCTTTTAAACGATTAACTACATGCAAAACTTGCGATGCAGATAAACCAAATTTTGATTTTTCGCCGCCACTCGCTTGCCATTTACCTTTACCTTGCGACGCTAAACGTACACGAATACCAATGCGTGGTTTTACGTTAAGCTCTTTTGCTTGGCTAAGTACCATGTCTAGCTCAGAAAGCTTTTCAAGTACGATATACACTTTATGACCTAGCTTTTCGCCAATAAGTGCTAAACGTACGTATTCTTTATCTTTGTAGCCATTACATACAATAACAGCGCTGGTTTTTTCAGCCAGTGCTAGTACCGTAAGTAGTTCTGGCTTGCTGCCTGCCTCTAAACCAAGTTGCTTTTTTTCTACTTGTGCTTGGCTTGCTACTATTTCTTCAACCACTTCACGTTGTTGGTTTACTTTTATTGGGTAAACTAATAGGTAGTCTTTAGGGTAACCATAGTTTTCAATCGCAGTATTAAATGCGCCGCATAAGCTGTGTACACGATGGTGTAAAATTTGCGGAAAACGAACTAAAGCAGGTAAGCTTAAGCCTTTATCTTGAAGTTGCTTTGCGATATCTGTTAATGCAATGGTTTGCTCTGGTGCATGAGCCTTGGGTGCAACATACACATCACCTTGATCATTAATACCAAAAAAACCTTGGCTCCAATGACGAACATTGTAGCTCGTACGAGCTTGTTCTAGTGATGTTGTTTCTTTCATTTATCTTTCTCTTTTATTTAATTAATGCCGACTCGGCTAGTGCCGCGCATTAAAAGAAAAATAGAGATTCAAGTCCAACAAGTATTTTTGCTCGTAACGAGTGATTTTTGATGTTGATAAAACGACCAATCACGTATTGCTCGCTAACGTATATAAAATAGGACTTTGATGATTATTAAAGATAAGAAAAGTTGTAAAAAATGGCTGTTTTTAAATGACTCATTATAAATTTTATTAGCAAAAATGAATTAGCTCATTCAATAAAATTCATCTTGAGTTACTTTGTTTATAAAATTTACTTTTGATGGATTAGAGCAAGGCGTTCTCAACACCTCAATTACTCACAGTTGAGCCAACGTGTTGTGGCCAAGTAATACCTATGTATTCTGCAAAGTGAATAAAAACTGCACGTCAAAAACGCGCAGCATACATCCACCAGCTTCAATCATGACTTGGCGCATATGGAGCGTTAGGTATTGCCTGTGGTATTGAAAGTGGGAAATTGCAGTAATGTATAGGCGAATTCGATTAATTAAGTATAAGCTAGCTATGCACTTTTTGGGGCGAACATAATTATTGCCATACCTAGCAGTGCAACTAGACCACCGATAATATCCCACATAGTAAGCTTTACGCCATCTACAACCCATAACCATAATAGCGCAACGCAAATATATACGCCGCCATAAGCTGCATACACACGCCCGGCAGCAGTAGGATGTAAAGAGAGCAACCATGCAAATAGTGCCAAACTTAACGCTGCAGGAATTAAAAGTAAAATGCTCTTATCTTGTTAAAGCCAAAGGTAGGGCAAATAGCAACCCACTATTTCTGCTAAGGCTGTAATAGTAAAAAGTGCGATTGTTTTTAATTCAAACATAATGCTCCGCGCAAAAATAACAAGCATAACAATCTATATAAATTGTTATGCTTAGTGCGTTGTTATTCGCTAAGCGCCATAGTGGCAAGTTTCATTGTGCTTTCAAACGACTTGGTACCCGCTATAAATAAACCGTTGTGACAGAACACGGCATCGGCAATACCTGTTTCATCTACGAACGCTTGATCAGATAAACCAGACCATGCTTTAGGAAGCGGTTTTCTATCTTCAAACGAGCCAGGCTCAACGGGTACTGTTTGTAATATCCATTGCCCAGAATGCGATGGGTAAACCATGTATAGCGCCTCACTTGATAAAATATGCACTGTTTTTTTCCACGGTGTGTACTTTTCAAGCACGATTACTCTAGCATCTTCTGCATTTTCAATTGCTTTGGCGACAATCTCTTTTGCATTAACACTACCGTGAGCTGAGGCGATAAAACGAATGAGCATGCGAGCTGCAAATTCAACGGCTTCATCAAAGCAGGTATCAAAGTTACTTTCTTCTTCCCATGTAGGGTTAAACATTGAAATTGTTTGGCTCAAGCTTATCCCTTTTGATACACCTTCAACATGACCACAATCAATGGCATCAATAGTTGAAACTAAGCCTGAATCCACTCTATCAGCAACGGCTTGGTTATCATCACACAGCGCTAAGCCGTATTTCTTCCACACTAATCCAAATGATGAAAAAGGAATGCCATTTTCTCGCTCGCCTGCACCACCGCGTTGATGATGATCAAAGCGATTAGTTTCAGGATCGTATTCCCCACCTACATCGATTACGTAGTCGGCACTTTCTATAAGCGCTTTATCGCGTGTGCGTACCAATTTAAACGTTGGCAAAACATGTTTAAGTACCGCAATACTAAAAACGTCATCTGCATGAAAATTACCATTGTGGGTTACTACTGTTATTTCGCTCATTTGTTTATTGCTACTTTTAGAAAAGATAAAAATTCTCGCTTTGTAAGTTAGTCACTAATTATCGAGGCAGATTTTATACGAAGACAGGTGTTAAAAACAGTGAAGTATTTTTGCATCACTATAAAAGCTGCTTTTATAGTTACTAGTTTGAGTATGACTTTTATTACAAGATAATAATGAAGGCAGATATTTACGACACATTAAGCTTTAATATGTCGCAGCGTTAATTAACTTATTTACTAAGCCCTAATTCCATAAAAACACTTTGTGGATTATCTACATATGAGCCAAAACTGCTACAGCGTTTAAAGCCTAAATTTTCATATAAATTGATTGATTTTATTTGTTTTGGGCCTGTTTCTAAGCGTATTAACGGGATTTGTTTTTCGCCAGCTTGATGCAATAAAATCTGCATAATACGTCTTGATAGCCCTTTACCACGATGACTTGGTTTTACATATAAACGTCTTATTTCGCCATAAGGCTGAGTATCAAATTTCTCTACTATTGCACCGCAGGCAATAATACCTTCTTCAGTTTTTAAACCAATAGCATACACATTAGGTAAGGTTAATTCGTTTAACTCCAGAGACTGTGCGGTAGCCACAGGATATAAAGAGTTTATAAGTCGGTCTATATCATCAAATACATTTACCACGTCGGGATCATTCGGGTTCAAATCGACTAACTGCATAAAGCTTCCATTCATTGTTATAAGTTTATTAAGCTTTAAATAATATATTTAAGCGGACATAGCTTAGCACTGTTTAACTAAAAAATCTTTACTCCTTATTTAGCATATAGGTCATGACATTTCACAAGCTAAAAGAGCAAAAGTGGCTTACCACATGCGTAATCTTGCTAGATTATCACTAATTAATAGACAGTAAACTTCAAGTATTATCGCATATTGGTATTAGCGCTATGCCATTTTGAATAGCATTCTTTATCCATCGGCTTTGCAATTAAATAGCCTTGCATGGTGTCAATATTCATTTTTTTAAGTAAGTCATATTGTTCTGTTGTTTCTACACCCTCTGCAACTACCTCTAAGTGTAGACTTTTTCCTAGGCTGATAATTGTTTGCGCAATATTAAAGCCAACCGTGTTATCTAAAATTTTATCAATAAAGCTTTTATCTATTTTTAATTCTTTAACAGGAAACGTACTTAAGTAAGCTAAGCAGGAGTACCCGGTTCCAAAATCATCAATCGAAAATATAAAGCCAGCAGCAATGAGTTCTTTCATTTGCATAATTGTATAATCTACATCGCTTGAGAGCATTGACTCGGTTATTTCTAACTTAATTTGTTGTGCTCGAACATCAAATTTATTGATAGTGCTAAACAGCTCTCCTTTTAAATTTGATGAGTTAAATTGGCTTTGACTAATATTAATTGAAACACTAAACGAGTCGTCAATTATGTTATCTGCTTTAAGCTCGTTAATTAAAATACATATATCATGTAAAACAATATTTTGTAGCTTTTGTATAAGCCCATATTGCTCTGCAATAGGTATAAATTCGTTTGCTGCTATTAAGCCTTTTTGAGGATGGTTCCATCTAATGAGTGCTTCAGCACCAATAACATCACCATGCATATTTACCTGTGGCTGAAAGTAAGCACAAAACTCATCAGATGCAATCGCCCTGACTATATCGGTTTCTAGCTCGGCTTGCTTTTCAAGTAGTGTTTGCAAGGCAGGATCGTAAAAACTACTGCTATTACCCCCTTTATTTTTAGAACGATACATAGCCGTGTCTGCAAATTTTAATATATTGTCTGCCTGTGCGTTTACGCTATCAATTAGGCAGATACCTATGCTACAACTTACTTGAAATGCAAGGTTGCCCACTTCAAATTTATCATGAAAAGCTCTTTGAATCTCTTTGGCAAGAGCTTTGCATTCTATGGTTGCTTGCTTTGTATCTTGCCCTAAGTGTTTGAGTAAAATAATAAATTCATCACCACCCGCTCTGGCCAATGTATCTGAGCCTTTTATTATTGCGCTTAACCTTTTTGATAATTCTACAAGTACTTCATCACCCGCACTGTGCCCAAGTGAGTCATTAATACGCTTAAAATTATCTAGGTCTAAAAATAATAACGCCCCTATATTTTTATTACGTTTAATACTCTCTACACACGTGCTTAATTTGTCGCTAAGCATTCTTCTATTTGGAAGATTAGTTAATGGGTCGTAAAAGGCGAGCTTATGTACTTCTTGTTCGGCCTTTTTCTTTATTGAAATATCTCTGGCCATCCATACTACGTGCCTTTTTGTAGGACTATTGGGATGGTAATGATCTAATGCTGCTGCCCGGCCTTCAAAAACTATACTCCCTTTGGGTACATCTAATTCATATTCAAAAATTTGCGTCTCGTTGGTCGAGAGTGTTTTTTTAATGACGTCCATTATCATTTGTGCATCTTTTGAAGGAAGTAGGTCTTTAACATTTTCACCAATAAGGTCCTTGTTTGAATCAAGCAGTAACTCATTAGAGGTACCATACACATCGGTATAAATTCCTTCTTCACTTAAAATAAGGATCAGATCGGGCATTACCTTAGTGAAAGCTTTAAACTTTTCATTACTTTGCTGTAAATTCACTACAAGCTGTTTTGCTTTATCAAACTCGTTACTTTTTTCAAGAGCGATACTAGAAAAGTGTACAAAAAAATCAATTAACTCTAAATCTTGCTTTGATGGTGATTTAGGAGTGCTGTGATAGATAGCAAAGGTGCCTAATAAATCGGCTTGGGTTGAAAAAATAGGCGTTGACCAACATGACTTAAGATCAAACTTTAGCGCTAAATCTTTAAAGTCCTCCCACAGCGGTGAAGTTTCGATATTTTCTACAATTGTGCGTGATTTCGAAAATGCTGCAGTACCACATGAGCCCACTTTTGGCCCTATAAAGACTCCATTCAGTAAACTACAGTACTCTGGGTGAATATTAGGGGCTGCGCAATGAAAAAGCTGTTGGCCTTTAGCTGATAAGATGGAACACCTAGCGGATTCATCATCAATAATCTGCTCGATTGATAAACAAATTTCAGTAAGCACCTCACTTAAAGGTACCCCTAATGCAATTTTGGATAAAATGCCTTGCTGGTGAGATAATAACTTTTTTAACCTATCCGTACCCATTTTCCTTTACCCGTATTATTTATACACATTGAAACAACAAAAGCTTTAAGTAAGCGCTTTTTTCTTACGCAGTAAAGTTCATTATAGTCATGATTAGTAAGTTTTTTATTTTATTGGTAAAAATAATCGGGCCTGTCTTAAATAATCATAGTTGCGTATTACTGAACACCTATTGTTACTATATAAACAAAATCACAATATTAAAGCTAACACTTTGTTACTTAAAAGTACTGTTCAAAATTATTAAGCTATTTATACTATAAGTAATGGTAAATATTTTTTGAGGTTACAGTGCAGATCACACAAGGTATGGAATACTTTTTTTCGGGGTTTAAATTAATTAGCCAAAAAGGGCTAAAGCGTTTTGTCCTTATTCCGTTATTAATTAATATTTTGCTATTTGGTAGCTCGCTGTTTTTTTTATTTGGCTGGTTAAGTGATAGTTTTAGCTACATTAACAACATGCTCCCCGAGTGGTTAAGCTGGTTAGAGTGGCTAATGTGGCCTATTGCAGTATTAGTTGTTCTGTTTAGCTATAGTATGCTCTTTACAGTTATCACTAATTTTATTGCAGCCCCTTTCAATGCGCTTTTGAGTGAAAAAGTTGAGCTTTACCTAACAGGTCAAAAAATTAACGATGACGGCTTTGCCGAACTAGTTAAAGATATACCTCGCATGCTTGCCCGTGAGTGGACAAAACTATGCTACTACCTTCCTCGCGCAATTGGCTTTTTTATATTGTTATGGGTTTTACCGGTCATTGGTCAAATACTATGGGTGTTATTTACTTGTTGGATGTACGCAGTTCAATACGAAGACTATGCGTTTGATAATCATAAAATTGACTTTAAGCAAATGAAAGACGATTTAAAATCTAAGCAAGGTTTGTCATACGGATTTGGTTTTGCTGTTATGTTGTTAACTGCTATCCCTTTTATAAACTTAATAGTTATGCCAGTCGCAGTGTGCGGCGCAACACGTTTATGGGTAGATAACTATCGTCCAAAATATCGTAGTTAATTAAAAGGTTGCTTACTTTTTTAATATTCGAAGGACACCGCACCCTAGATTAAAAAGCACCTAAGGTGCTTTTTTTAATCTATTTTTAAAGCAATAAACTCAAGCGATGCACGCCTTGGTAATGCATCGCTTTGTTTATCTACTTCTTCAAATTTTTTAATCAAAATACTAAAGCGCTGATTATTAATATTAACGGCTGTAACTTCACCAATTTTTATACTGTAGTTTTGCTGCTGATCAAACAGCTTTAGTATTTGACCTTTTACACGCTCTACGTATAAATAAGGTGTTTGGTCTGGCATCTTTAAACGAATGACATTGATTTTACTTAGTTCATGTACCGCGACCCAATTGTGACTCTGCATTAACGTATTATAACGACTAATACCTTCAGGCTGATAAACAACATCTTGGCTTATAACGCATGTATTACAGTCCTTTACTGATTCAATTCGCCAGTCAACAGCTGTATTTTTATAATACAAATTATCATTTTTTAGTAACCACTCACGTGCATTGTTAGTATCGCTACACGCTATTAGTAAACTAAAAAAACTACTCAAGATAATAAACTTAGTGCTTAGCATTGGCTTCATACTATTGCTCTTTAATTGCTTTTAACTCAGCAATAATTGCACTACTTGGCTGTGCTTCTTTTATATAAATGGGCAGCGTTTCAATATTAGTAGGCGAGCTTTGTAAATTATGCACCTTACTGTTATTTGTATTTGGCACACCAAATCGATTACCTGCACTTTGCATATAAAACTGTAAATTAAGCATGCTCCACTCATCTACATCACTCAGTATTGATATTGTATTATCTTGGTTAGTATCAAAGCTGGTTAAGCTTTCGGTGTTAATTGCATTACAATTAAAATCAACAGGTAGTGAGCCATTTCTATTTAACCCCTGTACTTCAAGTATGGTGCTTTCATTTAAATCTGCTGAACTACCATTTGAATAATCAATAATAAAATCATCCGTAGAGCCTAAATGACTATTAGTATTTGGTGCAATATCGCAACTAGCATTGCCTAGGTAAAAACGTTCATAGTAACGATCGCCTTCGTTATTACCTATTGTTGATAAACCCGCTAATTGATATAAATAATTCATAGAGCTTAAATGATTAGGCTTAAAATTAACTTCTTCATCACCGCCATGGTACAAACCTAAGTTATGACCTAACTCATGAAATATTGTTGATGCTTGATAATTATAAGTTACATTGGTTGCTACTTGCGTATCAAGCGTTAAACCCCAGCCTCCCATAGTTACCATTAAATCATTACCGCTTATCTCAGCAATACCCGACCCACTAATACTACCGTCTTCGTTACCACTACTTGCCATTAATAAATAATGGAAAATGGGCCTGCGAGTTATATCGCTATATTCCATTTTATAAGCAAATAAATTAGGGCTACTTAAATCGTATTCAAACGGGGTATAGCTGTTAAAAGGAACAAGATTTCCGCCACCTAAATCAAAGTTTTGCGGTGCTGTATTTGTATTTTGATCAAACAAATCACCTACGTCAAAGTGGACTGTATAGCCTTTTTCTGCAAAAACAGTGGCTACTTTTTCAAGTGCGGTTCGATGTGGAGTAATGCCTACATCACTGCTGTCCATATAATCAACTTCAATAAATATATCTTTTTGTGAGGTACGCGCCCCCCACTCATAAAGTGGTAAACCCGCGAATGTTGTACCCTGTTGCTCAGCGCAATCAGGAATACCATCCTCATCATCATCTATTGTGCAATTTATATTGTTTGGCCCAGCGGGTGTGTTAAACACAGAATAATTCCAATCAGTACTTTGATTAGTGTCTGTCGCATTAAGCTCGCGCTTTAAGCTGCCTCCTTGCTCGGAGATGATTTGTTCTGCGTTACCACCTTGCCATTGTGATGGCGTTACTGGTTCTTGTACTGAGTTACCAAATTTTACAAAGTCGATTGTTTGTGTACCTGCACTATTAAGTAATTCTACAAAACCGTTTATGTACCAATAAGGTCTAATTTCATCACTAGCATTACCCACAAGCGCTATTTTAGGATTGTTAACTGATGCATTGACTAAAAAATCATCCCCAAACTTACTTTGTAAAATAAGGTACTCACCATTTTCAAACTCTTTATTGGGCAGTGAAAAAGTTGTTTCTGCACTGGTCGAGCTATTAATCATATTAATACTGCGGGTTTTAAGCGAATAACTCTGTAAGTTTACAGCAGCCCCTGTGCCGTTATAAATTTCAATCCAAGGTAAGTCGTTACTAAATTGCACAGAAGAAACTTCAGTTATTTTTATATCTTGGCTAGAGGTAGTAAAAGAAGTAGCTGTTTGTGTTTCAATGGCCGTATCATCAAAATTAGTTAAATCAGCTGTAACACGGACAATATATTGGGTATCTTCATTAAAGCTTGCGCTTACATTTACAGTATGAAAATAAGTACTTGTGTCACTAGTAGTACCCGACAAACTTTCAATATTTAAGGCCAAGCAAGTAGTAAAATTATCTGCCGACACTTGTACACTTCCTGTACAAGCACCACTACTAGAATTAACGGCTAAAGTGCTCGTTAGCATAATATCTGAAAATGTAATACTAACAGGGCTATCTACAAGAACTGGGTCATTATTACTTTGGGGTGTTACATTACTAATTGTAGCCGGCGTTGAATCAACCACCGTAATATTCAGTGTAAATTCGGTTGTGTCTTTTGAATCAGACGCAGTTAACGTATAGCTTTGTGAAGTGATACTGTTTGCAGGAGGCGTGTAGCTAAAAAGTAAGGCTTGTGCATCAATAACACTAATTTGTGCACCATTTAAATCATCCCCAAAATCAATCTGAACGGTATCGTTATCAGCATCGCTAACTACTAAACTAAATTCTGTGGCTTGATTATATTGCACGCTAATACTTACATCATCTGCAGCAGGTGGATTGTTTGGTGCTAATACTACAACTGTTTTTTGAGCGCTATTTGTAGCGTTATCGTCATCGGTTACAGTAACCACAAATGTAACATTGGTATTTTGTGCAACAGTGGGCGCATTAAAGTTAATGCTTGTTTGTGTTTGAGTAAGTTCAACTACAGGACCACTTATTTGCTGCCAAGTTATGCTATTAATACTACCATCGCTGTCTTGTGCATCTGCAACTAGGGTTACGCTGTCATCTTTTTTAGCTTCTTCAGGGCCTGTAACAATGACTGTTGGCGCGCTATTTACTTGATTAATTAAAACCGTTTTACTCGCTTGAGCGCTTTTACCTGCATTGTCAGTTACGGTTACGCTAAAACCTAGTGTTGTATTTTCAGATACATTAGGGGCGGTAAAACTAAGGACTCCATCAGTTTGTGAAAACTCAACATTGTCCCCAGCAGACTGAATCCAATTAATATTACTTATAGTGCCATCTGTATCTTGAGCGTTAGCAACTAAACTGACTTGTGTGCTGGCAAGTGCACTACTTGGGCCTGTTATATTAACTGTAGGAGCATTATTTTGAGAGGTGATAGTGCCTGAAAAAACTTGTTGTGCAGTAGCACCTGAGTTGTCAGTAACTGTAACCGAAAAGCTAAAGGTCGTATCGGTTGTTACACTAGGTGCAGTGGCTGTAAGCGTGTTACCGTTAGAGGTAAACGTAAACTCGGGCCCGCTAAGTTGTTGCCATTGATAGCTGGCAATTTGTCCGTCGCTATCACTTGCAAGCGCTGTAATAGTAAATGATTGATTAGAAGTAATAACGTTACTGCTAACCGAAAGCGTAACACTGGGCGCAGTGTTACCAGGGGCCGTAGTTGAATCACTGCCTTCGCCTCCCCCGCCACAACCTGTGATTAAAAGTGATAAAAAAAGTAAACTTAGCCATTTATTAATATTGTTTTTTACCACTTTTAGCCTCTACATATTAACTATACAAATTTTGTGGCACCTTAGTAACGTTTAAATGAACGGTTATTTCCTCACGATCATGATATAGATGTTTAGCTTGCAACTCGTAATTGATACCTTGTTTCTCAAGCTCTTTTCTGATCATCGAAAGACATTCATAAACACTATCAAAGCGTTTTTTCATAGGCAGCTTTAAGTTAAATATAAACTCTTTTGCGTATGCATTTACTGCCCAGTCAATCATTAGCGTAGTCACTTTGGTCGGTTTTTCCACCATATCGCATACTAACCAAGTAATATTTCTTTTTTCTGGGCGATATTTAAAACCGTCGGCTCTAAAATGTTTAACTTGCCCAGTTTGCATTAAATCGTCATTCATTGGGCCGTTATCAATCGCACTTACAAACATACCACGGCGTACAAGCTGATAAGTCCAACCACCTGGGCATGCGCCTAAATCAACACTGCGCATACCGGCAGCTACGCGTGACTCGCGTTGTTGCTCAGGTATAAATACGTTAAATGCTTCATCGAGTTTTAACGTTGAGCGACTCGGTGCATCGCTTGGCATACGAAGGCGCAAAATACCCATGAAAAATGGAGAATTATTAAAGCTATACGAGTAACCAACATAAGCCGTATTGTTAGTTAAAAACATAACATGCATTACTGGGCGATTTGCTTTTGGCTCACGCAGTACAGTATTTTGTTTTTCGAGGGCTTTTTTAAGCGGTGTTGAGATTTTTTTACAGAACGTTAAAAGCTCTTTGCCTTCGTTTGTGTCTGGCGTTTCAACGCGCAGTTCTGAGCATAATGTAAAATCTTTAGCAGCTTCAACTACTGCGCTCACACGGTCCTCTACTGGCATGTTTTCAAGTAATGTGCCGGCAAACCATTGACGTGCAAACACCATGTTTTTAAAATCAACTTTTTTGATTATTTCGTCGCTGTGATGCGCTTCAAAACATTCGTAAACAACATAACCTGTATTTGGTTTTGCTTTTACATACCCTGCAAAACCTTGCTCTGCAGCATGAAACGTTATTTCAGCAGCGGCATCGTTTTCAAAACCACTACGACAAAAAATCACAACACTAGACATATTAACCCTTAAACTCTTTAAAACTTAAATCGTGCAACTTGCACTAAAATAACAATCCAACCAATAATAAAGCACAACCCACCAAGCGGTGTTATAGGCCCAAGCCACTTCATTCCTGTTAGAGCGAGTAAATATAAACTACCACTAAAAAGTAGTGTGCCCATTATAAAAAAGCCACCAGCCCAACTCAGGTTTATGCCCCATTTAATTAAAATAGCCACCGCAATAAGTGCAAGTCCATGTACCATTTGATACTCAGCAGCCGTTTTAAAAACGCCTAATGAATACTCCGATAAGCGGCTTTTTAAACCATGGGCAGCAAATGCACCTAACATCACCGAAAGCATACAAAAAATACTACCGGTCATTAAAAATAATTTAATCATCTAACCCCCTGCTCGAGTCTTAACGTATCTCAATTTGTTGCTTAATAAATTCAACGGCACTTAACGCTGCTGTTTCTCTATTTTGCAGTTCAGTTACGCCACTTTTTTTACGTGGTTTTAATGAGTGATCGCCATCACTCAGCCAAGTAAACAAAGGCTGCTTTGGCATTTTCATAGTAAGAAGTTCTTCACGTGTACCAAATGTATCTCGCTCGCCCTGTAATACTAAAAAAGGGCAAACAATATCAGCAAAATGATCGGTGCGTAATTTTTCTGGCTTACCCGGCGGATGAAATGGATAACCAAATGCTATAACACCTGAAAGGCTTTGCTCTGAACTACATGCAAGCATTGATGCCATGCGACCGCCCATCGATTTACCACCTATAAACAACGGTAAATCTGGCTGCGCATTCGTTAGCACTCGTTCATAATAAATAAGTAACTTTGGTGCTCGCTCAGGAGGCCTGCGTTTATTAGTTTGTTTAGCGATTTGCATATATTCAAAATCAAATAAACCAACATCAACCCCCTGCTCGCTTATTAATTTTGCCATGTGCTGCATAAAGTCAGAATCGCTACCAGCACCTGCGCCATGTGCAAATATAAACTGTGCTATTGCAGGTTGCTCCGTGCTTTTAAACCATTCAATCATTATTAATACTCATGTTCTTGCTCATGCTCTACTAAGCTCAGCATCCACTCTTTAAACGAAACTATTTTACCAAGCTCTGTTTGCGACTCACGAAGCACTAAGTAATAAGCATTTTTACTTTCTAGGCTATGATTAAACGGAATTACCAAACGCCCTGCGTCTATGTCGGGTTTAGCTAATACACTATTGCCAATTGCCACACCTTGTCCATGTACCGCTGCTTGTAACACCATAGAGGAGTGGCTAAATATAGGCCCTTGATTTACCTGGATGTTACGCACGCCTGCGGTTTTCATCCACGTTTTCCAGTTTTTACGTGTAGTGTCGTGTAATAGTGTGTGATGCGCTAAATCACTAGGTTGATCAAGCGGTTTTAACCCGCTTAATAACATAGGACTACAAAGTGGTACTAAATATTCGGTATGAAGCTTGTACGCTTGTACGCCATTCCAATGACCCCTTCCATAATAAATAGCAATATCTACGTCATCAGTGAGTGAGTTTTCATCTTGGTCCTGTGCTTTTATTCGCACATCTATCTCTGGATGTAACTCATTAAACAAACTCAAACGAGGCACTAACCACTGAATAGCAAAACTAGGGGTTAGGCTTACCGTTAGTGAGCCCTTAGCGCCACGAGCTAATAGCTTTTCAGTTGCATCAATAAGCTGAGTAAAAATCTCTTTAATATCTAAAAAATAGCCTTGGCCTTCTTCAGTTAATAATAAAGAGCGGTTTTTACGTAAAAACAACTTCAGCCCTAAATGCTCTTCAAGTGTTTTTATTTGATGACTTACTGCCGCCTGCGTTACATAAAGCTCTTCAGCAGCTTTTGTAAAACTTAAATGGCGTGCAGCCGCTTCAAAAGCTTTTAATGCGTTTAATGGAGGTACCCGTCTTGACATAATAACCAAGCTTAGAATTAGTTTTTCTTATGCGTGAGATTATATACATCATATAAGTTTGTGTATATTAAAGGCATAAAAAAAGCGACCTGAGTCGCTTTTTAATAAACATCATGCTTAATTATAAATCGCTTGCACTTGTATCAAGTGGGGCAAAGCTTTTAATTAAATCATCAACCGCTTTCATTTGCGTTAAGTACCCTTCTAACTTACTAAGCGCTAGCGCACATGGGCCATCACATTTAGCTTCGTTAGGATTTGGATGCGCCTCAATAAATAAACCTGCAATACCTAGCGCCATGCCACTTCGAGCAAGCTCTGCAGCTTGTGCACGACGACCATCAGCAGAGTCAGCTCGTCCACCAGGGCGTTGTAACGCATGTGTTGCATCAAAAATAACAGGTGCCATTGCCTTCATGTCATCCATACCCAGCATATCAACCACAAGGTTGTTGTAACCAAAGCTAGAACCACGCTCACAAAGGGCTACGTTGTTATTACCAGCTTCATTAAATTTAGTAATGATATGACGCATTTCATGTGGCGCTAAAAACTGTGGTTTTTTCACATTAATAATTGCACCTGTTTTAGCCATCGCCACAACTAAATCTGTTTGACGCGCCAAAAAAGCAGGTAACTGAATTACATCAACAACTTCTGCAACAGGTGAAGCTTGATGCGGTTCATGTACGTCAGTAATCAGTGGAATTTTAAACGTGTTTTTAATTTCTTCGAATATTTTTAAACCTTCTTCCATACCTGGACCACGGTACGAGTTGATTGAAGAGCGATTAGCTTTATCAAATGAGGCCTTAAATACATAAGGAATATTTAGTTTCGTCGTAACTTCTACGTAATGCTCTGCAACACGCATAGCTAAATCGCGAGATTCTAATACGTTAATACCACCAAACAATACAAACGGTTTGTTGTTTGCTAGTTCAATTTCATTAATTTTAATAATTTGGTCTTTCATTTAAATTCCTTACGGTGCAACTGCTTGCATCATTAATCCACAAATATAAGCCATATACGTACCCACACCATAGCCCAGTACAGCTAACAGAACACCAACAGGCGCTAATGAGGGATGAAACGCTGATGCTACAACAGGTGCAGACGCTGCACCGCCCACATTAGCCTGAGAACCCACAGCCATATAAAATAACGGTGCTTTAATCAGTTTAGCCACAATTAACATAATGCTTGCATGCACTAACATCCAAATTGCGCCCACTAAAAATAGCCCGGGGTTATTGAAAATAGCGGTTACATTCATGTGTAAACCAATCGATGCAACCAAAATATATAAAAAGCTAGAAGCTACTTTTGAAGCGCCAAACGCTTCTATTTGCCTCACTTTAGTAAACGATAAGCCTATACCAATCGTTGTTGATATAACAATTAGCCAAAAGAATTTACTGTTTAAGCTGTATTCTTTTGCCCATTCATAAGTAGTGCCAAAGTACGGCCCCAAAAAGTCAGCGCAAAAGTGTGCTAAGCCAGTTATACCAAATGCAATTGCAATCAGCGTCATGTAATCATTAAGAGTTGGGATGCGTGCATGTTCTGCTTGATATTCTTCCACACGCTTTTTCAAATCTTCAATTGCGCTTGTATCAGCACCCGTCGCTGCATCAATCTTTTTATGATTTGCTGCCATTAACAATAAAACAGCCATCCAAATATTAGCGACAATTACATCGACTGTAATCATTACTGAGAATATATCACCACCAACTTCAAACATTTCTTTCATTGATGCTTGGTTAGCACCGCCGCCAATCCAGCTACCTGCAACAGTTGTCATACCGCGCCATACGGCATCTGGGCCATGCCCACCAACAATACTTGGGTCAAATGCGCTCACTACTAAAATAGCTAATGGCCCACCAATAACAATGCCTAAAGTACCCACTAAAAACATAATAAGTGCTTTAGGGCCTAAGTTAATAATCGCTTTTAAATCAATACTAATGGTAAGTAGTATTAAACAGGCAGGTAGTAAGTAGCGCGAAGCCACATAATAAACATTAGATTTATTACCATCTACAATACCAAAGGTATTTAATAACGAAGGTAAAAAGTAACACAGTAATAAAGCAGGTACGTATTTATAAAATCGTTTTAAAGCTGGACGCTCACTGTTTGAGGTTTTAAAAATAAACCCCAAAATAATAGCAAGCAAACCAAGCACAACGGCATCATTTGTAATTAATGCGCTTTGAGTTTCAACCATAATTATTCCTATTCTTAATGGTGCGTTTTATTATTATCTTCTAGTTCTTCTATTTGGTGTTGAATAATCTCTATTGCAGGATCGTCCGGACACTCATCTACAAAAAACTGTAAATCATCACGTGCCATTTTAGGGCAACCGAGCTGATTTAATAAGTAACCTCTGTCGCGTCTCTCATACGGGTCGTCGCCTATTAACTCCATTAGCATCTCTACACAGGTTAAAGCATGACCAAATTTATTTTCGCTAATGAAAGACCATTTTTGCTGAGCTAAAAATAACTTATATACTTCGTCATCAAAAATCAGTTCTAGTGGCTCTTGCTCTTGACCATCATCTTCATCTGCGTTTTCAGGGATAATATACCAACTTTGTTGTCCACTGCTTGGCTCTATTATGTAGCCTTCTTCGTCACTAATCGCCACATGTACGCCAACATCACCTTGGGTAAGACTAAGGTTCGCGTCACAGTTAGCTTGTTGTAAAAAATGACAAAGTATAATTGCCAGTGTTGTAGGTGAACCACTGCGCATAGAAAGCGTATAGCTTAATGTATTTAATTTATATTCAGGCACTTTTAGACCTGATGCACTAAATAGCCAATCACTGTAAAACATATCTAATAATTTTTCGAGGCGATCGTGCTCATCACTCACTTTTAAACACAGCGCTGAAATTTGCTGTTCAAAGTCAGTTAAAGTTTCATAACATGGTGTTAAATCTATCTGAGGGTCCCACTTTGACTCTGCTTTAATACAGCGGTAAATCGCTGGAGGTGTAAATTCATCGTAAGCATCATCAAGATAAGATTCATCGTGTTCGTCAAACCCGAGGGTAGTCATTAATACTGCAACATTTTAGAAAACGAAGGCGTAGTTTACCTAACTTTAAAGCTATATACCAATATAGAGGTGTATTTGAATATTTTCTGAGAGGGAGTTGTATTTGAGCTTTACAAAACAACTATAAAGCTCAAATAGTCAGGTATTACTTAAAGCAAAAAAGCTGATTTAGACGTCGCTAAATAACCTATCGCTAAAATAACAGCGGTATTAACTAAAACGTAAGCAACTTTAGCCGCCATTTTAGTTTGTCGGGCGCTTTTAGCCCCAATACCGATGTATATAACCACTAAAACTATTTTTTCTAATAGCCAATATTGTTCAAACGGATTAATTTTAGCCATAAATATAAGCGTAAGTGCAGACACTAATAACAAAGTATCTATACTGTGACTACCAATCATTACCGCTTTATTTTTTGCTAATTTACCACTGCCCATCCGCGAAAAAGCGCGAACATAAAATAATATTACACTTAACATCGCAATTGCCATGTGCGAGTGCTTTACTGCTAAATAATCCATATGCCCCTGTACTTCTGTTTTATAAAAATCTAATCAGGAAAACGGCTAAGAACCGCCTCTAACTCATCAAGCTTTTCGTTAAATACTTCAACCATTTTTGGTTCAAAATGTGTGCCTTTTTGAGCATTAATTTCATCAACCACATTTTGTAATGTCCAAGGCTCTTTATAACACCGTTTATGGCGAAGTGCATCGTATACATCAGCAAGTGCGACTATACGGCCAAATACATTAATTGCGTTTCCGCTTAGACCTTGTGGGTAACCAGACCCATCCCATTTTTCATGATGCTCTTTTGCAATAATTGCACCTGTACTCACAATTTCATGGGGAGAGTCTTTTAAAATAGTATAGCCTTTATCAGTATGGGTTTTCATTACTTCCCATTCTTGAGGTTCTAACTTTGCTGGTTTGTTTAAAATCGCATCAGGAATGCCCACTTTACCTACATCATGAAGAGGCGACGCCAATCTTACTAAATCTGCATCATGTTTAGATAAACCATAGCCCTCAGCTAAAATATGACAAATATGTGCTACACGTTTAACATGATTACCTGTCTCGGTTGATCGCTGCTCAACTGCTTCACTTAACCTATAAACAAGCTCTTGTTGTGTCGCTTCTATTTCAGACTGAAGCTGCACATTTTCAAAGGCAAGTTGCACATTTTGAGAAAATATTTTGATTAAATGACGCTGAGTATCCGTTAAATCCTTTGGGACACCTGATATGAACAGCATTGAGTTATGATTGTACTCACTACTGCAGTACGCAAATAAGTAATTATCTTTATAAATGATACTTTTATCATTTAGCGCCTGATGACACGCACTTAACTGCTCAGCTTGTAATACCTCATCAAGCTCTTTACCTTCACTTTTTTCAAAATCGCCAGTGCCAGAGCAAACTATTAGTTTTTTATTTATTTCATGTTCTGGGTTTTGTGCAACTAAAGTGGTGGCATACATAGCTTGATCAGCAATACCCAATAAAGATGTTAATTGCTGCATAACGCCTTCAATAAAGTGCTCTATTGAATGCGCAGAAAAAATATCACGAGACGCTATAATTATTTTCTCAAGCCCTTCGCGTGACTGCTCAATCGAAATAATATCCCGATACGAGCGTAGGCTCGACATAATAACAGTAAATAATTTTTGAGCCGTTAGCTCAGTTTTCGATTTGTAATCGTTAATATCATAATTAATAATGACTTGGCGTTCAGGTGCCTGGCCAGGTTGGCCCGTTCTTAAAATAATCCGTATATGATTATTTTTAGCTTCTTCACGAATAAACTTAGCAACCTGCAAACCAGCGTCGTCGGTTTCCATTACCACATCAAGTAGCACAATAGCGGCATCTGGATGCTCCTTTATGAGCTCTTTCGCTTCAGCACCTGAGTAGGCACTAATAAACTCTAAGCGTTTATTTTGAAACTCAAAATCACTCAGTGCTAGTTTTGTAACAGCATGAACTTCAGGTTCATCATCAACGATTAATACTTTCCAGGTACCGTGTTCAATCTCATCGATTGTTTCTTCTGGTTCATCTGAAAATAAAAAATCACCCATCATAGTCGAAATTCCTTCATGGCATTATTTAACGCACTAGTAGGCAATTATTATTCTCTAGGGCCACAGTGCAAGTGTTACACGGTCATTGTTACCAAGGTCTTTCACTGTTTTAATATTAACAAACGCCATTTTTTCAAAGAAATGACGAACAGCTTCACCTTGCTCAAAACCGTGTTCTATTAAAAGATAGCCATTAGATGACAAATAGTCACGTGATTGTGTAATTATTTGTTTAATATCAGACATTCCGCAATCATCAGCCACTAATGCCGATAAAGGCTCAAAGCGCACATCACCCTGATTTAAATGTATATCGCTACTTTCTATATAAGGAGGGTTCGTGACAATTAAATTGAATTTTTCGCCATGCAACTCACTAAACCAGTTACTTTGTTTAACATGTACATTATTAATCGCTAATCGCTGCTGGTTACGTGTAGCAAGTGCAACTGCATCGCTTACTCTATCTACTGCAGTAATTTGCCAACTAGGCATTTCACTACCCAGTGCCAACGCTATTGCACCAGTACCAGTGCCTAAATCAAGCACCTTTGCTGTAGCGGGTAGCGCTATTTCAAGTGCTTGCTCGACTAATGTTTCAGTATCTGGTCGAGGTATTAGGGTCGTTGCGTTAACTTCAAGCGATAAGCTCCAAAATTCACGCAGCCCAGTTATATGGGCTACGGGCTCACCTTTTAAACGTCTTTGGATAAATACATTAAATTGCGATTGTTGCTCATCACTAAGCACATGTTCTGGCCAAGTAAAAAGGTAACTGCGAGGTTTTTGAAGTATATGAAGAAGTAAAACTTGTGCATCTAATTTAGCACTTTCGCTGCTAGATGCTAATAAGTCAGCACCTGCAGCAATTGCTTGTTCAAGAGTGTGAGCCACAATTACTCGTCGCCCATGGCCGCAAGTAAGTCAGCTTGATGCTCTTGCATTAATGGGTCAATAATCGCACTTAAATCACCGGCTACCACTTCGTTTAAACGATAAAGTGTTAAGTTAATACGGTGATCGGTAATACGACCTTGCGGGTAGTTATAAGTACGAATACGCTCAGAACGATCGCCACTACCTACCAAGTCACGACGTTCAGAAGCTTCTGCCGCATGGCGTTTTTCATCTTCAGCTTGTTGCAGTCGAGCTGCAAGTACTGACATCGCTTTAGCGCGGTTTTTATGCTGCGAACGCTGATCCTGACACTCAACCACAACACCGGTAGGTATATGTGTAAGTCGAATAGCAGAATCAGTTTTATTTACGTGCTGACCACCTGCGCCTGATGCACGAAATGTATCAACTTTTAAATCTGCTGTATTAATTTGTATCGCTTCAGCTTCTGGTACTTCTGCCATAACCGCAACAGTACACGCTGAGGTATGAACACGACCTTGTGATTCAGTCTCTGGTACACGTTGTACGCGGTGTACGCCTGATTCAAACTTTAATTGACCGTAAACGCCTTCGCCACTGATATTTGCAATAACTTCTTTGTAACCGCCATGCTCACCTTCATTGGTGCTTACAACTTCTACTTTCCATTTTTTATTTTCTGCGTAGCGGCTGTACATACGAAATAAGTCACCAGCAAAAATAGCCGCTTCATCGCCGCCCGTCCCTGCACGTACTTCAACAAACACGTTGTTGTTATCTCGCGGATCTTTTGGCAACATTAATACTTGAATTTGATCTTCAATCACTAGTATTTGTGCTTTTGCTTCTTTATATTCTTCTTGCGCCATTTCACGCATTTCAGGGTCAGAATCTTTAAGCATTTCTTCTGCACTGGCTAAATCGTCTTGCGTTTCTTTATAGTTTAAAAACGTTTTTACAATCTCTTCAAGCTCAGAATACTCTTTTGAAAGCGCACGAAAACGGTTTTGATCACTAATGACCGACGGGTCGCTTAGCAGCGCTTGTACTTCTTCGTAACGCTCTACTAAGGTTTCTAATTTATTATAAACAGACTCTTTCATTTAACGGTTATTCCTGATCAATACCTAACATTTTTTTCAACTGGTTTAGCTGCGCCACTTCACCTTTTTTCGCTGCATCTTGTATTGCACGGGTAGGCGCGTGCATTAAGCGATTGGTTAATTTATTGGCGAGCTCTAATATAATTTTTTCTGCATCTTTACCTGTATTGAGCTGACTAACAGCACGCTCTACAAGTTCAGACTTAATTGTTTGTACATCATTTCGATAATGGCGGATTAAATCTACCGAATCGAGTGAACGCATCCACATTGCAAATTCTTTGGTGCGTTCAGTAATAATTATTTGCGCTTGCTGTGCAGCTTGCTCGCGCGCTGCCATATTCTCGCTTACAATGGTTTGTAAGTCATCAACGGAATATAAATAGGCAGCATCTAGCTCCCCAACTTGGCTTTCTATATCACGGGGAACCGCTATATCTATAAATAGCATAGGTTTGTGACGTCGCTGCTTTAGCGCTTGCTCAACCACCCCTTTACCAATAATAGGTAAAGTGCTGGCTGTAGAACTAATCACTATATCGGCTTTATGCAAACGCTCAGGCAATTGCGCCAAAGCAATCACATCTGCCGACACTTCGTCAGCTAAGTTACGAGCTCGCTCAATAGTTCTATTTGCAACAGTGATATTTTGAGGCTCATTTTGGTATAAATGTTTAGCAACCAATTCAATGGTTTCACCTGCGCCAATTAATAACACATTGGTCTTATCAAGCTTGCCATAAATATGCTTTGCCAAGTTAACTGCAGCAAACGCTACCGATACCGCACTTGCGCCAATATCGGTTTCAGTTCTAACTTGTTTCGCTACCGAAAATGTTTTTTGAAACAACCTATCAAACGTAACACCTACTGCATCGTGGTTTTTAGCACTAAAAAACGATTGCTTTATTTGCCCCAGAATTTGCGGTTCGCCCAACACTAAAGAATCCAACCCACACGCCACGCGCATTAAGTGATTAATAGCATCGTTATCTTCGTAACAATAAATGTTTTTGCTCAGTTCATGTTCATCCAAACCATGGAAACTGGCAAGCCAGCTCAACAGTGTTTGGGAATTTTGCTGAGCGAGGCTACAATAGATCTCGGTTCGATTGCAGGTAGACACAATAACCGCTTCATTAAAGTCGGCATGGCCACTTAATTGTTGCAACGCCTCTGAAATTTGCTCAGGCGAAAAAGCCACTTTTTCACGTAATTCTACGGATGCGGTTTTGTGATTTATACCTAGTGCTATTATGGTCATATTTGCCAAATATTGCTGAGCCCTACTTCAAAGGCGGTAATTTTACCAAAAATCAGCGGAATATGGAAAGTAAGGAACAACATTTGATTCGACAATATTTGATTTTATTCATGTTTTTTTTGTTTTTAGGTGGCTGTGCTCATCAAATTGATACAAAAACAACACTTTATGATGATTGGAAACCACGTTTAGCTGCTCAAAAAACTTGGCAAGTAGAAGGTAAACTTGCATTTATTAGCCCAGAAGAGCGTCAATCTGCAAACTTAAATTGGCAGCAAACAACAAATTCCAATAATTTAATACTGACTACTTTTATTGGTACTCGTATTTTGTCGCTTAAACAAACAGCTAACGGTGCTGAATTAGAGTTTGACGGTGAACAATACTTTGATACTAACGCTGCAGAGCTTTTAAAACGATTAACGGGTTTTACACTACCGGTTGATAATGCCGATAACTGGCTTAAAGGCACTATTGACGATGAAAGTTTAATTGTTGATGAGCTTGGGCGTGCAAAGCAAGTATTATGGTTTGATAATACAGGCAAAAAATGGCAAATAGATTATGGCACTTATGTACAAAACGCAGGTTACTGGTTACCTACTAAACTGACGTTAAAGCACCAACAAATAAAAATTAAAATTCAACTATACGATTGGCAGTTTAAATAAGTATGAATAACAAAACCTCTTTTTCACTTATTGCTCCGGCAAAACTCAATTTATTTTTACACATTAATGCTCGCCGAGAAGATGGCTATCATGAACTTGAAACCTTATTTACTTTTTTAAATTTTGGTGATGAGCTGCATTTTGAGTTAACAACAGATGGGAGTATTTCTGTCGGTGGTGATACTAAAGACATCCCTCTAAATGATAATCTTATCTATAAAGCGGCTTTATTATTACAAACACACTGTAAAACCTCTTTGGGTGTAAAAATAAATTTAATTAAGCGCTTGCCGATGGGGGGCGGTGTTGGAGGAGGTTCATCTGACGCAGCGAGTACTTTATTAGCCCTAAATAAGTTATGGAAATTGGCACTAAATTTAGAAACACTAGCTCAACTAGGGCTCAAGTTAGGGGCAGATGTTCCAGTGTTCATACAAGGTCAAAGCGCCATAGCGCACGGTATTGGTGAAAAACTACACCACGTAACACTTGAACAAAAATGGTACTGCGTTGTACACCCTAACCAACATGTAAGTACCGCAAAAATATTTACACATCCAGATTTAAAACGCGACACACCAAAAATAATAGGCGACTGGAAACACCATACTTTGACCAACGATTGTGAGCCTTTAGTTAAAAAGCTTTGCCCCGAGGTTGAAAAAACCCTCCAGTGGTTGCTAAAATACGCCCCGTCGAAGATGACCGGAACAGGTTCATGTTGTTTTGTCGAATTTGCTAGTCAAGTTCAAGCACAAGATGTACTTGAAAATCTCCCCCATACTTGGCAGGGTTTTGTGGCTTCAAGCGCAAATGTCTCACCTGCTCATACGGAGTTAACCGCCATATTCGATCAATGAAGTAACGTACAAGTAATCATAAGTTAACCCGCAGTGATATTTATCATTGCCCGTTAGTCCAAATATTCAGTGCCTGAGGAACCCTACCGTGCCTGACATGAAGCTCTTCGCTGGTAACGCAACACCTGAGTTAGCTCAAAAAGTTGCAAAACGTTTATATATTGAATTAGGCGATGCTGTTGTTGGCCGTTTTAGCGACGGTGAGATCAGTGTTCAAATAAATGAAAATGTTCGTGGCTCGGACGTTTTTATCTTGCAATCAACCTGTGCCCCTACAAACGATAACCTTATGGAACTTATCGTTATGGTTGATGCTCTACGTCGTGCATCTGCAGGTCGTATTACTGCCGTCATTCCTTATTTTGGTTATGCGCGCCAAGACCGTCGTGTACGTTCTGCTCGTGTTCCAATTACCGCTAAAGTTGTTGCAGATTTCTTATCAAGTGTTGGTGTTGACCGTGTTCTTACGGTTGATTTACACGCTGAACAAATCCAAGGCTTCTTTGATGTACCTGTAGATAACGTATTTGGCAGCCCTGTATTACTTGAAGATATGAAAGAACGCGACTTTGAAGACGTCGTTGTTGTATCTCCAGATATTGGTGGTGTTGTACGTGCTCGTGCAATTGCAAAACTACTAAACGATACCGATTTAGCAATCATTGATAAACGTCGCCCTCAAGCAAATGTTTCTCAAGTAATGCACATTATTGGTGACGTTGAAGGTCGTGATTGTATTATCGTAGATGATATGATTGATACCGGTGGTACATTGTGTAAAGCCGCAGAAGCACTTAAAGAACATGGCGCTAAGCGTGTATTTGCATACGCAACGCACCCTATCCTTTCAGGTAAAGCAGCCGAAAACTTACGTGACTCAATGATTGATGAAGTAATTGTAACTGACTCAATTCCGCTATCTGATGAGCTTAAAGCCCTTGATAAAGTTAAGGTACTTACGCTTGCTGACATGTTAGCAGAGACTATTCGTCGTATTAGTAACGAAGAATCTATCTCAGCGATGTTTGAACACTAAAATTAAACATTCCTGAATATAAAAGCGCCTTTTGGCGCTTTTTTTGTAAGCGATGTTTATTTTATCTGGGCGTGGTGGTATGATAGCGCGCCTTTTGGCTAGGGACCTTGGTCGCAAAGGCCCTACACATTTAAATAACTGGAGACATCATGTCTAACAAAACTTATACGTATAACGCTGAACTTCGCGTAGAAACTGGTACTGGTGCGAGCCGCCGCCTACGTCGCGAAGACAAAGTTCCTGCAATCCTTTACGGAGCTGATAAAGAAGCTTTATCTCTTACTTTTGCTCATAAAGATATGATCAAAGCTCAAGAAGACGAAGGTTTCTACACGCATATCCTTACGCTTAACGTTGATGGCGAAGCTGTTGAAGTAATCTTAAAAGATATCCAACGTCACCCATTCAAGCCTAAGCTTACTCACCTTGATTTCCAACGTGTAGATGCTACTCATAAATTTCAAACTAAAGTTCCTCTACACTTCATCGGTGAAGAGATTGTAACTAAAGCTGGCGCAACTGTTGTTCACCAGTTAACTGAAGTTGAAATTACGTGTCTTCCAAAAGCACTTCCAGAATTCATTGAAGTAGATGTTTCTAAGTTTGTTGTTGGCGATTCAGTTCATATCTCTGACCTAACTTTCCCTAAAGGCGTTAGCTCTGTAGATTTAGCTAAAGGCGAAGGCCATGATCAGTCTATCCTGACTATCAAAGCAAACAAAGCAGCTCCAGTTGAAGACGACGCTGCAGCAGCAGAATAATATTTAAGGTCTCGCAACCTTGAATTCTATTCAAATGCTTGTGGGCCTGGCTAATCCAGGCCCCGAATACGCAAACACACGCCACAATGCAGGTGCTTGGTTCATCGAGCAAATCGCTGCACGCTATAACTGCACTCTAAAACACGATCCTAAATATCACGGCCTTACAGGCAAAGTGATCATTCAAGGCCAAGAATTCAAATTATTGATCCCCACTACTTACATGAATTTAAGTGGTAAAGCGGTCAGTAGTTTAGCTAATTTTTTCAAAATCCCTGTCGAGGACATTTTAGTTGCCCATGACGAATTGGATTTAGACCCAGGCGTTGCCAAATTAAAAAAAGGTGGCGGGCATGGCGGTCATAATGGTTTAAAAGACATTATTGCAAAAATGGCAAATCAAAAAGACTTTATGCGCTTGCGCATTGGTGTAGGTCATCCGGGGCATCGTGAAATGGTAACTGGTTGGGTGCTTGGAAAAGCGGCCAAAGAAGACCAAGAAAAAATGGATGCTGCTGTTGATGAAGCAGTTCGTTGCATGGAAATACTTGCAAAAGATGGTGTGTTAAAAGCACAAAACAGACTACATTCGTTTAAACCCTAGTAACTTGGGTCCAAGTACACCGTTTAAACGAATTCTAAACAAGGTATCTTACTATGGGTTTTAAATGTGGCATCGTTGGCTTGCCTAACGTAGGTAAATCAACGCTTTTCAATGCACTAACTAAAGCGGGTATTGAAGCCGCTAACTTTCCTTTTTGTACCATTGAGCCTAATACAGGTGTGGTACCTGTGCCAGATCCTCGTCTAGACGAACTTGCTAAAATTGTTAATCCTCAACGAGTTCTTACCACTAGTATGGAATTTGTAGACATTGCTGGCTTAGTAAAAGGCGCATCTAAAGGTGAAGGCCTTGGTAACCAGTTTTTAGCTAACATTCGTGAAACCGATGCAATTGGCCACGTAGTTCGCTGTTTTGAAGATGAAAACATCATTCACGTAGCAGGCACTATTGACCCTGCTGACGATATTGACGTAATCAACACTGAGTTAGTACTTGCTGATATGGATAGCGCTGAAAAAGCCCTTTTCCGTAACGCAAAAAAAGCAAAAGGTGGTGATAAAGACGCCAAAGAGCAAAATGCAGTACTTGAAAAAGTAAAAGTGCATCTTGATGAAGGCTTAACTTTACGCGCTTTAGCATTAACTAAAGAAGAAAAAGCAGCAATCAGCTCTATCAACTTCTTAACTATTAAACCAACTATGTATATTGCAAACGTTGCTGAAGATGGTTTTGAAAATAATCCATACCTTGACCGTGTACGCGCTATTGCTGCAGCAGAAGATGCGATTGTTGTTCCTGTATGTGCTGCTATCGAATCTGAGCTTTCAGAATTAGATGACGAAGACAAGCTTGAGTTTATGGCTGATCTTGGCTTAGAAGAGCCCGGCCTTAATCTTGTTATTCGTGGTGGTTATGAATTACTACAATTACAAACTTATTTCACTGCGGGTGTTAAAGAAGTGCGTGCATGGACAATCCCTGTAGGTGCAACAGCGCCACAAGCAGCGGGTAAAATCCATACCGACTTCGAGCGTGGCTTTATTCGTGCGCAAACGATTGCTTTTGACGACTTTGTTGCCTTTAAAGGTGAAAGCGGCGCAAAAGAAGCAGGTAAGATGCGTCAAGAAGGTAAAGAGTACATTGTTAAAGACGGCGATGTAATGAACTTCTTGTTCAACGTATAAGTTAAATGAAACCAAATTAGTATTGGTAATAATTTTAAAGGCTCGTTTTTACGAGCCTTTTTTGTACCTCCAACGTTATAAACTTATAAAATTGATATAGCCCCAACCTAAATGCCTACGTTTAATTTAAAAAACACACTCCGCAGAAGATCAAACCTCAATAATAAGTACCTCTTAAACAAATTAATGTTAAGATTTAACCAGAGCGTAATAATTTGTTGAATAATCAAACAGCTTCAAACTATTGGTTTTTGCTTTTTTTATTTAGCGACAAATTTTGTATGTGGATTGCACTCAAAAAATCATCATTTTTATTAAAATTTAGCCGCTTAGCTTAATTTTCCTGCAAACAAACACAGTTAAGTGTTTTTTTGCAAAAAAGGTGTTGACGAATTTGGGTCATATCAGCATAATACGCCCCGCACTCAGCGATGAAGTGCTAACAAAAAAAGATGGCTAAGTAGCTCAGCTGGTTAGAGCACATCACTCATAATGATGGGGTCACAGGTTCAAATCCCGTCTTAGCCACCATATTTTTTTGTTGCTCAATGAAGAGTTTAAAATAACTACCTTGTGTGCGGGAGTGGCGGAATTGGTAGACGCGCTGGATTTAGGTTCCAGTATCTTAGGATGTGAGAGTTCAAGTCTCTCCTTCCGCACCATAATTCTTGATAAGAATTAAAACTATCAATTGTTATTGTTGGGATATCGCCAAGCGGTAAGGCACCAGGTTTTGATCCTGGCATTCCCAGGTTCAAATCCTGGTATCCC
>NZ_JASDDB010000033.1:0-536 GCF_030407615.1 Pseudoalteromonas sp. APC 3355 | reverse complement strand
GCAATTGACTGTTGGCTAAACTTGCGCGAAGCGCCAAGCCAACTGTTAATTGTCCCAGTGAGTTTACGAACGAACTTGAGCAACTTGTTATAAGCCATTAGTTGCCACTCTTTGCCCGCAATGGATACAAACAATTGAACCAGAAAACCAGCGCCAAACAACTTTATCCCAGCTACCACTTGATGCTGGATGAGGCTTTTTAAAACCTTGAACAGTTAAACATTTATCGCAATGTGGGCAACGGTTAAAAAATGCCAAAACAATATGAATTAAAACTGTGCAAAAGAATGCCCCAAACAAATAAACTAAATGACTAGCACTAGCGTTAGGTTCAGAAAACATTTTCCCATAAGCCAGAGATACAAAGAAAACTATTAAAAGTGTCCACGCTGCAAACACGCTTAACACATCAAGTTTTCCAATTATCGATTTCATCACCGAACTTCCTTTGGCTTATAAGTAAGCGTATAGCTAACGACACCTAGCCTTGCTTAATATTCCAAGGTAATAGCGGTTCAAGGTCACCGGGCTGCTCA
>NZ_JASDDB010000003.1:366890-399093 GCF_030407615.1 Pseudoalteromonas sp. APC 3355 | reverse complement strand
CGCGAAGGCAAGCTCACTGACTTCGATGTGATAAATGATAGCTAATCATTTATCAATGAGAGATACAAGGCGCGAAGCTTGCTCGCGCGAAAAGCGAAGCTTTTAAATTGCCTTACTATCGTTTAAGGCTCGCTGCACCACTTGATAGCAAATAGCACGCTGCTGCTCTTGATTTAAGCTAACTTGTCGCATTGAAAGGATCGTTTTAACTATTTGTTTATGAGAAACGATTGGAAAGATTGGTCTCTGCTTTAGTTCCACAAACCAACCAGGAAAGCATAAAACAGGTAAAACCGGAGTATTAAAACCGGTTGATTCATAAAGCCATTTATTCACCCAATTAGCTTGATTTTGAGCTTGCTCTAATGGCTTGCTTTCAAACCAAGAAGGAAATGCTAAATGATTATTTTCAAATTTAACTTTGTAATTTGTATCGTCTTTTATTCGTTTATGTCTGCCTTTGGTTTCAATAGCAAATATCCCATTTGGCCCAACAACCAAATGATCAATATTAAAACCATCTGCTTGTATATCATGAAATACCTGGTAACCGTGTGACTGTAATTCTATAAGTTCTGAAGCAACTGCCAATTCTGCATCACGTCCTAGTTTTAGCTTTATTAAGTCGTTAGATTTAACCCAAAGCTTTCGTGCCACATACGTTAGTCCCAATGCGATCATGATAATTAAAAAGTAATTGAGCTTGCCGCTGGCAAACATTTCAGCAATTCCTTTCAAAGCAAAAGGCATGGTGACTATCAAAGCAGACAAAAAGACTAAGCCTATTACACCTAAAACTTTATCATTAACTTGTTCATTAAGTGTCTGCGCTGCGACACGTTTAAGCTTTTTACGATCTACAGGTAGTTTTGCATTTTTCTGATGAAGCCATATTTTGATAAACAAAACACCTAATAGTGAATAAACACTACCAATAACAAATAAAAGGCTTAAACCTTGGTTTAATAAATCATCCATGATGAATTCCTATAATCACAATGTTTACTTTATACATTAAAAACAGGTACATGTCGCATTATTCAAACTCACGCTACAAAGCCCACCCAAACACCTGTAGGCGCCCAGCTTGCTCGCGCGAAAAGCGAAGCTTTTAAACTTTTACCTTATTTAAAATATATGCGCTTTTAAAGGCTTTTTTAACCTCTGAGAATATTCACGATTAAGATTAGGAAATTGCTTATACATCATCGTTTTTAATTGCTTTTCAGATAGCTTATTACAGAGGGATTCTTGCTCAGCAAGCATTATATTCTTAAGTAACGATCGCCCTGCTTGCGTATCCATTAAAAAGTAAATTGCAGCCCAACTGCTTGCATACAACTTACTGGTATCACCTTTTTTCCATGAGTCATCCAAACCCACTAACGAATCAATCGAAAATACACTTTTAGTAATATTGTTATTTTTCGTCCATGAACTATTCGACTCAACAATAGCTGTTTGCATATTACTTTTAGTAAGCTCAAAGTATTCTGCAAATCCCTCATTAAACCATCTAGGGGTGTAGCCTAAGACCGCTTTATTAATGGCGTGCACTGCTTCATGTACCGCAGTTCGCATTGCACTGTGTGCATTATCATAATGAATAAAAGCAGAATTACTCGCGTGAAAATACATACCCGCAGTGTTTGTATAGTCACCACCGCGTTGCTTAATTGCGGCCTCATAAGCACCGCGCGTAGGCAATACCGTTAAATTAAGCTTTACCTTTTTAAGTGCATGCACGCCAATAATCTGCCCGTATACTTTAAATACAGTATTAAGTTTTATGCGTAACTCTTGGTTAAATGACGAAGGTAAATTAGGCGTATTTAAAGTGAGGTCAAAGTAATCTAACGGTTCAATAAAACCTGTATCGTAAGTTGCTACTGCAAAATCCGGTTTTTTATCACTAAAATGCGGCACACCGTCACTGTCTGTCCACGTAAATATATCGCCATTGCGTTTATATTTAACCTTCCCCAACGACACATCCACGCAGCGAGTATTGTTAGCTTGCGATAAGTGATTATCGGCAGATACTGATACATTTTGTAAAGTTGCCGCGCTTACATTTTTGAGCTGTTTAGTTGCTAACGGTTCAGTAGTTACCTGCGACGATAAACTATTATAAATTCGTTTAACCTCGCCTATAGGATCATGATAATTAAATACCCGCCCAGTAAAATGATTAGCAATGAGCGCCGATGCAATTAGCAGCACAAAAAATACAAACACCACGCGCAATTTTGTTTTAAACATCTTTATTGGCGCCCTTGCCACTGTGCTTCAAACAACTCTTTTTGCTTACCCCGATACTCGCTACACCATACAAAGTCGGCCGACTCCATCCCTTTTTTGCGGCAACGTTTAGGCAACTTATAAAACTTCGACCAAGCATCAAGCTTAGCGGCATCTTTATAGCTATCGCTGTGCAAAGACATGTTTAACACTTTTTGATTGAGTAACCAATTGCTATTAGGCGTACGAGTTGCGGTAGAAGAAGTAGCCTGATAAGCACTACCACTATTTTTAGGCTTACTGCAGTGATTGGCAAGTAAGGTAAATAGCGTTTTATCGCGCGCAGTTAAACGCTCACCTTCTTTATTACTGTAGCCACTTCTAAATTGAGAGCGAATAGCTTCGCGCTGCTTTTTAATGCTATCGCATTGGGCTTGCGTGTAAGCCTCACCAGCATATGAGTACGCTGAAATAAAACTAAACAAAACTAAAATCCATTTAATCATTAACTATTTCCAAAACTAAAATATCAAGGAGCAAATTTTCAAAGTAATAGCCCCTTTTAAATCCCTTTAATTACATATTTCAATCTTATGTACGCTTGGGCATTTGAGCCCTTGGGAAACTACTCCATTGCTTTTAATTGGGTAAAAAGAAACTTTACTTGTCTCTTTGTATTCTTCAATATTACCTAATAGCTCATCAACTCTAAAATGAAAATCACCGTGTTCTGACGTTATAAAACCAAATTTCTTACCCTTATCTAGTTTACGAATAACTCCAACCATACACTCTGTACTATCCAGGGTAGACTGTTTAATCATCGAAATGAAGCAACGATCGTGGCCTTCTTCTATTATTTCAAACAGGCCGCACTTATTTTTAATGAGAACTTTTAGACTGTTTACACCGTAATTTCTGTAATCAAAAGATGAATCCAACATTTTTAGTGTACTTCCTAAATCACCTAAGTAAACAGGTTCATTACTTTGCGCACAGCGTATGTATGCATTTACAAGCAATGAATTTACATCTTTATAAACCTTTGATATGGCAGGTTCTGTTAAGTTTTTAGTAAAAACAAAGTTATGGCATGCCTTAATAAAACGCTCTGGGGTATTTTCATTCCCTACTGCCATAACATGCAGCCCCTTTTCTCTTATACGTTGCGCTAAGCTATAAAATCCACCATCGCTAGATACTATACATACCCCATTTATCCGTTGATTATTATTAATTAATTCAATAGCATCCATAACGAGTGCGTGATCAGCTGAATCTTTCCCATACTGAAACTGCTGTTTTGGACTAGAAGCGGTTTTATGTAAAATTTGTTGCCAGTTACCATGACGTACAGACGTCCAATCAGCGTAAACCCATTTGATTGCCACTGTGCCATACTTTTCAACCTCTTCAAGTAAAGACCCGTAGTCAGTATAAGATGCGTTCTCACCATCAACTAAAACTGCAAAAGTTAAATTCATTTTTATCCCTTAAATACATGTAAAGAGCTGCTCTCAAGCAGCTCTTTATTAATTACTTGCAAGCTCCTGGTACACGACATGCGCATGAGGTAGGAGCATGGCAAGCATGATCTTCACAACGAGCCATTTGTGCTGATTCATCTGAATACAACTCAGCAGTAGGAAATGGACCAAAGTGCTTCTCATATACCGCTACCGTTTCATCAAATGAGTTTTGTAGTTTAGATTGGTCTTTGTCTCCATAAATTCCAAAATAAGGATAATGATGCAAGTAAAACCCAAATAAAGCATCGCAATCATTACTATAACTTTGCGTATCTAAAATATGCTCATGCCAAAACTTATCAACTAACTTACTCGGAACGAGCGACAGCTTTGGATACCACTTTTTAAGTGATAAAAACTTACGATATTCAAGTTCAGCAAAGTCACACAGCTCTGAACTCCATGTTGCTTCAGCTGATTGCGTTAACTTCCATTTTAATTTTTCAAAATTCAATGCAGAAACGTGAGAATTTAACTGTTCGCGAAAATTGTCACTTACCTGAAAATTAAATAACTGCTCAACTTCAACTAGTTGTTCCATTATTTTTTTCCTTCATTTTTATTTAATTGCTTACCGCGATTACCTTGTACTTTAGCGTACTGCTGATTAACGCCATCAGTCCCTTTATTTGGATTTTGTTGATTCGCTTGATTATTAGCTGGGCTTATTTTTTTAGTCATATTTACTGCCTTAATTAAGTTTAAGTGAACAATATTATTCACCTTCGCTTTAAATAAGATTCAAGGTTTTTGCGAGCAAGAAGCGCTTTAGGGTGAAAATTTCCATTTATGGATATAAAAATTAAGCGGTAATTGCCTAATTTAAAACGAACCAGGTTAGGAGCGATAGTGAGCTTGCGGCCGCCAATATCTCTATAGTTGCGACCTTGTAAAAGATGGTTATATATTTTTTTAGCTTCTGACATATAGCGGTCAGATTTGCATTTTGGGAAGGTTTTAAATAAACAGTTCATTGATTCCATTATTGTTCTCCAGTTGGTTAACTAAGATCAATAATGACGTTGTGCGGAGCACTGCAAAATCTAATTTAAAATATTTTGTAAATACTCCCATGCTTCATTATTTTCATTTATTTGAGAGTCAATATTAGCGCTTAACTCCTTAAACAGTGGGAGTTTGAGTAGTCGTTTATCAGCAACTTTTTGAAGTATATTTTGCGCTTCAATATATTCTTTGGATTTAAATTTTTTGTCCGATTCAGTATAAGTTTCAATAACACTTTGCCAATTAATACCTCTATCATAAAGTAAGCTCAAAGGAGACAAATCTACATCGTCCGCTTTTAAACGCTGAAAAGGCGAAGGTAACTGATTAGTAAAGAGATCGAAATTCTTATCAAGTAACTTACTTTTTATATTATCAAAAGATGATTGTGACACACCAAAAAACAACATTTCTGTGCTTAGCTCTTTTTTAGCAAACTCATCTAATAGTTTAAACTCACGTTTATCGGTAAATGATTTAGCGATGTAGTAATCTTGAAAAACCTTTTTTGTACCCGCTGTTCCTATTAATGAATATAGGCACAGTGCGTTATATACAGTAGCTCTTCTTCCTCTAATAACTCTATGCTCCACTCGCTTGCTAAATTGAACCTCTTTGGTTGAAATGACAGCCTTTCGATATTCAAGTGTTGAGCTATTCGAAACATGCGTATCTTCAGATTTTTTATGCCCTTTTGTAAAAATATTATTTAGCGCGTCATGTAGTTCTTTTGGTAACGTATCTGAGTAACTTTGCTTAATATATAAATTAGCAATTTGGGTGATAGATTCAACTTCAGTATCAACAGGCTCTATCATCTTAATAAACTCTCCGACACAAAATATCTCTAAGCTCAGAGCGTTCGTAGTATTCGTCATCAGCACTAGATATGAGTTTACTTACCCCTTCCATACCTTTTTTGCAACTATAGTATCGCTTAGGTCTTCGGTAACTATCTGTAGCAGTTACAACCTCTCTGTCGTAGCGGTTATAAACTGCATTAATAGCTCCTAAGCAAACCCCCATTTTAATTGCTTCAAGCTTTGATAAGCTAAATATACCTAACAAGCTATTTTTATCTTCCACAACTTCTGAGCATGCATCTGCAATATTATAAACTTTTTTTGCTTTAACTAATGCTTCACCAGCGCACTCCCCAAGCTCGATAAATTGTTTTTTATTAAACAATACGAAACTCTTTTCTTCTACTTTTGAATACTCGTCACAACCATAAGGTAACTCACTTTTAGCAAAGCTAGGCAGTGAAAATAAAAGTAGTATGAAAGTAAAAATAATAGAAAATCTCATTGCTTAAGCTCCTTTCTGCAAAATCTAAAGGCATACCAAATGATCCCTGCAGATATAAAAGTATCAATAATTAAAAATATTTCGTAATTTGCACTCTCCTCAAATATTTCGAATGCACTAAATAAATCCATCCCTTGAGCAGCCCCAACAAAAGCAATACAAAGTATTGAAAAAAGAAAATAATAAATATTTAAAAGAACAGCATGAAATAGCGAATTAGATGCCATAGCAAACCAATAGCGCTTAATAGGGTAAGCCTTTATATTGACCTTCAAAGAATTTAAATTAAATAAAATTAAGCCAATTAATAGCACTCTCGAAAAACGTTCTAATGGAGTTATATTGCTGTAACTGCCGATCCCATTAATAAGCTCTTTATCGTGGGGTAAGTAAAGATAAAAAATGAAAAGAAATGCACATACTAAAAAAGTAGCTATATGCAACATGCAGCTAAAAATACCTATTGGTTGATCCCTAAAAGTATACAAACCTCTGGGATTTGCTAGCTTCCAACTTTTACGTTTTTTATTTAAAAATGACGATTCATCTTTAGTGAGTGAAACAAACTGGTATTTGTTTTCATCTGTATACGAAGAGTTATTTGCTGGCTCTTGAGCTGAAGAAGGGTTAGCAGTATATTTTTTATCTGTAGTAGCGGATTGCATCTACTGTCCTTGTAAATAATTTTCACTAATTATGCCAATATACTTCCGAAACACAATCACTTATAAGTGATTTAAATAATATTCTAAAATTTTACTATTTTGCGGTAGCTATGATTTTATATCACGTGTTAGTTTTTAATTTTAAGTAACTAGAATGTCCTAGGAACTCTACTGCGCCCAGCTTACTCGCGCGAAAATCCGTAGGCGGGAGTTTACCTCGCGCTTTTGGTTTGTAATTTAATTTACAAATATCGCATTGGCGATGGCAACCAAGGGGGGGATACCGCCGACCGCCCCTTGGAACCCCACGGCCCCCCTCAATTTCACTTATCCTTAAACAAATAATTAATATGAACGTAAACGCGATGAACGCACATCCATGTACAAGCATCGCTTTCCTCGAATCCATGCGAGGTAATTACTCATTAATTATGTGTTTGCAGGTGAAGTTGAAGGGGATGGTTTCTTAGCACCATCCTTTAATTGTTCTATCGGCTAATACTTAACTCACACGTTTGTACTTAATTACTAGTAACTTAGTCGATTAATACTTGTAGCTGTACCGCATTTTAGTAAACTAACCACTCGCAAACAGGGAGTGGTTTTAATGCAGCAAATTGGTATTTACGAGCAGTTAATTACGCAAGTAATTGAGCAAAACTTAGATCGTGATCAATTTTATGTGGGCGAGCGCCAGCTTGAAACAGCCGAAGCAGCAACATGGCTTTCACGCTTTTTAAGTAAACTTGTAACGCATGCAATCGATGCCATTCCTAACTCGAACGAGCGCCTACAAGAACAGATTAGCCTAGCTAATAGCCTTGT
The DNA here is from genome assembly GCF_030407615.1 of Pseudoalteromonas sp. APC 3355. NCBI lineage: Bacteria > Pseudomonadati > Pseudomonadota > Gammaproteobacteria > Alteromonadales > Pseudoalteromonadaceae > Pseudoalteromonas > Pseudoalteromonas sp. APC 3355. The sequence goes on along the minus strand of NZ_JASDDB010000003.1, from coordinate 391,520 downwards.
ACTTTGGCTTAAAGATCATATTCGTGATGACGAGCTAATTAACGAAAACCTTATCGACAGCCAAGGCCGAATACTTACCGCACTGTTTAATACCCAAAACCCGATTGCGGCCAACCTTAAAGATTACTCAAGCGATATATTTCCACTCACAGGCCTTACCCAAAGCGAGTTATTTAGCGGTGCTAATGCAGGTATATCGCTCGAAACCGAGCTAAAGCGCGAGATCAAATCGTCCGACACTATTTACTGGCTTGTCTCATTTATAAAATGGACGGGGCTGCGCATTTTTAAAAATGAGCTTGAAGCGTTTACTAAAAGCGGTAATAAACTCAAAGTAATTACTACTTCATACATGGGCGCAACGGATGCTAAAGCCGTTGAGTTTTTAGCAAACCTACCAAATACCGAAGTAAAGCTAAGTTATAATAATCAGCAAGAACGCCTACACGCAAAGTCATATTTATTTATGCGCAATACGGGTTTTCATACAGGCTATATTGGCTCGTCTAACTTATCGCATTCGGCGCTTACCAGCGGCCTTGAGTGGAACTTAAAAATTACCGCACAAGAAATTCCGCACATAATAGCTAAAACCAAAAGTACCTTTGAAACCTACTGGGAATCAAAAGACTTCGAGCTATTTACAGGCGCTGTTGAGTGTAAAGAAAAGCTCATTAATTCACTTAACGAGCAACGCGGTGTTGGGCAATCAAGCAGCCAGTTTTATTTTGATATAACACCAAAAACGCATCAGCTCGCTATTTTAGAAAAGCTAAGTGCTGAGCGCAGCGTACATAATCGTTTTAAAAACTTAGTAGTTGCTGCAACCGGCACGGGTAAAACCATAATATCGGCGTTCGACTTTAAAACTGTTTACGATAAAAACCCAAATGCTCACTTTTTGTTTGTAGCCCACCGAGAAGAAATACTAAAACAAGCGCAAAGCGCTTACCGTGGAGTGCTTAAAAATAACGACTTTGGTGAGCTGTGGGTAGGTAACTACAAACCACAGCGCTACAACCAATTATTTGCATCAATCCAAACGCTGAACAGCCAAATTGAATCGCTCAATTTAACTCACGATTACTACGACTACATAGTGATAGACGAAGTACATCACGTAAGCGCGGCCAGTTATCGCGCTATTTTAAACCACTTTACGCCCACAATATTACTTGGCTTAACCGCCACGCCAGAGCGACAAGATGGCGCAAATATCCTCGATGACTTTTGTGGGGTAATAGCCGCTGAAATTCGCTTACCAGAGGCAATAAACCAACGCCATTTATGCCCGTTCCAATACTTTGGATTGGATGACGACACCGACCTAAGCCAAATAACATGGCGAGGCGGCCGTTACGATATAAGCGAGCTAAGTAACCTTTATACAGGCGGGAACAGCCGCGCTAACAAAATTATATCCAGCCTTGCTGATATCGTAACCAATGTTCACGCTATTAAAGCACTCGCGTTTTGCGTAAGCCAAAAACACGCAGAATTTATGGCTAAAAAGTTTAACTTAGCAGGCATAAACGCCGATGTACTCACCAGCAAAAACACTAATGAGCGCGCGACCAAACAACAAGCACTGCGTCAAGGCGAAATACAAATACTTTGCGTGGTTGATATTCTTAACGAAGGCGTCGATATTCCAGAAGTCGATACACTATTATTTTTACGCCCAACTGAAAGCCTAACGCTGTTTTTACAGCAATTAGGCCGTGGTTTGCGCCTGCCCGACAACAGCCAAAAGCAATGCTGTACGGTACTCGACTTTGTAGGCAATGCCCTCCCAGAATACGACTTTGCCAGTAAATTCCGCGCGCTAATTGGTAAAAGTAACCAACCAATAAAAACTGAAATTGAAAACAACTTCCCACATTTGCCGCTGGGTTGCCGTATTGAGCTACAAAAGCGCACACAACAAACAATATTAAAAAATATTCAGCAAGCAATAAACAATAAACGCCGTTTACAGCAGCTCATAAATAGCTATTCGCAACACACTAATGACGCGCTCACGCTAAGTAATTTTTTACGCATAAACCCGCAAGTCACGCTTGAAGATATTTACAAACCTAAAGCCGGTAGACTCGGCGGCTGGTACTGGCTGAAAGGCGATGAAATATCAACGCAGCAAGCCGACATTTACGCCGCATATTACCGCGCAATCAACACCCAGTTACTCGGCTGCAACTCGCTTAGCTATTTATGCTTTTTACGTGATTTATGTAACAACGACTTTAGCTTTACGCCAACAGCGCAAAACCACCAGTACGCGCTTATGGCGCATTACAACTTTTGGGATACCACAGGCACAAGTTTAGGTTTTAAAACGCTTGAACAAAGCTTACAAGCGCTTAAACACAAAGCGCTACAACAAGAACTTGCACAAGTAATTACGCTATTAATAAACCGCATTCACCAGCAAGAAAGCGATTTAGCGTGCTTACCTAATCATGCAATAAAATTACACAGCCGCTACACGCGCCAGCAAATACTGGCCGCATTTAGGGCGCACTCGTTTGATAAAAAATCGACCGCCCGCGAAGGCGTTTTAGAATTTAAAAACCAAAACCTAGAGCTGTTATTTGTAACGCTTAATAAGTGTGAAAAAACCTACTCGCCCACCACGCTGTATCACGATTACGCAATCAGCCCCACTCTATTCCATTGGCAAACGCAAAACAGCGCCCGCCCAGAACACGGCCGCGGCCTTAGTTATATTCAGCACCAGCAAACAGGCAAAACCATCCTGTTATTTGTACGCGAACAAGGTAAAGACGAAAATGGCCGAATTATGGGATTTGTAAACTACGGCGAGGTTAAATACCAACACCACAAGGGTAGCCAGCCAATGAATATAACGTGGAAGTTAACCAACCCCATGCCAAGTGAAATGTGGCATGAGGCTGGGAAGTTAGCGGTTGGATGATAAATAAAGCAGACAAAAAATGACTGCTATATTTTAAGTGTGGACATCACTCAATATCGGTTAAAAGTTTTGGGGTACCAAATTGCTTTAGCGAGCCACCCGCCTGCTCAATAACTTTCAACCAAAACAATTTAAGTGAATTAAGGTCTGCTTGAGAAGAATATGCTCGCCCACCGTTTGCGTAGCCGCCACCTATAACAAATACATCTACTTGAGATAGCGCAGTTGGAGAAACAACTGCTGAATACTTTGCAAATTCATCATCCGCATTAATGGCTCTAATACTGCCTGAAGCATAAAAACTAGAAATATCAGAATTCTCCAACATATCAGATACAAGAATCATTATTCTACGTTGAGTATTATTTTTAATATAAATAGCTGAAGATACATCCAGTATTGATCCCACAAGCTCAGTTTTAGGATAACTTTGATCGCTATCGTGGAATGAAGCTTTCAGTTTTTCATGAACCAGATCAATAGCCTTATTGCTTTGCATCTCCATACATTTATCAAATTTCCCTAATTTTATACGGTTCATTGCATTGCGCTGTTCCTCCTTGAGGGGCTGGTCAAATTCTCCTTCAAATGCAATGTCGGTATAGTGACCTTGTGCATTTGCTGAAAAGGAAACTATTCGAATGCGATCACCAGGACCTAAAAGTTGCTGCACTTGTTTATGGACACTTTTTTTAAGATTTGTATCTAAATTCACTGTCTGATCGACTAAAACAACAACATCTCTAATTGAGGTAGCTGGTTTTAATTCAGTCATATCAGCGTAAGTATAACAAGAAATAATGTCATCTCTATCCGTCTCAGCAAAGGCTAAAGAGCTAGTCATCACTGCTAGCAACATCAATTGCTTAATCATAATTTACCTTCTGCTTTTAATTTTTCAAGAACACGAGCTCTCTGCTCTTCTGGAGTTTCTTGTTTCTTAGCCTGTGCTTCGGCAAGAATCTGCTTTTCTAGTTCTTCATCACTTAACGATTGCTCTTTTGTTTCGGTAAGAATCTGGCTCTCAATCTCTTCATCTGTAGGTTGTTCAATCCGAGAATTAGAGCTCACAGCTTTAAATTCATCCGCCGTAACTTGGCTAGTAGACTTAGAAATAATATCTGAGTGCTCACGCTCTCTCTCAAGCATAGTTTGTGTTTGTCGATTTCGACTTGATAAAGACTGTTCTGACTCTTGCTCTACATACCTAAGAAAAGTTCGGTCAGATGCCTTCTTAAGTAAATCTGATACACTGCTATTCATAGTGCTATCTATAAGCACTTTGGCCATACGAGATTGCAAGTCTCCAAGTGTTTTTTGAGCACGTTGTGATATTCTCTTGCTCTTTGCATCCATTGCAGCTTCATATTGATTTTTTGTGTTGAACTTGTGTGTATTCTTCCAAGCCGACTTTGAATGTTTGCCTACAAAACCAAACTTAAAAGAAACCCAAGTAGCGAATGCTTGTAAAACAATAAATAAAATAGCAAGCATACCAAATGTAGCCCAGCTACCTTCTTTTGTTGCCTGACAGATCTCACTTTCTCCTTTTCCTACAGCTTCTGCTGAAACTTTCTGAGACTCAAGCGGAGGTGGTGGTGTTGAACTATATAGGTCATCTAAGCTTGTTAAAGCTGCATTTGATGTTGCTGAACTAGGTTGGCACATTGCATCTTGTGTTTGTGCAACTTCGAGTGTTTTAACTCGAACAAAAGTAATGATGATACCTATAGCAATAATTGCGACTAAAGCACCTATTGTAAATGTATGTTTCTTCCTTGGAGAATTAACATCTAACCGATTAAGCCGTTGCTTATATTTTGGTCCATTTTCATCAGTAAAATTGTCAATTTCGTAGTCAAAATCGATATCATCTAAAGTTCTAGGTCTACTTTCTGTATCATCAACTTGCCAGTTATTACGTATACGACCAAGAATGCCGTTACGATAAAGCTCATGACCCATCATATGAGTCAAAAATGCAAGAATAACTGCAAAAGCAATTGCCACAATCCAAGTCATTGTAACTCGTGTATTTTCAGATGCGCTTAAGTCAATGAAACCAGCCATTGTGTAGCTAAAACCCCAAGCTTCTAAAACGAGAACTGCAAATAAGCCAAGCATCAATAATGTACCTAAGGGCTTCCTCCCTGATTCACCTACAATTGATAAATATTTTTTACTAGATTCGTAATAATCTCCATCTTTATGAATTTGAGAGTACAATTCACCATAGTCTTGACAGACAACTGTTTCTGAGTGAAACCAGCGTCCGGCAGTATCTGGGTTTTTAGCCAGTGAACGTAATTTACTAAATAAAAAGTTATGATATTTAAATCCTTTCCACCACAAACTAACAGCATCCCAGTTGGTGTATGCAATGTACGCCAAAATAGAAAGCGTAGCAGCGATAACAATAAGAATATCGCGATAAGTTTGTAATACACTGAATAAGTCCATCGTTTTATCCTTTTACTAAATTCATGTTGAATGCTTTTGCCATTAATTCATTATTTTCTTGATAAATAACAGCACTAGCTTGTGTCTGAGTAGAACCATTGGTACTAAATACCACATCACTACAGCGCATTAGTGCATTATCATCCTGAGCAAACATACGAACTAAAACAGTTCCGTCTCCACGGTATGTTTCTACACTTACAGGGTATTTAAGATCAGCCTTAGTTGCGCTGCCATCATATTGTTTATAGAAACTGAAATATGGTTTATGCGTAGGGTTAAGATTATTCTTTTCTATGCCGATAGGACCAAGTGTTATTGCTGTAGAACCAGCCATACCGTACCATGCAGTTCCAAAAAGATTACTAATACTGTCAGCGACTTTAGCTTTCTGAATAGGCCTTCCGTTATATGGTTTAAGTGAAGATTGAACAACTGGTGCCGCATAGGCACAACTTCCCATAAATTCGGAGTCGTCAGCATTTGCAGCTGTAAAAAAAGTCATAAACGACTCTTCTTCTCTTTCACCCAAAGCTGTTATCACATAACTCTTATCAAACTCTTCAAGTTTAACTCCCTGTAACCCAAGGCTTGTAGAGTGCTGATTATTACTTACAGACACGGTGGGAGTAGGTAGTGATTTTTTAGTTTTAACTATAACAGGAAGGTCATTTATTACATTTTCAATACGTGTTTTCTTTGCACTTGCAACTTGGATAACCTGCTCATCTGATACAGTATTCGCTTGAACCGACTCGCCGGTTGTATCCATGAGCACGTCTATTATTTCAAAGCGACGATTTTTACTTTTTCCTTCATTCGTAAAGTTACTCGCTACAGGTTGTGACTCGCCCACACCTTCAAAAAACAAACGGTTCTCATTTACGCCAGCATTTACAAGTTCATTAGCAATAAATTTTGCGCGCTTTTCTGATAAGCGTTGGTTAAACGCTGCAGACCCTGAACTGTCTGTATGCCCAACAACATATAGTTTTGAAGCTGGATCAAGTGATTTTACATAACCTTTGAGAAATTTTTGTAAGTTTGCAAGTTGTTCAGAATCTGTTATTTGGGCTTTTCCTGAGTCGAACATTGGCTTTTCGGTGGATAATGAAAGCTGAGACGCTATCACGTTTTCAGTGGCGTTTTCTGAAAAGCTAGCCCCATTAGCTTCGTTATTAGAGATACGCTCAAATTCTGGTTTTAATGAGCTTTCCTCTGCAAGTTTGGCTAACTCCTCTTCTCTTTTATCTAAATAGTAGCCTGCGCCACATCCAGCAATAAAACCTACCCCTGCGCCCATGGCTGCTTTTTTTGGATCGCCTGTTACCAAAAAAGTACCTAACGCACCAACTACAGCCCCACCAACACACCCTATAGTTGTGTTAGATATATTATTTGTAGCAGCACAACCGCTTAGTACTAACGGAGCTGCAAGCACTAAGGCAGCAGTTCTATGGATTTTTTTACATTTCATTTTTTATTTTCCTTTTTGAAATGATTGCTTTTAATTTATACAACGCAAAAATAAACTGCAATTTAAAGCTTTGCCTGGAAGCTGCGCACCTAAAATGATCAAATTACTCTGGTACTATTTGTTTAAACCGTGCGAACGTTCGCATGTTTTCATCAGCAATCATTACTTCATAATCTGGGTTTTGAGCGATTAGCTCATATTGCCCGTTTGGTAATTTATTAACTTTACGCAGTAAATATTGCCCTTCTCCAGTTATATCATCTCGCTCTATCGCGACAATTTGGCCGCGTAGCGATCCGGCTTTATCAGAGGTTATAAGCTCAAGTAGTAGTAAGTCGCCATCATAAATTGGGGCTTTACCGCCGTTCATAGAGTTACCCGATGCACGGGCTAAAAAATGTACGTTTGGATCAAGCTTGCCTGCACCAAAAGGTGCGTCCATTAATTCCATATCGCTTTCATCCCCTGTTTTAAAATGCCCGCAGGCAATTTTAATATTAGGGAAGTACGGCAGTTTTAATGCGTTATCTTGCGCGTTTGCTGTATCGGCAAGATCTTTAAACACTAACTGAGTTACATTGTCAGCTTCTTGCTCTGTATTTTGTTTCGTGGTTGGCGTTTTTACTTTTAGCCGCTGGTTGTATTTGGCTAAGGTGTATTCAACCAGCTCTAACACGGCGCTGTTTAGTAATTCGCATTTTTCTGCAGGTACGTCAAACGTGGCTTTTACGGTGTTGTTTTGTAAGGTAAACCATTGTGTGCCGTCTTTATTTTTATTGGTGTAGGCTTTAATTGGATTTTTACGCCAGTAGCTTTGCCATGTTTGCGAATCTGCAGCTGCTTGCTGTTCTTTAATAGGTAAATCGTGTTGCTTTAAATTCGGATGGCGCGCGAGTACCTTTGCACTCATTACAGCAAGTTCTGCAACTGTTGGGGGGTTAGCAAAGCCATTCAAAGCAACATACGCTTCAAGCAAAATAGCTTTAAAGCATTTGGTCATACTGGTTGTTTGTATGCCTTTATGTAAAAAGTCGTAAAACGGTGCTAATTGCTTGGCACTTTGCTGTGCTTCGTCATCAATATTTTGTGTTTTAGCAATTAGATCAAACCAACTAGTGTAGTTGCTGTTTACCTTTTTTATATCGCCGTAGTGGTAGTAAAACTCGCTTAATGTAGGTAAATGCCCTAGTTGCTCGGCAAGTTGTGTTATATCTTCTAACGCTGTGGTGCGCTGTATATTGGCTAGCTGCTGCCAAAAGTTGGTAACTTTTAAGTCAATATTTATAAAGCAGCCATCAGCAAGGTTTGGTTTTTTAAGCTTTTTAACTACACCAGTTGGCGTGGTTTCATGAAGTAGCGCATAAGGTTTATTTAAAAAGCTGTGGTGGTTACCAATAAAATCGAGCACCACTAAATGTGTTTTACCTTCAAGAGTTCTTAAACCCCGCCCTAATTGCTGTAAAAAGAGTATTTTAGAGTCGCTTGGGCGCAGCATTAATATGGTATCAATGCTTGGTAAATCAGTCCCCTCGTTAAACAAATCAACGGTAAATAATACTTCAACTTGACGCTGTTCTAATTGTTTTAGTGCATCATTACGGCGTACTTTTGACTGGCTATGTACAGATAGCGCTTTTACACCCGCATTATTAAATGCAGCCGCCATATAATCAGCATGTTTAGTAGATATACAAAAACCTAATGTGCGCTGCTGTTTGTATTGCTGCCACTGTAAAAGTGCGTGGTCTGCCCGTTTTTGGGTTGCAAATTTGTTTTCAAGTGCTGTTGGATCAAATCGGCCATTACGCCACGGAATAGCTTGGTAGTTTACGTTTTCATCCCAAATACCGTAGTAATGAAATGGCACTAACGTTTTTTGGTCTATCCCCTGCGTTAAGTTACGCTCAAATACTAGGTTGTTGTCGCATAACCCTAAAATATCAGCTTGGTCGGTACGCTCTGGTGTAGCTGTTAAACCCAGTAAAAACTTGGGTTCAAAGTAGTTTAAAAGCTGGCGATATACGCGCGCACTTGCATGATGAAATTCGTCAACAATAATGTAATCAAATGCTGTTGGTGCAAACTGCTTTAAGTGATTACTTCGGCCAATGGTTTGAATAGAGGCAAATAAACACTCAGCGTTTTTGTCTCGCTGCTTACCGTTATAAAACCCAGTAGATAAAGTAAGTAATTCAGAAAAAGTACGCTGTGCTTGCAAAAGTATTTCTTCACGATGCGCTACAAATAAAACACGTTTTGCTTTGAATTGTTTTACATCAAATGCACTTAACCATGTTTTACCCATACCCGTTGCTAAAACCACTAAGCCACGCTTAAAGCCCTCAGTACGCGTTTTCGCTAAGGCATTAAGCGCTTCAATTTGAGCTGGCCTTGGTGTTTTAGCTTCATTCTTTTCAATAACTTGCTCAGCTGTATCAGCGTGGTTTACCGATACAAACTGCTGTGTTTTACGCCGAGTAATGTAGCTATTTATCCATTCATGGCTTAAATGGGTAACAAATTCGTGATTAAAAATATTTTCAAAAGCTGTGCGAATACTTAAAAACTGCTTTGCTGCTTGGCTTGTTTTTGGTTGTGTATAATCGTGTCTAAAATTCCACTCATGCCCTTTGGTTAATGCGCTGGCACTAATATTACTTGAGCCAATAAAGGCACAGCCATCAGTAATCTCTTTTTGGTCGTTTGTTTTTATAAAAATATACGACTTCATATGAAAACTTTGATTACTGTGCGTTTGGTAAATACGCACATCGGCTCCACGATCTACTAATGCCATAAGTTCTCTCAACGCATTAGGGTGAGTAATATCAAGGTAGTCTGAGGTAAGTAGTTTGAGTGTTGCGCCGCTTTGTAAAGCTTCGCTTAGGGGATCGAACAACAGTTCTAAGCCACTTGGCTGAATAAATGAAACTGTAATTTCAATCTCAGTGGCATTGTTTATGGCATGTACAAGGTTGGGTAATAACGGATCATTATCACCCGTAATAAGCTGTCGGTTATTACTTTGCAGGTGTTGATGTTCGCTAAAACTATTCACTTATAATTTCGCTTTGCTATGTGTTAACAAGGCATTTAACCATACTTCGCTTTCGCGCCCTGGGCGCTGATCAACACTTTGCCAGTGTTTCATTATGCTCAATTGCGTGTGCTGATTGATTAAATCACTTAATAATTGCTCGGTTAAATCGGTAAATTCACGACCATTATGCACACGCTCTGTATCGCCATATTTGAACGACACATACAAAACGCCATTCGGTTTAAGCGCATTTTGTAGGTTTAAAAACACCTGCGGTAACTCAGCTTTTGGAACGTGTAATAAACTAGCGCAGCACCAAATCCCGTCGTATTGATTTACACAATTTAGCTCTTGGAATGTTTTAACCGCTACAGGTTGTTGTAAGTAACTGCTTGCCAACTCTGCCAGCTCTGGGCTTGCATCAAACGCACTCACGGTAAAACCCTGTGCTTTAAAAAATGCGGCATCGCGCGCACTGCCACAACCGGCATCTAAAATACTACCGTGTTGTGCAACGTGCGGTAAAAACTCAGCATAAAGCGCCGTCATATCAACGTTAAGTGTTGAGTCGCTAAAAGCTTTGGCATTTTGGTTGTAATAAGTAAGTGTGGTGTTTGACATGAGACTCACCGCTCCTTGGCTAATCGTTTAACAGCTAAGACACTGTTAATACTGCATTCATTATTTGTTTAATCTACAGGAACAAGCGCATTAAATATAGGCTTAATAAGTAGAAATTTTTAAATTAATACGCCGTTGTTATTAAGCACTGATGCTGAGTGACACACGCTGTATAAAATATAAAATACAACCACCTTTCTATAAACACCTGCATACTGGGCATTCTCATAATTACGGATGGTTTTTACATCTTTACACAAGCCCGCGCCGCTAAAATACAAAAGCTGGTTTATACTGTTGTAATAATAAGCAAAAATAATAACTATGAGGCGCAATGAATAAATTAATTACCGTATTTTTATGTTTGCTGTTTACGGCTCCATTTAATGTATTTGCTTGTGAAAGAACCTTTAGCGTAGCATCGCACGATGCTTTTTGGCCGCCTTATGTAATGGGCATTAACGGTAAGCTGCAAGGCTTGGAGGTTGATGCGCTTAACATTATATTTGCTGACTCCCCTTTTTGTTTTGAAGTTAAGTTACTGCCAAATTCTAAGCGGGCTTTTATTGAGCTTAAATACGGCCGTATTGATTTGGAGTGGGCTGCAAGTTATACAGACGAGCGCGCTAAATATGTGCACTTTAGTGATAACTACCGAACTGAGGTTATGCGTTTGTACGAAAATACAAACAATCAGCATAACGTTAAAAACCTCGAAGATATTTTTAAACAAGGCCTTACCGTGGGCGCTAACTTTGGGAGCTACTACGGTGAGGAGTTTGAGCAATATAAAACTAAATATAAAAAGCAGATTGAATACACCAGTGCAACCAGTAAACGCTTTGAAATGCTTAATAAACAACGTATTGATTTTGCTATTGAAGACGAGTTAGTGGGGGCTTATTTTGCCAAAAAAGGCTCAAATATCAAATTAGTAACCAATATTGAGCATGTAAATAAAGACGATATTTATTTAATGTTTAGCAAAAAAACGGTGTCGGTTACTGAGCTTGCAGTAATTAATGAGCATATAAACAAAAACAAAACAGCACTTAAAGCGTTGTTTGAACACTAATTTAAGGAGTGTAATGAAAACTTTATTTTTAACATTTACTACACTGCTATTTACTCACTTTAATGCCCTTGCGTGTTCAAAAACATTGGTAATGGGCACTAACGAAACTAATTGGCCGCCTTACCTTGTTAAGCAAGGTGATACATTTTTAGGCACAGAAGTGGATGCTGTAAACGCTATTTTTAAAGATTCAAAATTTTGTATTAAATGGACTTATTTCCCTAGTTTTTCGCGTGTTCAAGCTGAGCTTAAAAATGGCCGAGTAGATATAACCTACGCGGCAAGTTATACAGAGCAACGCGCACAATATGCGCACTTTAGTTTGCCCTACCGCGAAGAAGTTATGCATCTTTATAAACATAAAGACTCGCCTGATGTAACCAGCTTAGCTGATCTTTTTAGTCAAGATTTTACAGCTGGTATTAACCGGGGGAGCTTTTTTGGTAACGAGCTTGAACAGTTAAAAACTAAGTATCCAACACAGGTCGTGCTTACTGCTCAAGCAAATAATCGATTTAGCATGTTAGATAAAAAACGAATCGACTATGTTATTGAAGACTCTGCTGTTGCGCAGTACTTTGTGAAAAAACACTCCTCAATTTCGCAGGTAAAAACTATTACACCGATTAACGTTAACAATGTGCATTTTATGCTAAGCAAGGAGTCGCTAACACTTGATGACGTGACGACTGTTAATCAACTAATTATCAAAAATGCGGCCGCTATAAAGTTAATTTATCAGCCTATGCATTAAAACATAGCTAATAACTTAGCTATTTGGCGCCCCCTCTTTAATATTGCTTGGCATTAGTAATTATTTACATTGTGGCTGTAAGTACATTCAACACTACATACGTTAAAAATAGTGACCTAAAACCGAGAATTGCCGTTATTTTTACTTGGTTATAAATTAGCTGCCTTTTATCTTTCATTCGTTGTGGCTGATCTGTATAATTCGCCAGCTAATTTACCCTATTGTCTGGTTCTTGTTTGTGGCGTTTTGCTGCAGCGTACTCCTGTCAGTACTAATCTAGGATTACCTTTTTTGATCTCCACCGCAAATATTACGATGCAGTTTGGCGCAGAGCCGTTGTTTGAAAACATTTCAGCTAAATTTGGTAACGGTAACCGTTACGGTTTAATTGGCGCTAACGGCTGCGGCAAGTCGACTTTCATGAAAATTTTAAGCGGTGCGCTTGTTCCAAGTGCGGGTAATGTATCTATTACTCCAGGGTTAAAAGTAGGTAACCTAAGCCAAGACCAGTTTGCTTTTGAGCAATACAGCGTTGTAGACGCGGTAATTATGGGCGACGTGGAGCTTTGGAAAGTAAAGCAAGAACGCGAACGTATTTACTCTTTACCAGAAATGAGCGAAGAAGACGGTATGAAAGTTGCCGATCTTGAAAGTGTATTTGCTGAAATGGACGGTTACACGGCAGAAAGCCGCGCTGAAGAGATTTTGCTTGAAGCGGGTATCGATAAAGAATTTCATTACGGTTTAATGGCAAACGTTGCCCCAGGTTGGAAACTACGTGTGCTTTTAGCACAGGCGTTATTTGCAAATCCTGACATTTTACTACTTGATGAGCCTACCAATAACTTGGATATTCATACAATTACGTGGCTTGCTAACGAGCTTAACAAACGTAAATGTACGATGATTATTATTTCGCATGACCGTCACTTTTTAAACTCGGTATGTACGCACATGGCCGATATTGATTACGGTGAGCTGCGTATTTACCCTGGTAACTATGAGAAATTTTTAGAAGCTGCGGGCTTACAACGCGAGCAACTTTTAGCTGAAAATGCTAAAAAGAGCGCTGAAATTGACGAGCTACAAGACTTTGTTAACCGTTTTGGTGCTAACGCTTCAAAAGCTAAGCAAGCAAGTTCGCGCGCTAAAAAAATGGATAAAATTAAGCTTGATGAAGTTAAATCTTCAAGCCGTATGAGCCCATCGCTTTCGTTTGACGAAGGTAAAAAAATGTATCGTCAGGCGCTTGAAGTTAATAAGCTTGGCCATGGTTTTGATGGCGAAACGTTATTTAGCGGCGGCGACTTTTTACTTGAAGCTGGCGCTAAGCTTGCTGTAATTGGCGAAAATGGTGTGGGTAAAACTACATTTTTACGCTGTTTAGTAGACGAGCTTAAAAGTAATGAAGGCGAAATTAAATGGTCTGAAAATGCGAGCTTTGGTTATTGCCCGCAAGACAGCACTAAAGATTTTGATAACGATTTGACGTTGTTTGATTGGATGTCGCAATGGCGTACAGCTAAGCACAACGATTTAATGGTTCGTGGCATGTTAGGCCGTTTGTTGTTTACAGCAGACGATTCAAACAAAAAAGCGCGTAACTGTTCTGGTGGTGAAAAAAACCGCCTGTTATTTGGTAAGTTAATGATGCAAGACGTTAACGTGCTTGTTATGGACGAACCAACTAACCACATGGATATGGAAGCCATTGAAGCGCTTAATAACGCGTTAAAAGATTTCCAAGGTACGCTTATTTTTGTAAGCCATGACCGTGAGTTTGTTTCGTCATTAGCTACACGTATCATTGATATTAAAGATAAAAAAGTAATCGACTTCCAAGGTACGTTTGACGAATACCTAGCAAGTTGTGAAGAGAAAAAAGCGTAAACTCTTTTTTTATTGCTTATAAAAACGGTGCTAAATTTAGCGCCGTTTTTTTATGTGTGGAATTTGAGTTTAACTATAAAATTAATTAATAAAGGCTTAAATAAATAATTCACTAAGAGGTTAAGAGACGCTACGCTTTTAGAGTCAGTGATAAAATACTCGTTTCTGGCTTGGTTCTTCTCATTTGCTCCTCTTTGGCTTCTCCTAGTGCAATAGTTTTTCAAGTAAATAGTTCACTAATGGTGATATAAGACGCAGCGCTTTTAAAGTAAGTGATAAAATACTCGTTTCTGGCTTAGCTCTTCTCATTGACTCCTCTTTGGCTTCTCCTAGTGCAATAGTTTTTCAAGTAAATAGTTCACTAATGGTGATATAAGACGCAGCGCTTTTAAAGTAAGTGATAAAATAAAAAAACACTGTTTTTTGACTTAATTCTTCTTAGTTACTGCAGCATCGCTTTCTCTTATGCAATTAATGACTCTTATCGCAGAGCTGATTATTCACATTATTTTATTGGTAAATTCTGCATACCTCACTGCTTTAAATCTAGTCATATTCTCCTGTAAGTCTTTGTCACTTAATGCTAATGTTGATGGAGTGAATTATTTAAAACTTTAATAGCTAAACCAAGAGGTAACTATGTCTAATTGGGTTGAAGCAACAGTAAAAAATGTCACGTGGTGGAGCGAAACACTCTTTAGCTTAACCGTTAATGCAAACGTAGAGCCGTTTAAAGCTGGGCAATTTACAAAGCTTTCAATAATGGATGGCGACAAACGTATTGCTCGGGCTTATTCATATGTGAATGCCCCTGAAAACCCCGATCTCGAGTTTTATCTTATTAACGTAATTGACGGTTTGCTCTCTCCTCGTTTAGCTACCTTACAACCTGGCGACACCGTGTTAATAGAACAACACGCAACCGGCTTTTTTACCCTTGATGAAATACCACAAAGTGATCAGCTTTGGATGTTGGGGACTGGCACTGCCATAGGGCCTTTTTTATCGATATTACAACAGCCCGATGTATGGAAAAAATACAAAACTTTAAATTTAGTGCATGGCGTACGTTTTAATAACGATTTAAGCTATCAGGCACTTATTAACGAGCTATCAAGAGTGTACCCAGCACAACTTAACTATATTCCGGTTGTAAGTAGAGAGGAGCCATTACAAGGCTTAAGTGGGCGAATTACTAACGCAATTGTGAGCAACCGCTTGTTTGAACATGTAAAGTTAAACCCAAAGCCCAGTAATGCACAATTTATGATTTGCGGAAATCCACAAATGGTAAAAGACACAACCGCGCTACTTCTCGATAAAAACTTTACGCGTAACCGCCGTAAAAACCCCGGCAATATTACGGTAGAGCAGTACTGGTAGGCTTCAGTGGTGGTATTAACTACCCGATAACGTTAAAATTTGCTATGTTGCACCCTTATACTAATTTTATCAAAAATATGATCATTCTATTGCATTAAATAACTCACTAACTGCGTTAAAGGTTATTCATATAGAACAACTATATGTCACAATTTTCGCGTTGTTATTGCGCTATTTTTTAACGCTATAATAGATCGCCTATTTAATGTAATTGGTATTACACGTATTTAGTGTTCATTTTAGGAAAGTTATGAAACCGTTATCTATTATTTTAGCCTCATTAGTCACTACCGTTGCGCTAATTACTTATGCCGCAGAGCAAAGCGAGCCTGAGCAAAAAGAGCCGCAAGTTGAAGCTCAAACAAGCGTTGAAAAGCCAAAAGTTGAAAATGAGCAATCAGTAACTCAAACCAACACTGACGACAAAGTAAATACGCTTGAATACAAAGCGCCAGAGCTTAAAAAGCCAACAATTGATGCGACTAAACCAGACGATTCAAAAGTATTAGGTAACGAGCAAATTAAACCTGCTGAAAAGCCTAAAAATAAAATAGAAAAAGCAGTGGCTGTAGCCGAAGCTGAAAAAGCAGTAACGCAAGCAAAAGAAGCACTTACAGTTAAGCAGCAAACTAAAGCTAAACAATCGCGCGAATCACTTGCTGTGGTAGAGCAGCTAGTTAAAGCATATAACGCACGTAACATTGAAGAGTTTCTTCGTGTATATGCCGAAGATGTTGAGTTTTATATTTTCCCTAATGAGCTATTATTTAAAGGTAAAGAAAAACTAATAGAACGTTATGGGCTAATGTTTAAAAAGTTAAAGTGTATTCACTCATCACCAATTAAGCGCATAGTGCACGGTGATATAGTGATTGATCACGAACTTTCAGAAACTTGTTCAACTGACGAAAACGTAGTTGATAAACGCTCAGAACTTATTTCGAGTTATCAAATTAAAGATGGGAAAATAGTACGCGTACTGTTTTTTAGATAAAGGCTTTAAATGCAAATAAATGACGACAAAAAAATTCGCTTAATGTATCGCATTGAGCCAGGTTGCCTTGGACCTAAGGGTGCTGAGCATGTTGAAGATTTTTGTCGTTTTGCAAACAAGCATATTAAATCCCCCTTTTATGGCCAATTTGTATTTTTACCACGTTACGATAAAACCATAGACGAGCGACAATACAGCGTTAACAGCCGTAATTTATCACTTGCTCAGGCTCGGGCTTACTTAAAGCACTTTGATATTAATATTGAAGAATTTGAAGAACAACTCGACGAGCTCCTCACAAAAGCGATTGATTTATACTTTAAGCGATAGCGTTTAATTGCTGTTGCTTAGGTATTGCCTCCCCTCAAACGTACATTTTTATTTATTTTAATTATTATTAAATAATATAAGTAATTTCTTTCACAAAGATAAGGTAATCAGTAATAACTGAGAAAAACCAGTCCAGCCAATATGTATCACTACTCTAAAAGCGCAGCGCCTCTTAACCTCTTTGTGAATAATTAGCTCTTTAAAAGCTTTTATTTGCACAATGAGAAGTAAAAGAGGAGTAAATGAGAAAAGCCAAAAACAAAAACAGTATTTTTATGTGTTATCACTCACTCTAAAAGCGCAGCGCCTCTTAACCTCTTTGTGAATTAATTAACTAAATATTTTAAAAGCATTAAAAACAAAAAAGCGGTGTTAATTTTAACACCGCTTAATGCGTAATATATTTAGCTTTAGTAAGCTTGGGTTACAACATAGGTTTTATAACATCAAACACAGCTTCTATATGGTCGTCTCTGTCGTTTAGTGCCGCTATGTAACGGTATTTTTCGCCGCCTGCGTTTTCGAATATTTCACGGTTTTCACCTTCTAGCTCTTCAAGTGTTTCTAGGCAGTCGGCGCTAAAAGCAGGACTTATAATAGCTACATCGGTAATACCTTCATCAGGTAAGGCTGCAAGAGTTGCGTCGGTATAAGGCTTTAACCACTCTGCTTTACCAAATCGACTTTGAAAAGTACTAATTACTTTGTCTTTATCAAGGCCTAGTTTTTCGACAACTAAACGCGTGGTTTGTAAACATAGGCAATGGTACGGATCGCCGCGATCTAAAAACAATTTAGGCATACCGTGATACGAAAAAACAATTTTTTGTGGCATACCATTCGCTTCTAAATCCTCACTAATACTATTAGCAAGCGACTCAATGTAACGGGTGTTTTTATGATAGCCATTTATAAAATGAAGCTCTGGCACCCAGCGCCATTTTCGCAGTACGCTCGATACAGCATCAAACGTAGAACCCGTAGTCGGGCTAGAATATTGCGGGTACATTGGTAAAATAATTATACGCGTTAAGCCTTTATCACGAAGCTTTTCAAGGCCTGCCTCTATTGAAGGGTTGCCATAACGCATTGCCATTACTACTTCAGTATTGGTATAACCTTGCTCTTTTAATAAAGTATTTAACTTTACACTTTGCTGGCGAGTAATGTGGGTAAGTGGTGAGCCGTTTTCGGTCCATATACTCTCGTATAATTTAGCCGAACGTTTTGGGCGTACGCGTAAAATAATGCCATGTAAAATTATCATCCATACCAAGCGTGGTATTTCTACAATGCGTGGATCTGATAAAAATTCGCGTAAATATGTACGAAGCGCAGCCGCTGTTGGTGCATCAGGGCTGCCTAAGTTAGTTAGCAGTATTCCCGTTTTTTGGTTAAAACGCCCATCATGGGGGTTGTCAGTAACCGCAGAAAATCGCGACACAGAGTGCTCCTTCAAGCAAATTCAATAATCTATTTTATGCACATTGTAACGAAAAAAACTGCGGTTTAGATCAATCATTTAGCAGTTTTCACCATTATTCTGAACGGGGTTGGTTTTTTCGATTCTAGCTGTTGGAGTTTTTCTATCGATTTACTGCCAAATACATGACCTTTGGGCAGCAACATTATGCCCGTATGGCTGTGTAGAGCATGGCCCAGTACCATTTGCTCTTTGAGTTCATGGGCGTTACAAATTAGCACTGATCCTGCTGAACTTTTTTGTTCGTGTAGTTTTGCATGGCTTGCTTCAAGTGCACGTACAATTTTAGGATGATAAAACGATCCACTATAAAGTTTTACACTTTCGAGTGCGTCATCGTGGCGCTGCTTTTCATCACTTGCATTGCTTTGCTCAAACGCGTCCCAATAGTCGCGCGCTAAACCTAGCACCATAGCGCCTATTGGTATGTCGTTTCCGGCAAGGCCTTTGGGCATTCCGTTTCCGTTAAAGCGCTCAAACTGATAATAAATAGCATCCGACAAGTCATGTAAATGTATTGCTGGCATTAACATTAATTGTGCAGTACTTGGGTGAGTATAAAAGGTTTTGCGTTGTTGCTCGTTTAAGCGGTTAACTGGTTTTTTATAAAGATCAGGATCCATAGCAAGCAAGCCTATCTGCGCCAAGTAACCAGCCATAGGGGCAAGATCAATGCTTTTTTGCGACAAGTTTAAATAAAGTGCTATTTGTGTGCAGGTATTAGCAATATTTTGTGCTTTGTTGCCATCTAGGTAAGGGTTTGCGTTAACAAAATTATATAGCAGCTCTACGGTCGATTTATGCTCTTGTTTTTCGCGCTCGTTGGCGTCTTCAAGCTTTTTTAAAACCTGTTTGATTTGTAAGGTGCGTTTTTCTACCCGTTGTTCAAGCGAATTATTAAGCTCTAGCAACTCTTGGTTTTGCGCTTTAACTTGTGCCTCTAATTTTTGATTTTGTTTTTTTAGTGCAAATTTTTCTAGGCTATCTCTAATGCTACGAAGTAATAAATCGTTTTGCCAAGGCTTTTGAATATAACCATTTATTTGGCCCTGATTAACAGCCGCTAAGGTGGTTTGTATGTCGGCGTAACCGGTTAATAAAATGCGTTGGGTGTCGGGTGCCAGCGCACGTGCTTTTTCTAAAAACTCGGCACCGTTCATTACCGGCATACGCATATCGCTAATAATTAAACCAAACTCATGATTTTTAAAAAGCGTTAGTGCACTTTGCGGGTTATCGGAAACAATAACCGACAGGCCATTTACTTCAAGTAGTCTTGTTAACGTGCGTAGTACTATTTCATCATCATCAATGCAAAGTACATCAACCTGATTTATTGGTGTGCTTGGTGTTACTTGAGTCATTGAGTCGCCTTTAAATTACTTCTGGTTAAATAATAGCTTAAAAAAATACTCTATGGTGTGTTTGTGCCTACCTTTTATATTAAGTGGTATTTACATAATGGAGTTATTAGCAATAAGTAGATAATTACTTATGCATAATATTAGGCCTTGGCTGCACTAAAGTTGCAAATTTGCATACAGACGACTAAACGTTAAGTATAAAGTTATCTATATGGATGAAGGGAATGGATGGATCAGATGGTAATTTTGAACGTGCTTTTTTAAACGAACAAAAGCTGCGCTTAGCTGCAGAGCAATTACTCAAAGATAAAAGTAGCGTTTTAGTTGCCATAAATAATGAACTACAAAAAAAAGTAGCCGACTTAGAACACCAACAAATGCTGTTTGTGCAAACCGAAAAAATGGCGACTTTAGGTACACTTAGTGCAGGCGTTGCCCACGAAATAAATACCCCGCTTGCCTATGCAATGAGTAACGTAGAGAGCCTACAAAACGCAAGCCCTTTACTGGTAGCGCTGCTGAAACTTAACGAACAATATTTAAATAACGAAATTAAAGAGAGCCGTTTTAAACACGAAATCGACATACTCAATTTACAGTATCCGTACGCGTGGATTTATAACAATTTGCAGGGGCAAATTAACGACAGCGTTGAAGGACTTAAACGTATAAAACAAATAGTGCATGACTTATTAAACTTTGCCCACCCCACCTCTTCTCAAGATAAACAATTAGCCGATGTAACAACGGGTGCTAATAATGCTTTAAGGTTATTGAGTAGCAAACTTAAATTATGCGAAATAAAAACGCGGTTTGAACCCCTACCACTCATTTGGTGCAATTTATCGTCAATTAATCAGATTTTTGTAAATCTTTTAATGAATGCTTGGCAAGCTTGCGAGTTAGATTTAGAAAAAGGCTGCATTATTGAAGTCAATATTTTTGAACTACACACAAATATTTGTATTGAAATAAAAGATAACGGTTGTGGCATGAATGAAGACACAATAGCACATATGTTTGACCCTTTTTACACAACAAAAGAAGTCGGAAAAGGCACCGGTATGGGTATGACACTTGTATACGCTATGGTGAGCGATCACGGTGGAAAAGTAGAAGTTAACAGTACATTAGGCACAGGTACGACCATTCGCTGCCTATTACCTTTAAAAGTGTAAAATAACGAACAAAACCACATTGTAAATAAAGTGTTAAACATTCTGTTTTTTGATGTTTAATCCCTTCTTAGCACGTATTTTAACCGATTTGATGTGGTTTTTTCTTATCTTGAAGTTTATTTGCATACTTAGACCAAATATTTAGTTTTTTTCATTTCTTTTTGTTTGCATATGTTGCTAGGATGTTTGCAACAGGTTGTGAGCATCATAACCACACACATATTATTAAGAATACAAAAAACAGGGTCGTCACTATGTCAACATACCGTTTAAACACACTTGCTGTAGCCGTTGCTTTCGCGTTTAGCGCACCAAGCATTGTTAACGCTGAAGAAGCACCAGTGCAAGCTGCTAAAAACATAGAGCAAATATCTGTATTAGGATCGCGTGTATCTAACCGTACCTCTACAGAGTCTTCTTCTCCTATTGATTTAATTGACGCGGATGATTTAACTAAAGGTGGTTTTACCGAATTAGGCCAAAGCCTTCAAGCGACAGCGCCTTCATTTAACTTTTCGCGTACACAAGTATCAGACGGTTCAGATTTATTTAGACCCGCAACACTTCGTGGCTTACAACCAGATCAAACCCTTGTATTAGTAAATGGTAAACGTCGTCATAACCAATCAATTTTTGGCCTTAACGGTACAGTAGGCGCAGGCGCTGCGGGTACTGATATGAATGCCATTCCGCTAACAGCACTTAAAGGTGTTGAAGTATTACGCGACGGCGCTGCAGCGCAGTATGGCTCTGATGCTATTGCAGGTGTTATTAACTTATCTCTTAATAACTCAACCGGTATTACAACGGGTTTTGTACAATACGGCGGCACAAGTGAAGGTGACGGCGACACTATTTCAGCAGGTTTAAACCGTGGTTTTGAATTAGGTAACGAAGGCGGCTTCATTAACCTATCGCTTGAGTACCGTGATGCCGACGGCACTAACCGCGCCGAGCGCGATACGGGGGGTTCGCTTAATGTTGAACCAGGTACGCTAAGTGAAGATGTACGCTGGGGCCAAGGTAACTCAGAAAGTGAATTTACGTCGTTATTTTACAACATGGCATTACCAATGGGCGACGGCGAGCTTTACTCGTTTGGTGGCTACTCTGAGCGCACGGCGCTGGGTAATGGTTTTTACCGTAATTTTAACGAAGCCTCTAAAAACGTAACCCAAGTATATAGTGATGGTTTTTTACCGCGCATATATAACGAAGCACAAGATATTTCAGTAGCGCTTGGTTTTAAAGGCGATATAAACACAGATTGGACTTACGATGTATCGGCTGTTTATGGTGAAAACCAATACGATTTTACATCACGCAATACATTAAATGCTTCTTACGCGGCCGAGTATTTATTTAATAACCCAGATGCAAGCGATGCCGACATTGCAGCAAACTCAGGCCCTACTGGCGGTTACTCAGGTGGTTTTAGATTCGATCAAACAACGGTTAACCTTGATGTAAACGGTATTGTAGATATTGGCCGTAGTGAGCCTTTATATGTAACAGTAGGCGCCGAATACCGTAAAGAAAACTACGAAATAGTGCCTGGCGATGAAGCATCATACGCGTGTGGGTTAGCAAATATGGATACTTCGTACCCATCAGTAAACGATCCGGATCAATTTGCACAGTGTGGTTTTCAAGCTTATAACGGCCTTCGCCCTGAAGCTGCTAACGACAGCGACCGTAACAGCTACGCAGTTTATGTAGACGTAGAAACTATGATCACCGACGCATGGAACGTAAGTGGTGCACTACGCTATGAAGATTTCTCAGATGCTGGGGATGATTTAATTGGTAAATTAGCAACACGTTATGAATTTTCAGATGACTTTGCAGTACGTGGTGCACTGTCTACTGGTTTTAGAGCGCCATCACTTCAACAAAGTGGTTATACAGCATTTACAACTAACTTAGGCTCAGACGGCACATTAACGCAGTCGTTCACAGCAAACACAGGGACCGCTTTCCCAAGTGCGTTAGGCGTAGATAGCTTAGAGCTTGAAACATCAACAAACTACAGCGCTGGTTTTGTTTACGATGTAACAAGCGAGCTTTCGTTAACGGTTGATTTTTACCGTGTAGAAATTGAAGACCGTATTACACTTGGCAGCTTGCTTTCGGCTGACGACGTATCGTTTAGCTCAGAAGCGGTTGCAGCGCTACAAGCAACGGGAGCTGTGCAAGCTAACTACTTCTCAAATTCGGTTGATTCTACTACGCAAGGTGTTGATATTATTGCATCGTACCGCACTGAAGTTGAAGGCGGTAATTTAGGAGTAACCTTTGCAGGTAACCTAAACGATACTAAAATTGACAGCGTAAACGCAGAAGACGGTATTCCTGAAGCGGTTGCTTTTGACGATTTACAACGCAGCTTTTTTACCGACGGACAACCGAGCGAACGTGCAACGCTTACGTTTGACTACGAACGCGATGCCTACACATCAACCATTCGCTTTAACTACTTTGGCGAAACAGATGTAAAATACTTTGGTAACGACCATATTTCATTACCAGGTGAGCTTTCGCCTACGGGGTCATTTAAACCAACAAGTACGGTTGAGTCTGCTGTGTTAGTTGATTTAAATGTTAGTTACCAAATTAATGACATGTTTGCGCTTTCGGTAGGTGCCGATAACGTATTTGACGAAACACCAGATGAATTAGGCGACGACGAAGTACTTAATTTTATCACCAACGGCGCATTTAAATATCCAGTACGTGCATTGCCATACGGTTTTGACGGCAGAACGTATTACGCAAAAGTAAGCTTTAGTTTTTAATTATCTTATAAAAAAGTAAAGCAAACTAAGTAATTATAAGCGCAGTTATTAACTGCGCTTTTTTTATGCTTTTTTATTATTAAAAAACTACCAAATGGATGTTAAAAATACTTGCGCGGTTGAAAATTAAGCCTACAATCGCCATCTCTTAAATAGGCCAATATAAAAGCCTCTTTATTATTTAACTTAAAATAACCATTAGTTGATAGGAAATATATGACTAAAAAATCTAAAACAAAAACCGCAAACACCAGCGCGGTAGACACAGGACGAGGCGTTATAAACCACAATGCACTAGCGGCAATGGTCACCTCTAAATTATTTAAACCACAAGTGGTTAAAGCTAAAAAAGGCAAAGGTTCATTTAAACGCAACAACAAGCATTCAGGACAAGAGTCCTATTTAATCGCGGCTTAAATAGCACCGATCAAATAGGGCTTTTGAATATAATAAGCGAGGTTTTATACCTCGCTTTTACTTTTAGTTCTTTATTATTTTAACTCGCAAGCTGTCCTCTAGAAGCGCAGCGCCTCTAAACCTCTTTGTGAATAACAGCCCTTAAAATATGAACGCACAAAGAGAAGAAAAAGAGGAGTAAATGAGCAGACAAAGTCCATTTGTTTAAGTTATATGATATTTCACCACTGAGGCGCTGTGCGCTACACAAACAAAACACGAGTAATGGTTAGTCACGGCTCCTTGTTTTCTCCTTCACTTCTCGGTGGTGATTAAGTTACTTGTTTACTAATGCATCCGACTAAATGTAAAAGCGGTGCTTTTAAACGCCAGCAAGCTGCGCGTCTACAGGTGCTTATACTCAAGTTAGAGTATGGTCTGTAGAAGGTGACTTG
>NZ_JASDDB010000003.1:0-366793 GCF_030407615.1 Pseudoalteromonas sp. APC 3355 | reverse complement strand
TGAACGCACAAAGAGAAGAAAAAGAGGAGTAAATGAGCAGACAAAGTCCATTTGTTTAAGTTATATGATATTTCACCACCGAGGCGCTGTGCGCTACACAGAGAAAACACGAGTAATCTTAGTCACTGCTCCTTGTTTTCTCCTTTACTTCTCGGTGGTGATTTAATTACTTGTTTACTAATGCATCCGACTAAATGTAAAAGCGATGCTTTTAAACGCCAGCAAGCTGCGCGTCTACAGGTGCTTATACTCAAGTTAGAGTATGGTCTGTAGAAGGTGACTTATTTACTAATGCATCCGATTAAATATAAAAGCGGTGCTTTTAAACGCCAGCAAGCTGCGCATCTACAAGTGTTTATACTCACGTTAGAAGTGTAGTTTTTAACCTTTAAAACTATTATTTTTAACTGTTTGTGATGGATTTTCACCAAATAGTTGCGTGTAATCTTTAGCAAATTGTCCCGCATGCCAAAATCCCCAATTGGCTGCTATTACTGAAATGGGCTTATCTTGGTTTGGTTTTTTTAGTTCCCGCCTTACATTATTTAAACGTGTTAAACGTAAAAACCGCAAAGGGTTAATTCCTAAAATACTCTCAAAACTATATTGAAGTGTGCGCCTACTTACAAAAGCAAGCTCGCACAGCTCGGTTATGGTTATTGGGTTTTGTGGATTTGTGGCCACGTAATCTTTTACTTTATCTACTACGGCTTTTCGGTGTTTGTAACTTGGCGCAATATTTTGTTGTGGATTATCTGCCTGTAATAAGTGTAGTGCCAACATGTTTAGCATATCTTGTTGCGATTCGGTTTTAAGTCCAAAGCCCTTGCCTACAACCATGCTATTAATTATTTGCCTTGCCGTTTGCAATGATGAGTTACTCACCGATAAGCGAGCTGATTGGGCAGATGATAGGTTTTTCAATGTTACGCCTTGTAGCTGCGCCATATATTCAATTGAATTCCAATCGATTACCAAACCATAAATATTAAATTGCTCAGGGGTTATCAGCTCAAAGTCATTATCACTTGTACGGCACATAAATTGATTACTTGCCACACTTAAACCATTAATTTTACTTTGCTGCGACTGACAAGGAATGCCAAGCCAAACCGAATTAGGGGCTATGTTACATTGCTGACGAAGCGCTCGCTCAGTGTATTCTTTAAACACATGAATATTGGCGTAATCCGTTTCTTCAATACAACCATAAAAGCTGCCGTCGCTCATTTGATCGTATTTTTGCTGCCATTGAGTAAGGCTATACGCTTGCTCGTCTATATCGTGTGTTTGCACCTTGCTCTTTAGTGGTGCGCTGAAGCTACTTTGCTGCGCCATATCGGGGATGCTCTTTTTCGTTACACTTTCATTATGCTTAAGTTAACACCGCTTTGCGTGTGTAACCAATTGAATTGGATTAATAAATAATCTTTTGCCGAAATTCGATAGTTACTTGGTACAAAATAAGCTGTCTTGTAACTATTCAATATTGATTTATAGCTAAAGATGCAGCAAAACCTATACCAAGGTTGATCATATTAGTTATGTGGAGTAAATCATGGGGCAAGCGTACAGTTACACTTTAGGTACACATACTTATAAATTCAAGAACTTAGCCCAGTTAATGGCTAAAGCTACACCGCAGCGTTCGGGTGATCGCTTAGCGGGCGTAATTGCACAATCAGCACAAGAACGTGCTGTGGCACAAATGACATTGGCCGATGTACCTCTTAAAACATTTTTAAATGAGGTACTTATTCCCTACGAAGATGACGAAATTACACGCTTAATTATTGACGAGCACGATGCAAATGCCTTTATGGCTATTGCACATTTAACCGTAGGCGATTTTCGTAATTGGCTTTTAAGTGACTTTGCAACACCTGCTGTACTTGCAAGTATAAGGCAAGGTATTACGCCCGAAATGGCTGCTGCAGTTAGCAAAATAATGCGCAATCAAGATCTCATATTAATTGCTAAAAAGTGCCATGTTACGAGTGCTTTTAGAAATACTATTGGCCTCCCCGGGCATTTATCTACACGTTTACAACCAAATCACCCAACTGACGATATTAATGGTATTGCTGCATGCATGCTTGATGGTTTGCTATACGGTAATGGCGATGCAGTAATAGGTATAAACCCAGCAACCGATAACGTTGCCCAAGCCATTAAATTAATGACGTTAATGGATGATGTTATTCAAAAGTACGCCATACCAACCCAAAGTTGCGTACTCACCCATGTTACTAACACCATTGAATGTATAGAAGCTGGCGCACCAGTTGATTTAGTATTTCAGTCGATTGGTGGCACAGAGGCTACTAATTCAAGTTTTGGTTTTAATTTAAATACCTTAGCTGAAGCGCAAGATGCCGCTTTGAGTTTAAAGCGTGGCACTGTTGGCAATAATGTGATGTATTTTGAAACTGGGCAAGGCAGTTCGCTTTCAGCAAATGCGCATCATGAGCTTGATCAGCAAACGTGCGAAGCTCGCGCTTATGCAGTTGCTCGTAAGTTTAACCCGTTACTGGTAAATACCGTGGTGGGGTTTATTGGCCCTGAATATTTGTTTGATGGTAAAGAAATTACCCGAGCAGGACTTGAGGATCACTTTTGCGCTAAGTTACTAGGCATACCGATGGGATGCGATGTGTGTTACACCAATCATGCAGAGGCTGATCAAAACGATATGGATAACTTGCTTACGCTATTAGGTGTTGCTGGTTGCTCGTTTGTAATGGGAATACCTGGCTCTGACGATATAATGCTTAATTACCAAACTACGTCGTTTCATGATGCATTATATGTTCGCCGTGTACTTGGCTCCAGACCTGCCCCCGAGTTTGAAGCATGGCTAAGCAAAATGAAAATAATGCAAAGCACTTCCGATATTACACTTTCAGATACCTTGCCTCCCGCTTTTGCTAAACCTCTGAGTGCAATTACTGGAGGTGGTTCATGAAATCACGTTCAAAACAGAACAGTCCTTTAGATGACTCAGTAAACGAGCATAAGAATAACGGTAATGTAGTGCATAACCCTTGGAGTGATTTACGCCGTTTTACCGACGCGCGTATTGGGCTTGGGCGTGCGGGTATAAGTTTGCCAACCTCAGAAATGCTGGCTTTTCAGCTATCTCATGCACAAGCGCGCGATGCAGTGAGTTTTCCGCTTGATATTAACGAAATGACTGATCAACTAGGCAGTATTAGCGTATTAAAAGAGGTTGCCCCTCCCCTGCATTTACAAAGCCAAGCAGTTGACAGGGTTACTTACCTTCAGCGACCCGATTTAGGCCGCAAGCTTGATGAAAATGGTAGGCAAATACTTCTCAGCTATATGAATAAACAAAAGCACACTACACAGGCTAAATACGATTTAGCGATTGTAGTGGTTGATGGACTCTCCTCGTTGGCGGTACAAAAAAATGCATGCCCATTTATAACAGAGCTATTAGCGCACCTTACAACAGACAAGCAATTTAAAATTGCCCCCATTACTTTGGTTGAGCAAGGGCGAGTAGCAATTGGCGACGATATAGGTGAGTTGCTAAATGCGCAGGTGGTTATGGTGTTAATAGGAGAGCGCCCAGGACTTAGTTCGCCAGATAGCCTTGGCTTGTATTTAACATGGGAGCCTAAAACAGGACTTAACGATGCATGTCGTAATTGCATATCAAATATTCGCCCAGCAGGCCTACCTTATACAGAAGCGGCTAGGCGTGCGCTGTACTTATTACGTGAAGCTAAAAAACTAAAACTAACTGGGGTTAATTTAAAAGACCGTACACAAGATGATGTAATTGAGCATCAGGTTTCAACCACTAACTTTTTAATTGCTGAGTAATTTTAATTAAAAACACGTGAAATAAAACAATAAAAACTAAACATCAACGGAGAAGGGTTATGTCTACTAATAATACAGAGTACCTTGCTAAAAGACAGTTAAAACGGGGTACTGCGGGGTGGTTATTACTCGCAGGTTTGGGTGTGTCGTATGTAATATCGGGTGACTTTGCAGGTTGGAACTTTGGTATTGCCGAAGCGGGTTGGGGTGGCTTTGCCATTGCTGCAGTGTTAATGGCAGTTATGTATTTGGCGCTGGTATTGTCGCTTGCTGAAATGTCAGCTGCAATACCTGCAGCAGGCGGTGGTTATAGTTTTGCGCGCCAAGCTATGGGACCAGCAGGAGGCTATTTAACCGGGCTTGCGGTATTAATTGAATACGCTTTAGCGCCCGCTGCTATTGTTATTTTTATAGGCTCTGCAGTTGAAGCCCTCACTGGGTTTAATGGACCATGGGTATATGCATTATTTTACTTACTATTTGTGGGAATTCATTTAGCAGGCGTAGGAGAAGCACTTAAAGTAATGATGGTAATAAGTGGTTTAGCAGTATTAGCTATTATTGCAACGGCTTTTGTTTTAATTACAAATTTTGATGCATCACGCTTATTTGACGTCCCCGTAACTGATGCAGTGGGAGCCAGTGAGTTTTTACCTTTAGGTTGGTACGGGGTTTGGGCTGCATTACCGTTTGCCATGTGGTTATTTTTAGCGGTAGAAGGTGTACCGCTTGCTGCAGAAGAGGCAAAAGATCCCGCTAAAGATGTGCCAAAAGGCATTATTGGTGCAATGATCTTTTTGTTATTTACTGCTTTTTTAGTTGTTGTTTTAGTGCCTGGCGCTGGCGGTGCTGCTGCAATGGGCGCAAGTGCTGTACCTTTGGTTGATGCATTAAATGCATCGGGTAGTGAGGGCTTAGCAACTGTAGTAAATATATTAGGGCTTGCGGGTTTAGTTGCTTCGTTTTTCTCTATTATTTATGGTTATAGTCGCTTAGTGTTTGCTTTATCTAGAGCCGGATATTTATCGCGTTCGTTGTCGATTACGACTAATCGCAAAGTGCCAGCACGTGCGTTGATTGTACCTGCCGTATTTGGTTTTTTAGTATCACTTAGTGACGAGGGTGATTTAATACTTGCAATGGCTGTAGTAGGTGCAACGGTATCGTATGCATTAATGGCACTGAGCTATATTTTGCTACGCGTTAAACAACCTGATTTACCTCGCCCGTATAAAACCCCTGGTGGTGTAATAACTTCAAGTATTGCTTTAGTGCTTTCGCTTATAGCATTAACCGGTGTGTATGCGTTCGACCCTCGTGCATTTTTATACACTATGATGCTGTTTATTGTGGGCGCCGTATATTACTTTGGCTACAGCTCCAAACACTTAGTTGCTAAAAGCGCTGATGAAGAGTTTGCAATGTTGGCAGATGCAGAATCTGATTTAGAAATGGCTAAGTAAATATTAATAGTTATTATAAGTGAGGCTAGCCCTCACTTATATTTTTATACAAGCAACACGGTGTAAAAATAGTGCCTGCATGTAAACATCAAGCCCCTTCTCTACTTTATTAATACCATTTAAAGCTAAAACTTTATGCTGCCGCGTAGTGCTTTGTTTTGCCCATGTTTGGTTTTTTTGTCCATGCGCTTTCGCTGTGAATTACGGCTGGGCTTGGTGGCTCGACGCGCTTTATTAACTACCGTAGCACTAAGAATTAAATCCTTTAAACGCTTAAGGGCATCTTCTCGATTTAGCTCTTGGGTACGGTGGCTTTGCGCTTTAATGATTAAGACGCCGTCTTTGGTAATTCTTGTATCATTTAAGGCAAGTAAGCGTTCTTTGTAGAAGTCAGGTAATTTAGAGCGGTTAATGTCAAAACGTAAATGAATTGCACTTGCGACTTTATTAACATTTTGACCACCGGCACCTTGCGAACGAATAGCTGTGAGCTCTAGTTCCCATTCATCGATAGTGACAGTATTTGAAATTGTTAACATTGTGTTCAGCTCTATTTGTCAAAAATACATTATATCATCAGTACATTAGCTTGTGGTGAATCAACTAAATTCTTAGAACTTAAATAAATTCTCATAAATTGTACTATAAATCAGCCAATATTTTATTTTGTGTTGGCAAGTGTTGCTTATTAGTTTCTAATTGGCACTACTTTAATACTAGGAAATGCTCAATGAAAAAAATACTTGTATCACTTAGCTTATTAGCGATGAGTTTCTCAAGCCTTGCAGAGGATATTAACGAAGGTCAACTTCAAAGCTATATGAAAGCACTGCCAGCTGTAACGAGCTGGGCAAGCAGCCAAGAGTCGTTAAAAGACTTAGATTTAGCAAGTATGCTAGGTGGTTCTGCAGATCAAAGTGTTGGCGAACAAAGCTCTTTAGCTAACAGTGCATTAAGCATGATTAAAGAACAAGACCTATACAAAAGCTTTGCGAGTGTGACAAACCGTTACGGTTTTACGCCAGAGCAGCTAGTAACTGTAGGTTCTGAAGTATCAATGGCTTATATCGAAAATCTTAAGTCGGGCCTTTCGGCTGATAATCAAGAAACTGCTAATAAAGTAATGAGCGGTTTTCAAAGTATGAAAAGTGCTAAAGATAAAGGCGCTAGCTCATTAATGGGTTCGTTTGGTAAGTCATCAAGCGCAGCTGAGGAGTCTACAGAATCTTTAGTAAGCGAAAACAACCTTGAACTTGTGAGCGAATATATGCCACAACTACAAAAGCTTTTTGCACTTTTATAAGTTTTATTGCTTTAAAAAAGCGGGCTTATCTAGCCGTGAAATTAAAACGCATAAAAAACGGGGGAGTATTCAATACTCCCCCGTTTTTATTTAGCGTACAGATTATTTAAGATCGAACCTGTCTGCGTTCATTACTTTTACCCATGCATTTACAAAGTCATGTACAAAACGTTCTTTATTATCGTCTTGTGCATAAAACTCACTTAGGGCACGTAAAATAGAGTTTGAACCAAACACTAAATCTACGCGTGTGGCAGTCCATTTAATGGTGCCTGTTTTGCGCTCAACAATATTATATATACCTGGCTCTAGTGGCTTCCAGTTGTTGGCCATGTCGGTTAGGTTTACAAAAAAGTCGGTAGATAGCGTGCCTACATTATCAGTAAATACACCATGTTTAGTGCCTGCGTAGTTTGTGCCTAGTACACGCATGCCGCCCATAAGTGCAGTCATTTCTGGTGCTGTTAAGCCCATTAATTGGCTGCGCTCTAGTAATAACTCTTCGGCTGATACTGCGTAATCTTTTTTCAGCCAGTTTCTAAAGCCATCGTGAATTGGTTCTAGTACATCAAACGATTCTGCATCAGTCATTTCGTCTGTTGCGTCCCCTCGTCCTGGTGCAAATGGTACTGTTACATTAACACCGGCTTGTTTTGCCGCTTGTTCAACAGCCGCTGTGCCACCTAATACGATTAAATCGGCCATGCTTACTGGTTTAGATAAACCCGCTTGTACTTTTTCAAGGGCACCAAGCACACTTGCTAAGCGCTCTGGCTCATTACCTTGCCAATCTTTTTGTGGTGCTAGACGAATACGTGCGCCATTTGCGCCACCGCGTTTATCAGAACCACGATACGTACGCGCACTATCCCACGCTGTATTTATTAAATCACTCGCGCTTACACCGCAATCAAGTAGCTGTGCTTTTAAGCTTGTGATTTCATCGTCTGATAATGTGTAATCAACTGCTGGAATTGGATCTTGCCAAATTAGGTCTTCGCTTGGTACATCTTTACCTAAGTAACATGCTTTAGGACCTAAATCGCGGTGAGTTAGCTTAAACCATGCGCGTGCAAATACATCAGAGAAGTATTCAAAGTCGTTATAAAAACGCTCAATAATTTTACGGTACGCAGGGTCCACTTTCATGGCCATATCGGCATCGGTCATCATTGGGTTTAAACGAATTGATGAATCTTCTACATCTACTGGTTTGTCTTCTTCTTTAATATTTACAGGTTCCCACTGATGAGCGCCAGCTGGGCTTTTTGTTAATTCCCATTCGTAATTTAAAAGTAAATGGCAGTATCCGTTATCCCATGTTGTTGGGTGTGTGGTCCATGCGCCTTCAAGGCCTGAAGTTACAGTATGACGACCAAAGCCGCCTTCTTTGGTGCTGTTCCAACCTAAACCTTGCTCGTGTACATCAGCAGCTTCAGGCTCTGGGCCTAAATGCTCTGCTTTACCATTACCGTGAGTTTTACCCACTGTATGGCCGCCCACTGTTAATGCTGCGGTTTCTTCGTCATCCATTGCCATGCGAGCAAATGTTTCACGTACATGAGCCGCTGTTTTAAGAGGATCTGGTATACCATTAACACCTTCCGGATTAACGTAAATTAGGCCCATTTGTACTGCGGCTAATGGATTTTCCATTGTGTCTGGTTTTTCTACATTGTCGTAGCGCTCATCACTTGGTGCTAACCATTCTTTTTCAGCTCCCCAGTAAATATCTTTTTCTGGATGCCAAATGTCTTCACGGCCGCCCGCAAAGCCATAAATTTTTAGGCCCATTGATTCGTATGCCATGTTACCTGCAAGAATAAATAAATCGGCCCATGAGAGTTTGTTACCGTATTTTTTCTTAAGTGGCCATAAAAGTCTGCGTGCTTTATCTAAGCTTGCGTTATCTGGCCATGAATTTAAAGGCGAGAAACGTTGGTTACCAGTACTTGCGCCACCACGACCATCAGATAAACGGTACGTACCCGCTGAGTGCCATGCCATACGAATCATTAAACCACCGTAATGGCCCCAATCGGCAGGCCACCAATCTTGGCTGTCGGTCATAAAGGTTTTTAAGTCGGCTTTTACTTCGTCTAAATCTAGAGATTTAAATTCTTCTGCGTAGTTAAAATTAGTACCGTATGGATTTGATTTAGTATCGTGTTGATGAAGAATGTCTAAGTTGAGTGTGTTTGGCCACCAATCGGTGTTTACTTTAGAAACAACTGAATTACTACCGTGCATAACAGGGCATTTACCCGCTGTTGGCTTGCTCATTGTGAAATCCTTAAAATAGAAAAGTAAAATACTTAAACAATCAGTATTATTGCTTATGTGTTTATAACTTTTTAAAAAGTAACGGTTATTTTTATATAATAGGCTTACTTTTTACTCAGCGTGCCTACCTAAGTGCTTACGTATCCTTAATATAGGCGTATAAATTATGCTACGCCAGCCTCAACATACTATTTAAAACGATTGCTCCAATTTATATTTTTGATTGCCCTTACGTTAATGATGTATTTAACAATAGGCTTAAAGTCGCGTTTAAAATAATAGTAAAAAAGTCAGATGGCGCTCATATAAAGTATTACGCAAAATAAAAATTTTAAAATCGGTGAATTAACCTTAATCTTTTTACTAGACCTGTGATCGAATTGAAAAATTTCGGCGTAATGGTATGTGAAGGGTTTGAAAGTGGCTTTAGTTTACTAAAGCGCACATTGGAATACCCCCCTTCACCATGAAATTGTAGTTAGATAGTTATAATGATAAAGGTGCATTACTTAAGCCCAATGCACCTTTACTTTATAAACCGAATACTTTGAGTATTCTTATATTTTTAACTAGTTGAATTGAATTAAGTATTTGTTCATAAAGATTCAGTTAGTATGAAGTTGTTCTCCTGTGAATCCCTACGACATATTGTTGTTTTAAGCAGTTTTTGCCAGCTCACCTTGAGCTGGTTTTTTTTGCCTATTTTTACTCAAATTACCTGAGCATGGGTAATATGCTCACGCTTTACCCTATTATTG
The DNA here is from genome assembly GCF_030407615.1 of Pseudoalteromonas sp. APC 3355. Classification (NCBI taxonomy): domain Bacteria; kingdom Pseudomonadati; phylum Pseudomonadota; class Gammaproteobacteria; order Alteromonadales; family Pseudoalteromonadaceae; genus Pseudoalteromonas; species Pseudoalteromonas sp. APC 3355. The sequence goes on along the minus strand of NZ_JASDDB010000003.1, from coordinate 357,137 downwards.
CTAAGCTCACTAGGCTAAAAAAATTTTACAACTATTGCTCCTATCTAAATTAGGTCAATTTTAATCCACAAAGAACAACACGCCCTAGTGCCATTAAGCCCTGCATGTTAAAGTTATTACAGTAATTAATTTAATTAGGCGTACCAATGCGTTATTACCTATCTGTACTTTTTGTTTGTTTAACTTTGTTTTCAGGCATAGTGAACTCTGCTGAAAAGCAACCAGCTTCACCTACAGCACAACAAGAGCAACAAGCTCTTCAACAACTCAAAGAGCCTATGTATAAGCCGCTAATGGAGCGTTACATATTAGATGAGCTAAAAGCAGTTAGGCAAGATCAGCAAAAGCTTCGTGAAGATGTAACTAAGCAGGTTACTCATGCGCAGCTTGATACTGCCGATCGCGCATTAACGTACACTACAGATACCATTAATAATGTGTTTTTTATAATTACCGCTACGGCGTCGATTTTAGTTTTAGTGGGTTGGAACTCGTTGCGCGATGTTAAAAATAAAGTAGAAGATATTGTAAATACGCGTGTGAGTGTAATTACAGACGAGTATGAAGACCGATTAAAAATTCTTGAAGAAAAACTACGCGTTCGCTCAGAAGAAATACTCAGCAACCAAGAGCGCATATCGGTGACTAACGAAGTTCATTCGTTGTGGATGCGCGCAAACCTAGAAAGTGATTTTGCAAATAAAATTGAAATTTTTGATGAAATACTCAATCGCAAACCTGAAGATGTTGAAGCCATTGCTTATAAAGCCGATGCATTACTAGAAATAAACGAAACAGCACAAGCCATTGAGCTGTGTAACCAAGCCATTGATATAGATAGTGACTATGGTTATGCCTATTGGCAACGAGCCTGTGCTTATGCACTAACGCACAAACATGCTGATGCATTAGCCGATATTAAAATGGCACTTGAATACTCTCCAAACTTACGTAATGAATTATTACACGAGAGCGCATTTGCAAGCCTGCATGACAACGACAGCTTTAATACGATAGTAGCTGGTGAAGTTGTTTAAGCACTCAAAATTTGGCCTGTATGATTAGGCGCAACACCATAAAAAAGGGCTTTGGCCCTTTTTTTGTTTTTAAATGTAAATTTTGTTGTGTAATTAAGTAATTAGAAGCTACGCTTCTCGCGCGAGCAAGCTTAGCGCCTACGTGGAAAACTTAACGCGGTGGCTAAAATTCACTTGTAGACGCGCTGCTTGCAGGCGTTTAAAAACGTAGTTTTTAGGATGGGTGATTAAGTAATTAGAAGCTGCTACCCATTTTCTTCAAGCATAAAAAAAGCCGCATAAAATGCGGCTTTGGAGGTTAGTCTCACTTCACTTTGGGCGTGTCTCCAAAACTTAGTGAATACGTTACCAAGGAACTGTTATGTATTATTTAAGCTATTGACTCTAATGCAATTTTAACCATTTCGTTAAACGTGCTTTGACGCTCATCAGCAGGTGTTGCTTCACCGGTGATTACGTGATCACTTACTGTAAATAATGCCATTGCGTTTGCGCCGTATTCAGCTGCAACGCCATATAAACCGGCTGTTTCCATATCTACTGCTAGCATGCCTAACTTGTCTAAGTCTTTATAGAACGAGTCGTCTGCTTGGTAGAAAGTGTCGGTTGTAAATACGTTACCTACTTTTGCTTCTATTCCTAGCTCTTTAGCGGCGTTTACACCGTTTAAAAGTAAGTCAAAGTTAGCAATTGCAGCAAAATCGTAGCCACGAACACGTGCACGGTTTACGTTTGAATCTGTGCTTGCACCTTGTGCAAAAATTACGTCACGGATTTTGATATCTGTGCCAATACCGCCACACGTACCAATACGTATAATATTTTTAACGCCAAAGCTTACAATTAGCTCACGTGCATAAATAGACATTGATGGAATGCCCATGCCTGAACCCATGATGCTTACTGGCTTACCTTTGTAAGTACCAGTGAAACCGTACATGTTACGAACACCTGTAACTTGTACTGCATCATCTAAAAAGTTTTCAGCAATATATTGCGCACGTAGCGGATCGCCTGGCATTAATACTGTTTCGGCGAAATCACCAACGTTTGCACTGATATGCGGAGTACTCATTAATTGTTTTCCTTTTTATTTGGCGTTGTTAGCTCATTTAAAAAGCTGTCGCCGTAATCAAGCGCAGATAAGTTAAACCACTGTGCCAGTGTTTGACCGATATCTGCAAAGCTGTTGCGTTCACCTAGTGGTGTGTTACTCATACCTGGTTTATATGCAATAACCGGTACGTATTCGCGAGTGTGCTCAGAACCTGGAAAGGTTGGGTCACAACCGTGATCTGCAGTGATCATTAACATGTCATCTGCGTTTAACTGTTTTAGTATAGTTGGTAAATAGTCATCAAATTCTTTTAATGCTTTTGCATAACCTACTGGGTTACGGCGATGACCAAATTTTTCATCAAAATCAACTAGGTTAGTAAAGATTAAGCTGTGTTCTGGTGCGCTTTTCATTACTTCGCTGGTTTTTTCTAGCAAGTTCATAAGCCCAGGTGCTTTATGCTTTTGGGTTATGCCCTGATGCGCGTAAATATCTGAAATTTTACCAATACTAATTACTTCGCCGCCGTCTTTTGCTAACACATCTAGCAATGTTGGTGCTGGCGGAAGCACTGAATAGTCGCGACGATTACCCGTTCGAGCAAAGTCTTGGCTATTTGAACCCAAAAATGGCCGCGCAATCACTCGTCCTATATTCATTTCATCAAGTAGCGCCCGTGCGATTTCGCAAACTTGATAAAGCTTCTCTAGGCCGAATGACTCTTCATGCGCGGCTATTTGAAACACGCTATCAGCTGAGGTGTAACAGATTGGTTTACCTGTTTTTACGTGCTCTTCACCTAGCTGTTCTAAAATGGTTGTTCCCGACGCATGGCAGTTGCCTAAAATGCCAGGAATACCAGTACGAGCTATAAACTCGTCTATAAATTCTTGTGGGAAACTTGGCTGTGTTTTTGGGAAATATCCCCAATCAAATAACACAGGTACTCCTGCCATTTCCCAATGACCTGATGGCGTGTCTTTTCCGCTAGATAATTCCTTAGCGTAACCCCATGCTCCTTGAGAAGCTTGGCGGTCTGAAATTAAACACGGTTCTCCACCGGCAGCTTCACATGCATCCACTAACCCAAGTTTTGATAGGTTAGGGAGCGATAATGCAGCGCCTGTTTCGTCGTAATATGCTTTTAGTAAGTGAGCGAATGTATTAGCCCCAAGATCGCCGAATTTATCTGCATCTGGTGCTGCACCGATTCCTAGGCTATCTGCCATTAAGATAATTGCTCTTGCCATTTTGACCTCACTTTGATTCTAGGTGGTTACTTTATCCGCTGATCGATTTTTCCGTACAGGACAAAAGTCCTGTTTCATAAAACCTAAACATTATAAATTTGCATTCTTAAGCGAAGCAAAAGAGATTAATCGTGTCTTTTTTGCTATTGTGATCTACCAACAATATATCCTTCTGTGTGGGTGAGAACTTTAGTGACACGAACTACTATTATAGCTATTGCAGGCGCGTCTGCGTCGGGCAAATCTCTTTTTAGCCAAACTATATACAATGAATTGGTTAATGAGCTTGAACCAGGCGCTATCGCCATTATTGAAGAAGATGCTTACTACAAGGATCAGTCGCATTTACCGATGGCGCATCGTACGCAAACGAATTACGACCATCCTGATGCATTTGAACATGCGTTAATGCTTGAGCATTTAACACAGCTTCGTAGTGGAAATTCAGTTGAAGTACCAACGTATGATTATGCACAGCATACACGTAGCGAGAAAACTCGCCGAGTGCCTGCTGCTAAAATACTCATTGTTGAAGGTATTTTATTATTGAGTGACAAAGCGCTTAATAAAGAATTTGATATTAAGGTGTTTATAGATACGCCTTTAGATATTTGCTTAATGCGTCGTATGCAACGTGATATGGAGCAACGAGGCAGAACATTACAATCTGTTGTTGAGCAGTATCAAGCAACTGTTAGACCGATGTTTTATCAATTTATTGAGCCTTCTAAGCATAACGCAGATTTAGTTGTGACTCGAGGCGGTATGAACCGCGTTGCGATTGATATAATAAAAAGTAAGATAAAATATTTACTACAAGAATAACAACGGGAAACATTTGTATGACAACATTTATGAGCTTAGTGGGCATGTGTGTGCTACTAAGCATTGCCTTTGCGGCATCAACTAATCGCAAGGCAATTAATTTAAGAACCGTTGGTATAGCATTTGCGATGCAAGTAGTTATTGGCGGTTTTGTCCTGTTTTTTGAAGCAGGAAAAAATGTGTTAACGAGCATGTCAGCAGCCGTATCGTCGGTTATTGGTTATGCAAACGACGGTATTGGGTTTTTGTTTGGCCCACTTGCCTCACAAGACACATTAGGTTTTATTTTTGCGATCCAAGTTTTGCCCGTTATCGTGTTTTTCTCAGCACTTGTTGCTGTGTTGTATCACCTTGGCATTATGGATTGGATAATTAGGATTTTAGGCGGCGGTTTACAAAAATTATTGAAAACCTCTCGCACAGAATCGCTTTCAGCAACGGCAAATATTTTTGTTGGCCAAACTGAAGCACCGCTGATAGTTAAGCCATTTATAGCAACAATGACTAAATCGGAATTGTTTGCAGTGATGGTAGGTGGCTTAGCCACTGTGGCAGGCTCTGTAATGGCTGGTTACGTTATTATTGGCGTAGATCTTAAGTATTTAATAGCAGCGAGCTTTATGGCTGCTCCAGGTGGTTTTTTAATGGCCAAGATGATTGTGCCAGAAACTGAAACGCCTAAAGATAACTTAGCTGATTTAGATTTAGATGACGAAGATAAGCCTGTAAATGTAATTGATGCAGCTGCATCAGGTGCAGCAAACGGTATGCATTTAGCACTTAATGTAGGTGCAATGTTACTTGCTTTTGTAGCGCTAATTGCACTATTAAACGGTTTATTAGGCGGTATTGGTGGGTGGTTTGATTACCCAACATTAACGCTTCAAGAAATATTAGGTTATGTATTTGCTCCTGTTGCATGGTTACTAGGTGTGCCATGGGATGAAGCAATTATAGCCGGCAGCTTTATTGGTCAAAAGATAGTAGTGAACGAGTTTGTTGCTTACTTAGACTTTATAAATTATCGCGATACGTTAAGCGCACACACACAAGCAATTGTTACTTTTGCTCTATGTGGCTTTGCTAACCTATCATCGATAGCCATTTTACTAGGTGGATTAGGCGGTATGGCGCCTAGTCGGCGGAAGGATATCGCACGCTTAGGGCTCAGAGCAGTGTTAGCAGGATCTATGGCTAACCTTATGAGCGCAGCAATTGCTGGGTTTTTCCTCTCGCTAGCTTAGAAACTTATTGAGATGAACACCGGTGTTGCAAAACAAGAGGATAGCGCTTTAAGGGGTTAAAGCTCTATCTGACTTGAACGATACTTCACCAAGGGCCGCAAGGCCCTTTTATCGTTTTAGGCCTTCCACATTTATACACTCCCCAACCTTCAAGCTATTTAACCTTATTTATGGTTATACATAACTCAAATAAACCAATATCTTAGTAACAAAGTCACATAAATATTTTTTGTGTTTTTCGTATTTTCAGCCACACTTATATTACTTAAGCTAACCGACTAACGATCCGCTATTGTGAAATATATTCTTTATTCTCTTTTTTTAATTTGTTCTGTGTATGTTCAAGCAAAGGAACCCATCCTTGTTGTTACAGAGTTAGCACCGCCAAACCAGGTGTTGATTGATGGTGAGGTAGCAGGTGAAGGTACTCAATTTATTAGAGATATATTTGCTGAGGCTGATCTAACACCTAACATTCAAATGTACCCTTGGGCACGTGCTTATAAAATTGCAGATGAGCTTAAAAATACCTTTATATACAGCCTTGCACGCACTGTAGAGCGAGAAGAAAAATTTTATTGGATAGGACCTGTCGGACGTTTTGAACTAGGCTTTATTGGCCTATCAGAGCGAGATGATCTTATTATAAACACTACTGAGCAAGCCAAAGTGTACAAAATTGCTATGCAGCGCAATGACTTTTCAACACAAACCCTCGCTAAACTGGGGTTTGAAGTTGTTTTAACCTCTGATATTCAAAAGTCATACTCTTTACTACTAGCTAAAAAAGTAGATTTAATTGTGGACGATCCTTTGTTCATGCAGCAGATGAGTGATTATCTAAAGCTCAAACCAGCGCACTTAAAGTTTATTTATAAAATAGATGAGCTAACAATTGATGCTTATTTAGCTGCAAATAAAAAAACAGATATGCATTTAATAGAAGCACTGCAAGCTGCATTTTTAAAAATAAAGCAAAAGAAAGGGCTACCTTATGAAAGATAAATCATTGAAGGTAAGTACGCTTATAGGCGGCAAAATCATCTTTCATTCTTAACTTTTTATATTCTTTGTTAAATCGCTTATGACACACAACTACTTACTTATTAAATACGATGCAATTTAGCATGCGCAAAAATCGGTAATTTTTGCAGCCTTACAGCACCTTTCCCACTTTATAGTCAAAGGTTCCAGCTGATGCATTACTGTAAATATGAGCCAAAAATTAGATCTATTTTCTTTTTAAAAAATTATAAGAAGAGAAATGGGCGGTATTAATCACAAGCTTAAACTCACTTGCATTAACACAATTGCTTAAAAGAATGGCTTAGAAGAATAGAAAAACAAATATTTGGAGGGGCTAATAACAGGCGTTGCTTGGTTTATGTCAAATTTCAGACACAAAAAAAGCGCCTTAAGCGCTTTTTTTCATTTTACTTAAAAAGTAAAATTATACAGCTGTGATGTTATCAGCTTGTGGACCTTTTTGACCTTGTGAAAGAGTGAACTCTACACGTTGGCCTTCAGCTAAAGTTTTGAAACCTTCGCTTTTGATTGCTGAGAAATGTGCGAAAACGTCTGGGCCATTTTCTTGCTCGATGAAACCAAAACCTTTAGACTCGTTGAACCACTTAACTGTACCTGATACGATGTTAGACATTGTAATATCCTGATATAAAATAAAAAATATGCTCATAAGAGCGGGTGTAGCAAAAAATGAGATGGTACTTTAAAAACTTCAGGACGGTACTACAAGTATTACTTATACAACATCGAAATGGAGATTTATAGCTTACATGCTTTCTTTCTAGCTGCAGCCCACTATATAGATTTTTTAAAATATGTCAAGTACCTATCTATAATCAGAGTGATAAACAACCAAAACCGCTTTCCTTGGTTATTAAAATTCAAATTCTAATGCGAGCCTAAAACTATGATTTTTTTCTGATTGGCTTATCTCAGTGATAAAACCCGCTTCCCATTTTAACTGCTTTTGTCCATCAAAACGCTGCAAACCTATAAACCCAGGCCCTATGCCAACAAAGTCTTCTCCTACGTACACCTCAATAGATGGCTGAAAAGCAGAACGATAGCGATAGCGATATTGCGCTCTAAACTCGCTTTCCCATTCATTTTGAATATCCTGCCCCCACTCGTACACTAAAAAGGCATTCATAGTTAAGCTTGTTTTGCCAAACTCTTTTTCTATCACAAAACCCGTAGTTGCTTCATACACATCTTCATTATGTTTTTTTTCAAGCTCAAATAATGCCCCCCAATCGGCCCATAATTTACCTTGCTCAATCAATTGCCAGCGTAGTTCAAGCTCATAAGCTTCTAAACCAAAGTCGCCGTTGTCATCTCGCTCACCAACTAAATAGCCTTCTAGTGCCATTGTATCGTTAATAGCACCGCCACCACCCAAACGCTGCGCTAGTATGTTGCCACTATCTGTTTGGTGCGACACTAACCGCCATTCAAACTCTCGCTCAAAAGGTAAAACATAGGGGTGATATACCTTATCAACAACAATTCCATCGGCCTTTGCTGGGGTTGAAAGTACCAACAAACAAAAAACGGTAAAGCTAAGCGCTAAATATAGGTTGAGTGCTTTCATACACGTTCCTTAGAAATTGAAGCCGAAATAACATAACAAAGTGATAAAAATATCACGCTACTTGTACTATATATAAGTACACTCATTAGATCCGGGGTAGCCTCGTAACCAACCAGGGCGCGCAGTACGCGCCCGAGTTCAGAGTTTTCGCTTAATACATCGCGTAAATCCCACACGGTTGCGGTGTTGGTAATTAAGTCTATTTGGCTTGCCAAATCCAGTGCAACTAATAACTTAGCCGCGCTGTTAAAAGCAAGCAAAGTAAAAAGCGGATACATACCAAAGCGGTGCTTAATTGCATTCATTAAAAAGTACAGCAATACGCTAAAACTTAAACAAATTCCAACACCTAATAAAGTGCCAATAAATAAGCTTTGCCCTGCATCATTACTTTGCCAAAAACTGGTGAGGTAAATAATATAGTGGCTTAAATACAATGTTATTGTGCTTATAACAGCAATATAAAAAGCCGCTGATTTTTGTTTTATTGCAAATACTAATACGGCTATAAATATAGTAATACATAGCCCTATTTGTGAGTACTCTAGCCCTTGGTGTTCAAACCACTGGCTCACCCATGATGCACTTTGCATGTACATAAACGACATGAGCGCGCCAATTAGTAAAGCAGATCCTATTTTTAAAGAGCTCTGTTTTTTAACTACTTGTAGTAGCACTAATAAAATAGCCACAGGTAGTAATTGATTAAGACTCATGACTAAACTAGTTATTAGCATGCTGCGCTTCCTCATCACCAACTATTACAACGCCCCTTGCTGTATTGGGCGAAAACTCACCAAAAAATTCGTAATACCCTTTACTAAGCGGTCCTATATAAATAATGCTTTTACGGTTTGGGTAGAGTACTTTTTCTCTGTTTAAATCAAAGCTATCAAACTCTTCTGGTGTGCTATCTTGGTTTTCTATCAATAGTTTTACTTTTTTATTCGCGGGAATGGTAATTTGTGAGGGATAAAACAAATGATCTTTCAAAACAATAAGGTACTCTTTACTCGCCGCGTTAAACGACAAAAATAACAAACAACAAATGCACCGATTAAATAAACGTTTAGTCACTTTTTACTCCCGTAAAAGTAACCTTAACGGTTAGCCCACCTAAATGACTATTCGCTAAATGAATACTTGCGCCATAAATAGCAATTATATGTTGAACAATCGCCATACCTAAACCAGCACCTTGCTCGCCTGATGGATGCTGATCGCCACCTACTCGATAAAAACGATTGAATATTCGCTCTTTTTGCTCTTCAGTCATACCCGCACCAGAATCATCAATTTGCCAACTAAAGCCGTTATTACTTGATACTAATTTAATTATAATTTGACCATTATTGGGTGTGTATTTTATGGCATTGCTAAGTAAATTAGCGATAAGCGTGGTTAATGTAAACTCATCACCATTAATTACAAAATCATCGCCTTCAAGACTAATGGTTTGGTTTTTTTCATCTATTTTGTCGTATTGCTCCGATACGACTTGCTGAGTAATCGTTAGTAATGATTGTTCGCTAAATTGCCTCTGCCATTGTTCAGGCTGAGTGCGTCCTAAAATTAGCATTTGCTCAACAATATTACTTAAGCGATTAATGCCTTGTGACATTGCTTGGAGTTCTTGATGGTCTTGCAGATTACTCTGTTTATTAGCCAAATTATGTACATTAATTTTTAAACTACTAAGCGGGGTACGTAATTCGTGAGCTGCATCTGAGGCAAAAAAGCGCTCCCGTAAGTAGGCCGTTTCTACGCGTTTAAATAAGTCGTTTAAACGATTAATAACCGGTTTAATTTCCTCGTCGGTTACTTGCCAGTTAATTGGCGTAAAGTCGTTCGCTTGGCGAGACGCCAACTGCTTAGATAATCGAGTAAGAGGGGCTAATGCGTATTTAACGAAAAAGCTAATAAAAATAGCAAGCAGAGGGACTGCCCATAGCATAGGTAACATTGCAGATAAAATAACGGCTTCAGCTAATTCAAACCGCTTTGCCATAGGTTCAGCAACGATGACTTTACGGGTGTTTTTACTCATCACAAATACCCGCATACGCTGTCCTGCTACATTGGCTGTTTGAAAGCCCTCGCTAAAACTAATTTGGTTATTCGTTAAACTCGATGAGCCACTAAGTAAATTATTATTTTGCCAAATTTGATACAACAACTGAGCGCTATTATTACTGACTTGTACTGCATCTGTGCTTAGTGCCAATGGTTGCTCAATTAAAACGCCAGCCACTATTTTAAGTTCATCATCAAGCAAACTTTCACCGTGGTGCATACTTTTTTGATAGCCTTTTACTAATGCTAAAAAGCAAGTTAGCACCATCATTGAAAGTAAAATTAAGGTCAGACGTTTACGAATTGACATTTTCAACCTCGAAAAACAAATACACTCTAACGCTTACCAACCACGTAGCCAATGCCACGTAAGGTTTTAATAAAATCACTAGGGAATTTTTTACGAAGATGATGAATATGCACCTCTATGGCATTAGAGCCGACTTCTTCACCCCATTGGTAAAGTTTGTTTTCGAGTTGTTGTTTTGACTGTACCCTTCCCTGATTTTCCATCAGCGCTTTTAAAAGCATGTATTCTTTTCGAGGTAGTGTAAGTGACTGCCCACTTAGTTTAACTGTATGAGCAGAAGTATCCATTACTACATCACCACAGCGTAATAAGCTTGATTGTGTTTGATTAATGCGCCGGCTTGCTACACGTAAACGGGCAAATAGCTCAGCGGGGTCAAACGGCTTTGCAAGGTAATCATCTGCCCCCATATCGAGCCCTTGGACTTTGTCGTCAATACTGCCGCGTGCAGTTAAAATAACCACTGGTATTACTTTTTTTTGCGCTTTAATATGCTTTAAAACTTGCGAGCCGTCGCCGTCAGGCAATCCTAAATCGAGAATAACAAGCTCAATCTCACCACTAGAAAGGCACTCTAAGGCGTGCTTTACTGTGCCACTGTGCTCTACGCTGTAGCCCTCTTGGCGCAAAGAGCGAATAAGCCCTTGCGCCACTAAATGATCGTCCTCAACGAGTAATAAATGCATTATGTGTTTATCTTTTTAATTTTTTATCTACTTTTGCCAATAACTGACTTATTGCTTGTTGACGATATTTATCTGCTTTTGCCCGAGTATCACGAATCCCAGCAGCTTGTGCTACAAGTAGTCGCGCTTTAGCTTGTTTATAATCGCCTTCGTCATACAAGTATTCACCGTATAAGTAATTAGTATCAATGCCTTCGAGATTAAAAGCGAGCGCTTGTTTAAATAATTTTTCAGCTTTGTCGTCATCACCAAAACCAATTGGCCAGCCAGGTACTTTGCTATAAAGCGTTGCAAGGCTTGCGTAAGCTGAGCCATTTAATGCAGTGCCATCAATCGAGAGTGCATTTTCGAGTGACGCTTTTGCTTCTTTTGCTAAACCAAGTGCGCCCAAGCCCCCTTTTGCGCCAGCAAAGCTGGCTAACACAATGCCATTCCAAATATGTGTTTGCGCCGAGCTTGGATAGTCTTTAACAAATAATGCGCTTTGCTCACTTAGTTTCGTAAACGCGTCTATTTGCGCATCGTCTTCAAGTTCGTAATTAGCAATTGCCCACTTTTGTTGAATATCGATTAAGTCTTGCGCTTCATCTGCGTGTACTGTAGTTGCAAATACAGAGGTTAGTATTAAATAAAATGCGAGTGTAAATTTATACATAATTTTTCCCTTGTGTGTTTGTTAACTTAAAAAACGTTTAATTTTAGGTAGTTGCTTTGCAATAGCGTTATCAACAACGTTTGGGAATACGCCATTTATGCGTGCAAATAATTTTTCAGGAAAACCAATAAAGCGCCTTGTTTGGTTTGAACTTATAAGAGCTAATAACTCTTGAGCAACTAATTCTGGCGAGTCCATTTTATTGCCGAGCTCTTTATTCATTGCCCGCGCTTTACTGCTATTAATGGATGTATCTGTTGCTCTTGGTGCTAAATAGGTCACTTTAACGCCTGAACCATTCAACTCACGTGATAACGCTTCTGTAAAGCCACGTAAACCGAATTTACTGGCGCAATAAAGCGTTTGAAACGGGTAGCCAATACTGCCAAACGATGATCCCACGTTAACAATAGTGCCTTTGGTATACGCTAACTGCCCTAAAAATAACTGGCATAATTTAATAGGCACCGACAAATTAGTAATGAGCGTATTATCTATTTGCTCATTACTTGTGTGCTCAAGGCTTTGCATTGTATTTATACCTGCGTTATTAATAAGTAATTTAACGCCGCCGAGTTGCTTGGCTTTTATTGCTAGGTTAATACGTGTTGTATCGTCGGTTAAATCGCCCGTAAATATTTCACTGTCTGGGCATGCACGGCTCAGTTTTTCAAGGGCTTGGGTATTTCGCCCTACAAGTAGTAACTTCCACCCTTTTGCATATAGGGCTTTAGCAATCGCTTGCCCTATTCCGCCTGTTGCACCAGTGAGCACACATAAAGAACTACTCATGCCAATTTGCCTTGTGCACGTGCTTTAAAAAATGGTTCGTCATCGAGTCCACGAAATATATCGCCGTATAAACGATAAAAGCGCTTTGCACCATGAATTATGGCTTGTTGATCCGCCTCGTCTGTTATTTGGTTCATTAGGTTTTCAAAAAACTTTACATGCTCTATATCAAGCGCGCCGTGAGAGGTTAAATAACTAAATGCTTTTTTAGGTAAACCCACAGCATTTGCAATGTTTGAAGCGGCGCTATCCGCAAGCGCTATAGAAGTGCCTTCAAGCACATGCACCATGCCAAAAAAGCTCAACGGATTTTTACGTGCAATGGAGTCGTACGCATACGACACCATCATTTCGGTAGCAAATTGCGGCTGACTACACCGTACTGTTTCTTTGTCAAAACCACAGGCTGCAATGTCATTAAGTATCCACTCTTGATGACCTATCTCTTCTTCAATGTATTCTGCGACGGCTTCGCGCAGCCATTCTTGATCGTCGGTTAATCGTGCACCAACCGACATCATTAATGGCACAGTATGCTTAACATGATGATACGCTTGCGCTAAAAACGAGGCGTATTCTTCAAGTGATGCTTCGCCTTTAAAAACACGCTGAATAATCGGCGCTGCAAGCAGGTAGTTTTGCTCTTGTTTAGTTTGCTCTTTAAGGGTGTTAAAAAAATCACTCATTAATTACTTCTCCAAGTCGGTAAAATTGATCAAACACAGCATGGTATTGCTTACTTATGGCATCTCGTTTTGGGCGATTATTTGTTGTTAATAATCCTTGTTGCACACTTAATGGGGCAGCTAAACGATGCCACTTTTGAATTCGAGCATAGTCGGGTAGTTGTTTATTAATTGTCTTAATGTACTGCGCTAACACTGGGTTACTTAGCTTTGTATCGGCGTAAATAATGGCACTGAGAAAAGGTCGCCCCTCACCAAACACAACGGCTTGTAAAATACCGCTTTGACTGAGTAATAGTGATTCAGGCCACTCGGCACTGATGTTACGACCCATGCTGGTAATAATTAGGTTTTTTAATCGGCCTTTAATAAATAAAGTATTTTGACGCTGCTCGACTAGATCACCGGTTGCATACCACTGGTCTTTGTTGTGAGGTTGATGGTTTAAGTAACCTAAAAACAAATCGCCTTTTATAAAAAGCTGGCCATTTTCAATTTTGGTTTGAATATGAGGTAACACAGAGCCGGCACTATGGATGTTATCGTTTGTGGGTGTATTTAAACTAACGACAGATGCCGCCTCAGAAAGTCCATAACCTTGGTACACCGGTAAGTTTAAGCTACGTGCTTTTACTATTAGCATTTCGCTGACAAGCGCACCACCTACGGCAATAAACTGTAACGAACTAGGCGGTTGCCATCCATCTTCTGCAAAAGTAACTAAGCATGCTAATAGTTCAGGCACTAAAATAAGCGTATTTGGCTTAACTTTATCAATCGCAGCAATAAGCTGTGCGGGCTGTTTTAATGCAGTACCAACAAAGCCTAATTCATTTAACGGCATTAAATGCACTGTACCGCCACTTTTTAAAGGGGCATACACACCGGCTATATTTTCAAGCAATACAGCAAGCGGCAATAAACATAAATGCACAGGCTTTTTAATATTAATTTTATCGCACAGAGATTGAGCTACCTGCATTTGGCTATTTGCAGATAAACACACGCCCTTTGGTTGCCCAGTCGATCCTGACGTAAATGTTACTTTTTGAGTATCTGGAAAATAACTGACGGGTTTAGCTACAACAATTTCGTAAATATATAATGTGTAACACTCAAATAAAGTAATTGATGCGGTCGGCTCCCCAAATAAAGGGTTTGGTATGTCGCTCATAAATATATTAGCGCCGCATTGCGCTAGTACATATTGAGTTTGTTGTTCACTAAAAAAGTGAGCAATTGGCACAGCCACTTTATTCGAAACCGCAGTAGCGGCATCAATAACAAGCCAAGCTGGCGTATTATCGAGCTTATAAGCGATACATTTGCCGTTAAAGCTATGTAGTATTTTTACTATTTTTTGTATTTGCTGGTTAAACTCATCCACGTTAATTTCAAGTGTTTGCTCTTTATTGTGGGCAATAATTAATGGCGATATTGCATGGGTATTATAGTAATTCATACATTCACCAACGCATTTACCAAAGAATTGATATTTGAGTGATTTTGCTGCATCAAACTATAAAGCATTGGGGTATTTAATACCTGTTGGTGAGCTTGCTCTAAACTCACAACGCATACGGTAGGCTGATTAGCGTAGTAACTTCCCCAACTTAGCGGATGCTCCACAACAAAACTGTTTGCCACAGCAATTTCAGTGCAGTTAACGCCTAATAAGCGCAGCAGTGCACGTACTTTTTTAGTGGCGCAAAATACTAAATGTTTTGCTCCTACACTTTGCAGGGCTTCATTAACAACAATAAAATGCCCAAGCGTTGCTTTGCGATGTGTAGAGCATAGGTTGCCAAGCTCAAATACTTTATTACGCTGTGTGTTCTCAGGTAAAAAATGCTCAATGGGCTGTGCTAAGTATTGCTCTATAAATAGAGGAGCTGTTGCTTGCCTTAAACCCAAAGTGCATTGCCCTTCGTTTGTCGTGTATTGGCAAAGTAATGGCATAAAAGAGGTAAGCGTGGCGTTATAAGCGACTAAAAAACCTTCTTTAACTGTGTTTTCTAACGCACTTCTATGCTCATCATTAACGCGAGCACTCACAAAGCGTGAGTTATTTTGAATATAAACGGGTGATGAAGGTAGGTGTGCTAATTGCATAAACATCGCTCATATAAAGTGTATGTTTGTAACTTAGCGAGCGAAACTTAAAGAAAACTTAAGAAACCTTAATTTAAATAAAAAAGCGCCTTAATTATTAAATTAAGACGCTTCAGGATGAAAACTGTTTAAAAGCTTAATAAGCTAAGCTATTAAAAATTATAAGCTATCGACATTTTAAATTGCGTAGGCGCCCCCGGATAAACCCACAAAGCGTTATAACTACTTTGAGCGTAGGCTTCATTAAAAATGTTATGAATACTCACATTTAGCTCTGTTTTATCTGTTAAATTTAATTGACCAAACACGCCGACCAATTGGTAACTTGGTAGTCTAAAGCTCAAATCTGCGGCATCACCTAGGCGGCTGCTGGTATATTGGTAACTTGCACCAAATTCAAGCTCTTTACCCATTAATGCTGTTTGATGGCTAAGTGTAAGGTTTAGATTGTTTTTTGGTACATTGACCAGTGGGCTGCCTTTTTCTATTGGCACGCCCCAATCGGCATTAATAATGTCGTTTGCTGTGGTGGCATCTATATAGGCGTACGATAAGTTAAATGCTGTTGCATCGGTAATATAGGTATTTAAATCAAGCTCAAACCCTTTGCTATCAGCTTTACCAATGGGAGCCGAAAAACCAACGTTTACAGGATCTGCCACTAACATATTACTTTTAGAAGCATCAAAAAGTGCCACAGTACCGTTTACACCTAAGTATTCAAACTTAGCACCAACTTCAAACGAGTCGCTGTACTCAAAGCCAAACGGGTCGCCGTTTGCATCAGTACCGCTCAGTGGTAGAAAGCCTTCAGAGTAACTGCTGTAAAAGGTTATTGTATTATTTAGTTCGTACACTACGCCAACGCGTGGGCTTATTTGGCTCTCAGAACTGGTTGAAAACACACCGCTGTTGGTTTCTAAAATATCTTGGTCTACGCTATCAAATCTAAGACCAAGTAAAAGTTTAAACTTATCAGTGATATCCATTTGATCTTGAATGTAAATACCGTAAGCGTTTTGCTCTTCATCATTTTCATAAAGTAGCGAAACAGCAGGACGTTCACCAGAATAATCAGGCTCAAAAATATCAATAGTATAAGTGCCATTACCGCCACGATAACGAGAAAGCGCCGTGCGCAAATCGTATTTATATGCATCAATACCTATTAATAAATGATGCGAAATGCCGGCTGTATCTAAACTTCCACTAACTTCAAACTTTACACTTAAATCTTCTACTTCGTAGTCGCGATAGCGCTGCTGGCGGGTAAGTGTGCGGCCATCTTCAAATAACGATTGGCGTGACGGTGCAAGTTCTGCATCTGACGAAAAACCCGTTAAGCTAGAGTCTCGATAATTTGCACCTACAACAAGTGACCATTCCTCGTTAATATCGTGGTTAAGCGTAATTTGGTGGCCTCGAGAGTAAACCTGCGTGTCTCCATCGTTTGGGTTACCTAAATAGCGCGAGCTTGGTAGGGTGTCAAAATCGTTATCGAGTACGACAACACCACGGTCGAATAGCTGAGCTAAATCTACGTATTCAAACTCATAAGTTACACTGGTCGATGCGTTTATTTGATGATATATAGACGGCGTAATCACCTTTTTATTGGTGTATACCTCATCGCGGTAGCTGTCACTATCTTGCCATGCGCCATTTATTCTAAACGCGGTGGTATCGTTAATGCCGCTGGTGTAATCGCCTTCAACGCGATTAAAACTGTCGCTGCCTAAGCTTAGTTTTAGCTCGCCTTGTGAGTCAAACTGTGGCTTTTTAGTTACAATATTTACAGTCCCGCCTGGCTCTGATCGCCCATAAAGTGCTGAACCTGGGCCCTTTAGTACTTCAATGTAATCAATGTTAGATATATCACGCGGGCCGCTAAAACCACGCCCACCGCTAAAGCCATTAACTAAATAGCCCGATGGCATGTTTTCGTTACCCGAAAGGCCACGAATAGAAAAGCTATCCCACAATGCACCGCTATTGTTTTTACGTGAAATACTAGCTGAAAAATCAAGCGCATCTTGTAGTTGAGTAATTCCTTTTTTAGTAAGCTCAGCACTATTAATACTAACTATAGATTGTGGCATTTGCTTTTGAGGAATATCACCGCGATAAGCTTGTTTATAAGTGACAGATATTTTTTCGATTTCTTCTTTTTGATCTTGCGCAATACTGGGCGCACTAATTCCTAGGCAGGCTAAATAAATTAAAGAGTACTTCATGTGATTGATTAACTAAGCAAGTGTTATATTATAACAAAATTGTAGCATGTGTTACTTTATAACAAAACTTCTTTTTAAAAAATCACTGAGCGATTAATTAATGCACTAGCGACTGCCGTGTCATCACGTTAGTATAGTGTTCTACTTAAGTTACATAACGATAATTACATGAGCATAAAAACAAACGCGTTAATTTACTTTTTAGCTTTTTGCAGCGGTTTTTGCATTATGGGGATTGAACTTTTAGGAGGGAGAATTCTCGCCCCTTTTTTTGGTAGTAGCGTACATATTTGGGGCAGTATAATTACAGTATTTATGCTTAGTTTATCTTTTGGGTATTTACTTGGCGGTAAACTCAGCACTAAAAATGCATCACTTACCAAATATGGTTTAATATTTTTAATAGCCAGCATTATGGTGGTGCCTATTACATTATTTTCGCAGCCAATAATGGAATTTATATTTACCCATATTGAAGATAGCCGCTACGGCTCACTCTTAACGTCAACTGCTTTATTTTTTATACCTACCGTTATTTTAGGCATGATCTCGCCCTACTCTGTGCGCTTACTAGTAACCGATAGAGATAAAAGCGGCCAAGTCGCTGGGCGTTTATACTTTGTAAGTACGCTTGGCAGTGCACTGGGTACTATAATTACCTCATTTTACTTTGTACTCGCGTTTGACGTAAATACTATTATTAGCGCCTTTGCTCTAACGCTTGGGTCACTGGGTTTAGTCGCGATTGTAATTAATACCTTGGCTAGTAATAAGGAGCTTGCTCATGCTTAAATATTTACTACTGCCGTTAATTGCATTTTCGGGTTTTGCGTGTAGTAAAGTTATCCACGAAGAGCGCTCGCTTTATCGCAATATTATTGTTGAAGAAACGAGCGACTTACGTTGCCTTAAATTTAATACTAAAAGTAGCCAAACAAGCCAAAGCTGTATGTATAAGAACAATCCCGACAAACTTGTTTTTAATTACACAAAATTGACTTTTGCGAGCCTTTTAGTAGCCGATAACCCTAAAAATGTACTTATTATAGGGCTAGGTGGCGGTACGCTTTCTAACGTTATTCATGAGCTATACCCCACTGCAAAAATTCATAATGTTGAAATAGATCCTGCAGTAACTAAAGTTGCACGCGATTACTTTAACTTTATAGAAAACGATTTAGTGACATCAAGCGTGCAAGATGGCCGTATTTTTATAAAACGTGCCGCAATTAAAAAACAAAAGTACGATTGGATTATTTTGGATGCATTTAACGGCGACTATATTCCGGAGCATTTGCTTACTAAAGAGTTTTTTGAAGAAGTACAAAGCGTATTAGCCGAAGGCGGCGTTATAGCTGCAAATACGTTTTCAAGTAGTAAACTTTATGAACATGAGTCGGCAACTTACCACGCTGTATTTGGCGACTTTATAAATGTAAGTCGCGAAAATCGTAGTAATCGTATTATTTTAGCGGGACTTAAATCAATGCCGAGCGAAGCGCAAATTAACACGCGTGTAAATGCTCTGGCCCCTAAATTAGTAAAATACGGTATAGACATAAAAGCGATTAGCCAATTTATGCAATTTACTAAAAACGATCAAGATTGGCCTGCAGATACAAAAGTACTTACCGATCAATACTCCCCTGCTAATTTACTTAACTTTTAAACTCCTGCTAAACCTCACCATTTTTACAAGTGAGGTTTAGCAAATATTTTACCATTTCCCTCTCTTTCATATATTTACTTAGCAAGCTAAGTAATGATAAAATAGTTAGCTTGCTAACTATGTTGGGATGGCTATGCCTACACACAAACCTTTTCACGAAACGCTCGATTTAACTGTTATCGGTAATATGGGCCGAGTTCATCGCTTATGCCGCGAAGCGGTAACTATTGCTGTTGAGCCTTTAGGGCTTACTCAATCGCGCTGGACTGCACTAATGCATATTAGTATGCGTGGTGAGGGACTAACACAACTTGAACTTGCTAATAGCTTAGGGATAGAAATGCCTTCATTGACTCGTACGCTTAAGCAATTAGAGGAGCAATCGTTAATTGTTCGCCGTGTAGACAAACATGATAAACGCAGTAAAAGACTCTATTTTACTGAGCAAAGTGATGCCATTTTACATTCATTGCAAGAGACTATTTCCGATATAAAAAATCAGTTATACAGCGGTTTATCTGTTGAGCAACTAGATGCGATTGCATTTGGTTTGATCAAAATGGAGCAAAACGCCCTTAAATGTATTCAAGTTAATAAGTAAGGCTAAAAATGACACCGGATCAAAAGTTTGCACGCTATGTAAGGTTTTCTCTCATAGGGTTTATCTTAGTATTTATTTACTATTTAGTGGCCGATATGGTTTTGCCTGTGACACCACAAGCACGTGTTTATCACCCTGTTGTGCAAATATCACCGCAAATTAGTGGCCGAGTCACTAGTGTGCAAGTTAGTAATAACCAATCAGTTAAAGCAGGCGATATATTATTTAGTATCGATGAAGGCCCATATAATTTAGCTAAAGAACAAGCTCAACTCGCCCTTGATGATGCCAAATTACAAAATAAACGCCTTGATACCAATGTTAAAGCGCTTGAGGCACAAATAAGTGCAGCAAACGCTAAACAGCATGAGCAAAAACTATTAAAAAGCAGAGGCGAAAAGCTCTATAAGCAAAAGTCTATATCGGAGCAAGAACTTGAAAGCATTCGTGCTAATTTTGAAGCGAGTAAAGCAAATGTTGCAGCCCTTGAAGCGCAGTTAGCTGAAGCGGTTTTAGCTAGAGGTGACTCAGGTAACAAAAACTTAGCCATGCGCCACGCTGCTAACCAGTTAGCACAGGCTGAGTTAAATTTATCCTACACAAAAGTGCGCGCATTAAGTGACGGTGTAGTTGCTAACTTACAATTATTAAACGGCGCATACGCAGTTGCAGGCAGCCCATTATTAGCTATTGTTGCTAAAAAAGCCGACTTAGTTGCCGACTTTAGAGAAAAGTCACTCTCAAATATGAAGCAAGGCACCCAAGCGCGTGTAGTATTTGATAGCCGTCCAGGTGAAGTTTACGACGCAATACTTGAAACATTTGAAGCAGGCGTTAGCAGTGGTCAACTTAGTGCTAATGGTTTACTAAGTACAACAGAAACCAGTAATCGCTGGGTGCGTGATGCACAGCGTCAACGCATTCACTTAAAGCTCATAAATCATCAAGACTTAATAGCAAACATGCCTAGTGGCTCACGTGCAACAGTACAATTATTACCAGAATCAACAATTGGGCAATGGTTTGGCTCTGCACAAATCAGGTTTATTAGCTGGTTACACTACATTTATTAATGGAGGCTTTATGACTCAAATTGTTAGCCAAGGCCCACAATTAGACTCCAATGGCCTTCGCCAAGCACTGCGCATTGCAGGTGGCTGTACCCTTGGCTTTACTATTAGTAAATTAATGAACTGGCCCAATGGTATATTTTTTACCGTTTATCCTATGTTGATATTGGGCATGGTACCTACGTTAAGTCGTGGGCTTATAAATCAATTTATAGCATCTGCTGCATTTAGCGCACTTATAGTGCTGATAATGCAGGGATTGTTTTCTCACTTGCCAGTCGTTATGACATTGTTAGTGTTTGGTGTTTTCTGCTTTTTATTTCATAAAATGAGTAGCGGTAGTGCCTTTTTATTTGGCGCTTTAGGCGTAATCAGTCTTTCTATTCAGCTACATTTTTCCAGCTATGTTGATCAAGGAAGCAGTATTTATCCGTTAATCTTGACTAATGGTTTGGCTATATTCTTAACCGTTATTATTGGAGCATTAATGCATGGCCTATTTCCTGATGTAACCGCAAGGCCTGGGCGAGTAATGCCAGCTAAAGCAAAAGAAAGTATTCGCCATGAGGTATTGTTATGCTCAACCGTGGCTACGCTCTCTTTTGTTGTTTTTCAGGTTCTTGATTTACAAGACTCAATATCTGCGCAGGCAGCTTCTGTGCTTATTTTATTTTCGTTGTGCTGGAAAGCCGCAGGTATGGCCGGTTGGCAGCGAGCAATTGGAACGCTTATAGGCTGTAATGCAGCGTTACTATCGCAACTATTTTTGTATAGTCACTCTGATTTTTTACTTTTTCCGATGGCTATTTTATGGATACTTTCGTTTGTTTTTGCGCGCTTTCATATTTTAGGCGGAGGCATACCTGGCATTGGTTTTGGTGTATTGACTACATTTGGTATTTTGTTTGGAAATTCACTCGGGCCAGGCCAAGATCTTGTTTATAGTGCAATGTACCGGTTTAGTTCGGTATCTGTGGCTATAATCTTAAGCTTATGTGTTGTGTATGTTATGCACCATATACTTAATCGGTTTAGCGTAACTCGCCATCATACTTATGATTAGGTAAACTCTGTTTGTAAAACTAAAGGCTGCAATTGCAGCCTTTTTAATAAGCTTGGTTAAACTATTTTAATCATCTATATGAGCAATAATTTCGCTTTACATATTCACAGTTTTTAGTCTTTCCTGGTGATAATAAGCGTTAGCACACCCGCTATAATCCCCCAAAAAGCAGACCCTACTGAGAGCAATGTTAAGTTAGATGCAGTTACTAAAAAAGTGACTATTGCGGCCTCAGTATATTCAGTACTACTAAGGGCTTGCTGCAAACTATTAGCAATGGTGCCAAATAGCGCAATGCCCGCCAAAGCTAAAATAAGTGCCTGTGGTAAACTTGCTACCAAGCCAACTAATGTAGCTGCGCACAACGCCATTAAAATATAAAATACGCCAGCCGCTATACTCGCCCAATAACGTTTATCATGATTTTTATCCGCCTCATCACTCATACATATAGCTGCGGTAATCGCGGCTAAATTAATAGAGTAGGCTCCAAAAGGAGCACTAAGCATATTTACAAAGCCAGTAACATTAAGAGATGCAGATATAGGCGCTTTATATTTATGTGCTTTTAAAACCGCAATACCCGGTAAATTTTGCGAAGTCATGGTAACTATATAAAGTGGTAAGCCTATACTAATACATGCTTGCAAGTGGAAAGCGGGTTCAATATAAGCAAATTCGCTCATTTTCCAGTGCAGCGCGCTGGTATCAATATGGCCCATTTGCCAAGCGAGTAATACACCTATAATAAGCACGCTTAACATAGCAAAGCGGGCAAAAAAGCGTTTACCAATAAAGTACATAACGACCATTAAGCCAATTACTAAAGGCATGTCGTTCATAAAATTAAACACATCGATACCAAAGGTAACAAGCACGCCGGCCAACATGGCGCATGCAAGCTCACTTGGAATACGGTTCATTATTTTTTCAAACCAGCCCGTAACCCCCGACAAAAACACGAGCAATGCACTGAGCATAAACGCGCCAATAGCCTCGTTTAAGTTATACCCTTGGGCACTTGAAATAAGTAATGCAGCTCCCGTGGTAGACCACGCAATTAAAACAGGTACTTTGTAATAGTACGATAAACCAATTGACGTTGTGCCCATCACTAAACCGAGCATTAAAATCCAACTAGCTACTAAATCGGGCGTACCACCAAGGGTTATCACTACCTGATAAATTAATGCAATAGAACTCGAAAAACCAATAATTACAGCCACAAGTCCTGCTGTAATTCGGTTAAGCAACTGATCAGACACCTTCATAAATTCCTCGTAATGCATTTATGCAGCACACAACATACGTGCCCAATAATTACATTGCAATTAGCGATTGGTTTACAAAAGGTGAAATAAATTCACTTTTTATTTTTCATTGTAATTAACGTCAAAAAGTCACTTTTAACCATTGTATTTAACTAAACAAACAAGTACCTGTAACTGCGCCAAAGCCCGTGTAAACACTACTAAAAACCAATACTAAAAAGAGCAAAAAACACACCAAAAATAAATATCCTTATATTTTATAAGGAATTATAAAATTAAGAAATAATTCTTTTCGGTTACATTTATTATCTTGATCTAATCCATTTAATAATATAAAACGTAACAAATAGTTAACCAAAAACACTAAAAGAGAAACAAATGAAGAGTTCTGTCGTCTTACTAATTGCTATACCATTATCGGCATTTGCAGTTTATGGGCTATTTTTTAATGCAGATGAAACGGGCGAACCTATCGCGCCTGTTGCTATTGATTTTGTTCCTATTGATTTACAAAAAACGCGCAATACACATCCCCCTGCACCTATTGATATGAGTAAAGATCCCATTACCGTAAAACCCATTGTTGCCCCTGACAGCAGCTTACCGTTTGAAGAATTTGATGCCGTAAATCGCCTATCCGACAAAGCAAAGCAAGTGCTCATAAACGCAAAAGTTTTACCTACCGACTTACATAACGAAGCCTATATTGAGTTTGATTTAAATTCTTTACAGGCGTTAGAGACTGGCGAAAACTTCGATTTAGCTATTCCGCAAACAGCCGAAACATTCACCGCAGAAGTGACTAATGTGGTTGAGTCTGAAAATGGCGATAAGAGCATATTTGGTAAAATAGTGGGTGTTGACGGTCGCATGCATAATACCGTTTTAACGGTAGGTAAAGATGCCGTATATGGCCAATTTACTGCACCTTCTGGCAACTATGTATTCGAAAGTAAAGGTAAGTACGGATGGATTGCAGCAAAACGCGATTTATATAAAAGCCACATAGAGCATGATGTAACCGCACCAAAACCCAAATCAGATAAAAGCATCGATATATTTGCACCAAAAATTGATGGCTAACCAAAAAGTATAAAAAGCAATTAAAGCCGCACTATAAGGCAGCTTTAGTGTGTCTGCTTTTTATGATCTCAACCAAGTTAAAAACAGTTCCAACCACAACAAGAGTAAGGAAATACAATAATGAAAAAAGTAATCACAACAACCGCACTGGCTGCGGCATTATGTGCAGCAAGTGTTGCACAAGCAGAAACAATCGATATCGGTATTTTATATACCGACCAATCAGCTGCTGCAACTAGCAATATTGACACTAAAATAAATCAACTAATTGCTTTTAGTAATCAGGTATATAGCCAAAATGGCGTTGATATAACACTACGCTTAGCTGGCAAACAAAACTTAGGTGACTACGCAGTAACGCCGTCTGAGGATTGGTTAGATTCGGTTACAAATAGCAGCTACGTAGATGGTTTACGCAGCGATTGGAAAGCCGACATGATTGCCGTATTAGGTACTGGCCAAAGTGCTGGCAATGGGCTTATTTCATGTGGTTTAGCATGGGTTGGCCAAGGCACTAATGGCAATCTATATAGCTCAATGAGCAGCCGTATGTACTCAATCACTGCAATTGATTGTGGTGCAACTACATTTGTACACGAACTTGGTCATAACCAAGGTTTAGCGCATTCACGCAAACAAGGTGACACATCTGGCGGTGTATATGTTGATGGCATGGGTCATGGCGTACAAAATGAGTTTGCAAGTATTATGGCTTACCCGCACGTTTACGGTAGCGCAACTCAGTACGATTACTTCTCTAACCCTAACTGGAGCGTAAACGGTATTGCATTTGGTATTACAAACCAAGCGTATGCAATTCGCACGGTTACTGCTACAAAAACAAGTATTGCTAACTTTAAATAAGTAGCGCATTAAAAAGTGGGCTAAATAGCCCACTTTAAAGTTTTAACATGTTCTTCCCTGCAGAGCGCTTACGCGCTCTTTTTTATAACATTAACAAAAATTAATGTTCTGTCCACCTTCTTGATATACATGGTTAAGTACACTTACTCCATCAGCAATAGTTATTAACTTGGAGTTTCCCATGACCAACCAATCAATTAAAAATACAGCAAAACTAATCTCATTAAGTGCTATTACACTTGCGTTAACAGCATGCGGCAGTAGTTCGTCAAATAACGACAACAACGAGCTAACTGCTTCAGCTAATTTACCGAGTGTGATCATTGGGCAAGTAACAGGTGTAACGTCGGATTCAATTACTGTAAACAATCATATTATTGCAGCAGGCTCAGCAGAAGTAGAAATAGAGGGCAATAACGCAACTCTTGATAATATAAAACAAGGGATGATGGTAGAAGTAGAAACAAATGGTGCCCGCGCAACAGAAATAGATTACGACCCCGTATTTAAAGGTCCTATTAATATAAAAAATGATCAAGTAAATATTGCAGGAATAACACTCAGTAACTTAAACAGCAGCGACTTTAGTCAAGGGCAATTATTTGAAATAAGTGGCTACAGTCATTCATTAAACTCATTAACGGTTACCTACCAAGCCCCTATTACTAACAGCCAATCAGAGCTTGAAGTGCAAGGCAGTATTACCAATTTAAACCAGCAGTTGCGTACATTTACTTTAGGTGATTTAGTTATTAACTACCAACAAGCTGATATAGACGGCACACTAAGTAATGGTCAACTTGTTGAGGTTGAAGGTTTTTATAATAATGCAATATTTAGTGCAACCGAGGTTGATGCAGAGCAAAGCCTTAGTTTTACCGATAATATAGACACCGAGCTTGAAGGCGTAATCACCTTTGTAAATAACAATATGAGCTTAATAACATTAAACTCGCAGTGGCAAGTTAGCATTAATGATCAAACTCAATTTGAAGATGGCACCACCGCTAATCTTGTTGTTGGTCAAGTTATTGAGGTAGATGGTGTATGGCAGCAAGCCGATAATAAATTACTTGCTCAAGAAATAGAATTTGAATCAACAAACATCAACTCAAATACAACTAATCAGCAGTTTTCGGTAGCCGGTGTTGTTAGTTACGAGCAAGATATAGCGACAATAAATGGCATTGAATTTACATTTAATAGCCAAACTGTATTTGAGGATGGATTATCGGTTAATACCCTAGATGGGCAGTGGGTTGAGCTTGAAGGCACTTATAACAATGAGAAAAACAGCGTAAGCGAAGTTGAACTAGAGGACGATACAAGTGAGATTAACTTAACCGGTTTAGTGTCGGCAAATCAAAATCAGCAAGCAACGCTTTGGGGTTACATAAGTGAAGATAACTCATTAACGCAATATTTAAATCAAACCGTAGAATTAGAATGCCAATGGGTTGCAAGCAACCAAGTAAGAGCATGCGTTTTAGATGACTAGTAGCAATATAAAGCGCTGATATAAAGAATAAATCATACGACTAAATAAATGTGTTTAGCCCTCTTATTTGGTAGGCTAAACACATTAAAACAAGAGCATACTTACATGAAACATATTTTTTTGAGCGCCTTATTTTTTTGCAGCGGGTTGTGCTATGCAAGCAGCTCTGCAATTTTTGACAAACTTAATAATGCAGACGAGCCATCACCACAAAGTATTTTAAAAAATATAGAAACCGAATACCTAAATACAGCCGTTATTGTAGAGTTTGAGCTAGAGTTCGAAAAAGGACAAACCACCTACGAGGTAACACTTTTTGAACAAAAACATAATCGTTTTATTGAATTGCTAGTTGATGTAAAAGGTAAACTAATTGAGCTTGAATACGCCCCGCCAGAGCTTGATGAAGACGACGAAGTTGCAGCCGCTAAATTAATGCGTAAAAAAAATTACCGCATGTATCAACTTGTCCAGTCGTTAGATTCAACACAAACACAATACTTAATAGAAGCTCAACTTGAGCAAGATATGGGCGTAACTTATATGGTTGCCACATTTGTATCGTTAAAAGGGCGCCATAAAAAAGCCATTGATCTCGCAACAGGTAAAAACCTACCACTACTGCGTTGGGGCAATTAATGAAATTACTTTTGGTTGAAGACGACAAACAAAACCGCGAGTTTTTATACAAAGCCTTTAGCGAGCTAGGCTACACCGTAGATACCGCACAAGACGGTCAACAAGCATTATTAATTGCCACATGCGAAGAACACGACGCGATCGTGCTAGACCGAATGCTACCAAAGCTAGATGGTTTGCAAGTACTTGCTGCGCTTAGAGCAACAGGAAAAACAACGCCTGTACTAATACTCTCGGCGTTAGATAAAGTAGACGACCGAGTTGCAGGCTTAAAAGCAGGTGGCGATGACTACCTTATAAAGCCCTTTGCGTTTTCGGAATTGGCCATTCGTGTAGAGAACATAATTAAGCGCCCTTTTCATAACCAACCACCACAAACCGCGTTAAGTTTAGCAAACGTAAACCTCGATTTTCGTCATCACAAAGCAGATGTAGCTGGGCAAACACTTAACTTACAACCTAAAGAATTTAAACTTTTACATTTTTTACTCGATCATAAAAATAAACTCGTTACGCGAACTTTGTTGTTTGAGTCGGTATGGGAATATAATTTTGACCCTGGCACAAATGTAATAGATGTACACATAGCAAGGTTACGTAAAAAGCTAACATTGCTTGGTGCTAAAGTACAAATAGAAACAATACGAGGCGTTGGCTACCGATTACAAGTAGAGCAAAATAATGATTGTTAACTCCAACCTTTGGCAACAATTTAACCCGCGTTTTAGTTCTGTATGGCGACTTACACTCGCGTTTGCCACCATTACATCGGTTGTTTTAGTGCTATGCGTTGTGCTTATATATCAGCTATTATTGGGCGAGCAAACACGCCAAGTAGAAAGGCGCTTAAACGCCGAGCAAGTTCGTATTGAAGGGCTTGCTAATGAATTTGATAAAGCCTCTTTTTTTCAGCAACTAGCGGTATTTCGTAACGAGGGCGAAATTTTAATATTTTGGCAAAGCGATGACGAGCAATTTCAGCAATTAAGCTTTTTACCTAACGATATTCCAAAGTTGCCAAACACCCTTGAGTTTCCTGTGCTCGACACCCAACGTGGGCAAATTAGGCTACTTACCACCGGTATTGTAAACACCAAACATGGCAATATTGTTATTGCCACAGCCACCGAACATTTAAGCCGCTTAATTACTGAATTTAAAACCATTGCAACCTGGGCTTGTTTGGTCAGCTTGTTACTTACCTGTGTGTTTGGCTATATTTTTGCGCGCAGGCATTTAAGGCGTGTAAATTATTTTAATAACGTAGTAGAACAAGTTCAAAAAGGTGATTTATCGGCGCGTGTAGTGCATAAACAACACGGTGATGAGTTTGTAAAACTAGCCAAACATATTAATACCATGCTAGACACCATCGAAGAAAACTTTGCCTTAGTGCAAGGCATTACCGATAACATAGCACACGATTTAAAAACCCCACTTACTCGATTGCGCTTACAACTAGAGCGCCAAGCAGTAAAACAGCCAGAGCTTGGGCTTGAAATAGAACAGCTTGATACTGTATTACATACCTTTGATGCCATGCTTAAATTGACTCGCCTTGAGCATGGGCAATTTCCGTTAAAGTTAGAACCTATAAACTGCCAAACACTTATTAATGACTTAATAGACATATTAGAGCCCAGTGCACAGCAAAATCAGCAGCATATAAATGTAATTAATCAGGGGGAGTTAGTACTTCAAGGCGATAAAAACTTACTTTTTCAGGCTTTATTTAACCTAGTCGAGAATGCTATTAAATACGCAGGTAATGAAGCAACTATACACATTACGCTTACCAGCAATCATATAAATATTAGCGATAATGGCAAAGGAGTAGAACCCACACAATTATCGCAACTCACTAAGCGTTTTTATAGGGGCGACCCCGCAAGGCAAAAAGAAGGGTTTGGATTAGGTTTAGCCACCGTAAAAGCAATATGTGAACGCCACCAACTTGTGCTTACTTTAACAAGCGACGAACGCGGCTTTACCAGCACTATAAGTGTATGTAACTAGTAAGGAGAACTAGTACAGGTAATGAGTATAAATATCTCTGCAGTTAAACATAAAAAAGCGGCTATTAGCCGCTTTAAATATCACAAAACCGGTCGGCTTAATGCACAACCACTTTTTGCTTAATTGCTGGCATTAATGTTTTACCATTGCCATCTACTTTGTTTAACAATTTAAGCCCCATCACTTTTGCAAGTACTGGGTAAATATCAAGGTTACTCACTTCTTTAAGGCTTACACCTTGTTTAAATGCAGGGCCTACAGCAATAAATGATGCTGCCATATCCTCGGTATATGCATAACCGTGAGTCCCTAAATAGGTTGGTTTTTTACCATTGGTAAATACCGTTGGCGCTGTAGTTTGCACCACAATATCGCCTACACGAGTGCCTTTATTGTAATGGTACGCTGCTAACTGCTCGTCAGTTAATACTGTATAACGACCGTTTGCTGCTTTTTGTAAACGAGCTTTATAGCCGGCTATATCTGCATTTATTGCATCGGGTTGAGTGTATATGAGTAAACGTGGACCGGTGTTTTTAACTAAAAAGTTTTCATCTTGAGGCAGTGTGGTTACATCAATACTTTTATCTGGATCTATACTCGCCATACCATGATCCGAGACAATAACTAAGTTTACCTCTTGCTCTAATTTACTTAAGCGGGTTTGTAATTGTCCCATTAATTCATCAAGTTGTTTAACTGCATCTCGCGTTTGTGGTGCGTCTGGTCCAAACTCATGACCCATGCTATCAACTAGCGAAAAGTAACTCGCAATAAAACGTGGGCGCTGTGCTTTTGGTAAACTTAACCACTGAATAATTTGATCAACACGGCTTTGGTAATCGCTGTATTTAGAATAGTGATAAAAGTAATCTGGTGTCATGCCGTTAAATAACGCATCTGACTCAGGCCAAAAATAAGTAGCCGATTTAAGCCCCTGCATTTTTGCTAAATTCCAAAGCGGAATCCCCTTCACCCAAGTGCTATCGCCCAATGCTTTGCCCATGCTGTAACAGTCGTTTTTACGCGCTTTATCACAAAAGCTATTATCAACAATGCCATGGTTTACCGGCAGTAAGCCCGTAATAATAGAAATATGGTTAGGAAACGTTTTTGTCGGATAAACAGGTATTAGTTTTTGTGCGCGAACACCGCGCTCGGCCATTGCTTTTAAATTTGGCGCACCGTGTTTTTCAATATAATCCCAACGCAGGCCATCAATTGATACAAGCACCACAGTTTGCTCTTTTGCAGCAAATGCGCTGTTCATTCCTAACATTAGGCAAATTGATACTGCCTTTAAAATCCACTGTTTCATTATAAACACCTATAAATGCACAACAATTACTCAAAAAATTATTTTAAAGCATGTTGTTACTTTATGATACAAACTGATAGATTAAACCCTGTATATTAAAGACAAATGACTATGTGCTAAAAACTATGCCAGTCATCAATTGTAAAAAGGATAAGTATAAAGATGACCATAGATTTTAGTAAAAAAATAACGCCAGCACGAATGTACCGCACAACCTCTAACTTACAAATGGCGCTAGAAAGCGACCGTGGCCGGATTATTAACAGTGCCGCTATTCGCAGGCTTCAGCAAAAAACCCAAGTGTTTCCGCTTGAGCGTAACGCAGCTGTTCGTTCGCGCTTAACTCACTCGCTTGAGGTACAACAGGTTGGTCGTTTTATAGTGCAACGTATTTTTGCTAATTTAAGCTACCAACAACAAAAAGATTACGGCTTAACCGACCTAGAACGCCCGCTAGAAAGCTTAGTAGAAATGGCCTGCCTAATGCACGATATAGGCAACCCACCATTTGGACATTTTGGCGAAGCGGCAATAAACCACTGGTTTAACAACAACCTAGCAAGCGTAACACCCGAGCGCTGCAAAGAGCCCAATACCGGTATAGGTGTTGTTTTTAAACACCTTGCGCTTGATATTTGTAACTTTGAAGGCAACGCTCAAGGCATACGTATAATTCATTCGTTGCAAACGCTTAATTTAACTTACAGCCAAAGTGCTGGTATTTTAAAATACACTCGCCCTGCTGGGCTTGATGTAAAAGACATACCGCAAAATAAAAACTACTTAATGAAAAAAGTGGGTTACTACTACAGCGAAAAAAACTTTGTTGAAGCGCTACAAAAAGAGCTCACTATTGAGCCTTACTGCCGCCATCCTGCAAGTTACATAATGGAAGCCGCCGACGACATTTCGTATTGCCTAGCCGATATAGAGGATGCTGTTGAAAAAGGGATCATAAGCACCGAATTCTTATGTACACAGCTTAAAAGTCATTATAAAAAGGCACTCATAAACCTAACAATAGACGACACAGAGCACCAAACTTTTGTAGATAAAGCAGTTGACTACGCACATGAACGCGCCAAAGCACAACCGTATAATTTTAACAGCGAATTTTTTATATACCTGCGCGTAGCACTTTTACATCCGCTAGTTGGACATGCTGCAAAACGCTTTATTGAAAATATAGAACCTATTTACCATGGCGATTTTAACCAAGCACTTTTAGAAGATAGAAGTCATCTACATGCTGTAACCAAAATGCTAAAGCAAGTGGCACTTGAGCATGTATTTTCAAACAAAGAAGTCGAAAAATTAGAGCTACAAGGGTATCGCATAATTAATGGTTTGCTCGATTGCTATAAACCATTACTTCAATTGAACAGCGATGACTTTAGGCGCGCTCTAAATGGTGATTCGCGTTTATTAATTGAGTCGCGACTTGTTAAAAAGCTCTCTAAAAAGCACTTAAATAGTTACCAACACGCAATAGATGCGATGCAAGAAGAGCCCGATCACTTTGCAGCGTATGAATTTTATTATCGCTGTAGATTAATTCAAGATTATATAAGCGGTATGACAGACCAATTTGCTTACGATGAATATCGCAGCCTTATGGTTATTGATTAGTCGTATTACTCTGGATAATTTTCAATTTTGCGCTTAAAATCAAACTATTAATATTTAAGCGCGCATAACTTTATGATATCAAAACTAATTAGATTTACCCTTTGCTTTGCCCTATTTTATAGTGCGCAAAGTGCTGCATACAACGAAGCTATGTGCATTTTAATTAAACAAGAAATGCAGCAAAATAGTAATAATAAAGCGAGTCAAAAATATCGTAAGGCAGCGCGTGATTACAAAAACAACTGTAATAAGCCAAAAGAAATTCAAGCACAACCAAAGCCACAGATAATAGAGCCAGAGCCAGAGCCGGCGATTATTACTCAGCCGCAACCAAAAATTGTTGAACCTGCCCCTGTAATACAACCCACTGAAGAAGCTGTTAAAGATAGCATCAACGAGCAAACACTTAATTTAACTGATGATCAAAAACAACAAATTAACGATCAGCTAAATACCAACAGTAACGAAATAGTAATTGATGCAGAGCCAACAAAAGCAGCACCCGAGCAAGTAGTTACAGAGCAAAAAAACGAAGCTGTGATAGAGCAAGTAAAACCGGCGACGCCAGAGCAAAACGTTCAACCTACGCCTGAAAATCCTGTACTTGTAAAACCAGCACCTGTGTTTACTAAACCAGCGCCTGTAATTGCGCCGCAACCTTTAGCACAAAGCCCAAGCTCGTTACTTTTACCCACTTCAATACTTGTTATAGTGGTACTTATTGGCGCTATGGTAGTCGTGCGCTTGCGCCGTGCAAAACAAAGCAAAACGATGGCAGAACCGACTATAGCGGCTCCACCTGAAGTTAAATCAGAAAAAATTGCTACGCCAGCTAAACCTGAAACTACAAAAGAGCCAGAGATTGAGCCTGTCGTCATCAACGAAGTAACTCAAAATAATAAACCAGTTAAGAGCAGCGTAGAGGCAAATGAAGACCCTTTAGAGCCTACGAACACTACACAAAATGCTGATATTGAACATACACCACCGCAAATTTCAGATGAGCAAAACAACGTAGTTACACCATCGCAAACAAGAGAAATTGAGCCTGCACAAATAGAGCCAGCAGATACTTTAGAGCAAACAAGTACCGCTACGTTTAACGAAGTAAAACAAAAACCAGAGCCTAATACAGCCGAGTTTGAAGCCGCCGCCAAAACAACCTTAGAGCGTATTAAAAATGCCAGCAGCTTTAATGAGCCAGAAGTACGCGACTTTGACCCAGATGCAAAGCCTGTAAAAAAACAGCGTAAGCACCATACAGCGCGAGTAACGGAATCTGCGCCAATGGAAGCCGAACATAACACTGTAGAGCCGGTTATTAGTACTCCTGAGCCAGTAACAGCGAGTGAGCCGGTTGTAGATTTACACGCACCAGAGCAAATAGCTGACGCTCAATCGACTACATATACAACAGAGCAAGACTTTAAAGAACCAGAGGTACGTACATTTAACCCAGATGCACCATTACCTGGTGAAAAGCCGATGCCTAAAAAACAAAGCGCAGCACCTGAGCAAGCACAAACAACACCGCCAGTTGATGAGCCACAAAGTGAGCCTAAAAAAGCAGACAGTAACAATCCATTTGCTAACTTGTCGTTAGACTCAAGCTGGGATCCTGACTCAACTGAAAAGCCCAAAATAGAAGAGAAAAAACGCGCGCCTAAATCGCAAGCATTAATAGATGCAGAAGAACGCGCTAAAAACATGCAAACCAAATAGTAAGTTTTAAAGTAGCGCCTCATATTTGAGGCGCAGTTTTAGTAAACACATAATTAACTGTTTTTCACCGTATTACTTACACTCTTACCTTCCTCTAAAATGCGCCTTAGTAATTAGGAGCTTCGCTCCTTGCGCGAGCAAGCTCAGCGCCTGGTGCAATATTCAAGCTTGAGAGTGTTTTATAAGCCTACAACTTATTGGCGCGATGAGTGCAGAGCATACATTTAACTGGTGGTATTTTTAGACTGGAGTTTAAGGCTACGTTATCCGCAGCCATAAATTAAAGTAACGTGGTCAACATACCCTAATTAAAAGCCCTAGTTAACAGCCCTAGCGGTACGTTTATTTTTAAGCTTTAACCCGCCAATTAATAGCAGTGGCCCTATAAACATGGCAAGGCCATACACGCCACCGGTAACTGCGTATTCTGGTTTATTTAAAAAGCTAATAGCAATTAAAATAGCTAACGATGCATTTTGAATTCCAACCTCAATTGAAAGCGTCAGCGAATCAGTTAAATTTAATTTTGAACACTTAGCAATTAACCAACCAACAACCATTGAACCAATATTAAGCGCTATGCACGCCCAAAATACATCGTTAAATGAGCTAATTAATAAATCGCGCTCTTTTATTACTAGTGCGGCAATCATCATAAGCATAAAAAACAACGAGAAGCGTCTAAAAAACGGCTCTGCTTTAATGGCAAAATCACTTTTAAAGTGACGTAACCAAATGCCTATAGCAACTGGCACTAAGGTAATAAAAAATAGCCCTAATGAAGTAGTTAAAATAGAAAAAGTAGCATCGTCTGCTGGGGCAAACTGGCTCATAGCAAAGCCAATAATAAACGGTGTAGTTATTATACTAATTGCGGTAGAGGCAGCGGTTAAACTTACCGAAAGCGCTAAATTAGCTTTAGCAAGCTGACTTACTACATTTGACATAGTACCGCCGGGGCAAGCAGCTAATATCATTAATCCAATAGCGATAGGCGTTGGTAGGTTAAATAAATAACACAATCCTAATGCTAATAAAGGCATTGCTACAAGTTGGCCTATTAAACCAATAACAATAGCGAGCGGGCTTTTAAATAGACGAGTAAAATCGGTTGTTGTGAGCCCAAGACCCATACCAAACATAATAAGTGCAAGAGCGAGCGGAAGTATTACTTCGGTTAATATAGATGCATTCAAATTAGACAGCCTCGTTTGTTATTGTTTTTAATTAGAGTGTTAATTTTTAAGTTAACTGTAACGCCCCTTTACAATAAATCCTAATGCTAGAAGCATTACTTATTTAAAATAGTAGCAATGCGTTTACCCAGTTCTGGAAGTACATCTTGTTCAAACCATGGGTTCTTTTTAAGCCATATATTATTACGCGGACTCGGATGTGGAAGCACTAAATAATTTGGCCAATACTCACGCCACGATTTTACTAACTCCGTAAGTGGCATTTTTTTAGTCTCTGGTAAATGATACGCCTGCGCGTATTTACCAAGCACTATTGTCAGCTCAATATTTGGTAGTGCAGCCAATAATTGCTCGCGCCATGCAGGGGCACATTCTTTTCTCGGTGGTAAATCACCCGACTTACCCCTACCCGGGTAGCAAAAGCCCATAGGTAAAATTGCTATATTATTAGCGTCGTAAAATTCATCACGTGTTAGCCCAAGCCATTCTCGTAGGCGGTTTCCGCTTGCATCGTTAAACGGCACACCTGTTTCGTGAACTTTGATTCCAGGTGCTTGCCCTGCAATTAAAATACGTGCGTTTGGGTTAAATTGTATAACAGGGCGAGCCCCTAAAGGTAAATGAGGTTCACAGATCACGCATTTACTAACTTGCTCTATTAATTGGTGACTATTCATGTTTATTTGGCCTTAAATGCTTAATATTTATCCTAAATGGCCATTTAGGATAAATGAGTTGGTAAAAAATCGGTTTATTTTAATTAAAACGAGCGTTAGTTAGTAAAATCGTGATCTTTAAGCTCATTCGCGCTACAAGCCTTGTAAAACCTAGTGTTGCTCTGCCCATACAGCAAATTCATTGCCGCTCGGCTCTGCAAAATGAAACCGGCAACCACCCGGAAATTCAAAAATAGGTTTTAAAATTGTGCCACCATGGAGTTGTACTTTTTTATACGTGGCGTGAATGTCGTTACTATAAAAAACCAATAACGCAGCACCATTTTGAGTTAGCGATTTAAGCGGCGCATTAAAAAAGCCACCATCGAGCCCTTGGCCACTAAACGCCGTGTATTCTGGGCCGTAGTCAGTAAACTGCCAATTAAATACACGACTAAAAAAGGCCTTAGTTGCGGGTAAGTCGCATGCAGGGAACTCAACGTAATTTAGTTTTTCGTGATCGCTCATCGTTATTCACTCTTTATTTTTACTCAGTTTATTAACCTTAAGCTTTACATAGAGCCTGTGCAATATCATTAAATAATATCAGATCAGTATTTTACTAAGTAAGCATAACTTACTCAAAAGTTAAACATCACAAATGAGAATAACTATCTTTTGTATTTGTAACATATATAATAGCGCCTTTGTTTTATCCTCAGCTTTAAATAAAGGGATTAATTAACTATGCAGGCACCTTTGCACAGTGCGCCATTCGATAAGGTTAACGTGATTGCGCTTATAGTAAAAAGCGTAAGCAGTTATCGAGTTTTGGTATTTTTACGTTTTTTTATTGCCATAATTGGTGGCTATGCTTTTACCTCTGCAAGCACTGCGTTATTAAGCTTTGTGTTGCCAATAGCTAAACAAGACGCTGTGCTGTTTAGTGTTTCAATCAGCATTTTAATTTATGCCGTAGTATTTATTTATGCCTTTAGCGTTAAATCATTAAAAACAGTGTGGATCAGTATTTTACTAAGTACGGGAGCGTTCATTGGATTGCTTGCATTACT
The DNA here is from genome assembly GCF_030407615.1 of Pseudoalteromonas sp. APC 3355. Taxonomy (NCBI): domain Bacteria; kingdom Pseudomonadati; phylum Pseudomonadota; class Gammaproteobacteria; order Alteromonadales; family Pseudoalteromonadaceae; genus Pseudoalteromonas; species Pseudoalteromonas sp. APC 3355. The sequence goes on along the minus strand of NZ_JASDDB010000003.1, from coordinate 320,191 downwards.
GAAGGGTTGGGTATGAAAGACAGCTTTTTCAGATCGATGACTTGGTTGCACACTTGGGTAGGATTACTCGTTTGTTGGTTATTATATTTAATATTTTTTGCAGGGACTCTTAGCTTTTTTAGAGACGAAATAACCTTATGGAATCAACCAGCCATACATAATGTGCAAGCCCAAACACAGCGTATAGAAGCGCAAAAACAACAAATAATTACAGGGTTCGATTACTTAGCTAACCATGGAGCTAACTCATCAAGCTGGCGTATTACATTACCCGAGCCACGCATTCCTTATTTAATTTATGGTTATGCAAAACCAAAAGAGCCAGGCCAGCGCCGCAGCCGGTTTGAAAACACACAGCTAAACCCTAATACCATGCAAGAGCTTGAGCCCTTTGTAGATACTAAAGGCGGTAACTTTTTTTATCGGCTGCACTATGATTTACATTACATGGATGCAATAACCGCACGCTGGATTGTGTGCTTTGCTAGCTTTTTTATGCTGATTGCCATTATATCGGGGGTGGTTATTCATAAGCGTATTTTTAAAGATATGTTTAGTTTTAGACGTAATAAAGGTAGCCGTACGTGGTTAGATGCCCACAATTTAAGCTCTGTGCTTGCCCTGCCTTTTCATTTAATGATTACTTACACGGGCATGATTACGCTCATATTTATGTTGTTTCCCTACCCTGCGCAAACGTCTTATGATGACGGCATGCGTGGCTTTTTTAACGATGTAACACCTCGCAATACCATGACCGATAAAGCCCAAGGCGAATTGCCAATGGTGCCAATACAACGTATTTTGGATCAGGTTTATACTAAGTGGCCTCATGCAGATATTACTCGCGTACAAGTTAATCAACCAAATATGGCAGCTTCAACAATTACCGTATTGGTAAGCGCAGGTAAAACACTACGTGACCAAGCACCACGCTTAATATTTAGTGGTGCTACAGGGCAAATGGTCGCTAAAACTGATGACGAGCTAACTAGCAGCAAAGCGCTTTACGAATCACTTAATTCAATGCATACAGGACGTTTAGCTACGTGGTTGTTGCGCTGGTTATACGTATTAGGCGGTATTGCAGGCTGTGTAATGATTGGCTCTGGCTGTATTATGTGGGCTAAACGAATTCGCGAGCGAACTAAAAATAACGTTAAACCTTCGTTTGGTTTAAAACTAGTTGAAGGGTTAAACCTAGCCACTATTATGGGACTACCACTGGCAACGTGTGCATTTTTTATTGCTAACAGACTACTTAGCCCAACTACCGCAGAGCGCGCCGATAAAGAAATACTCGCGTTCTTTTTAACATGGCTAGCGGTTGCTCTTTTAGCACTTATAAAGCGCGACACACTGCAATGGCGAGTTATGGCAGCTATAAATGCTGTTGCATGTTTAAGCGTACCGGTTATTAATGCACTTACAACTAACAGTAATCTAATTAGCTATTTGATGCACAAACAGTGGGCTTTATTTACTTTTGATGCACTGTTTTTGTTATTTAGTATATTGTTTTTTATACAAACCGAAAAATTACGTACTGCTAAAAACAACTCAAAAATAATCAGCCCTAGTCAATCTAATAACCTTAAAAGGCAAAAACCATGATTGATTTACTTGGGTTTAGCCTATGCCTGCTCAGTTTTAACTGTTTTGCGCTGGCTAAGTATAATCATTTTAAAGACGTATTTAAAAAACGCCCTACAGAATCCCAACGTAAAAAGCTGTTATTAGCTGCTTGGATCAGTATTTTACTAAGCTTAGTGCTTTGTATAGTTACTCAAGGTGGATATGGAGCATTACTATTTTGCGGGTTTATGAGCCTAAGTGTCTTAATTATAATGGTTTTTTATAATTTTTTAGTAGGCTACGTAAAGTGGTTTAGTGTTTTAAATAGCGTGTTAGTTGTACTAAGTGGGTTGTTTTTAGCATTAAACTAGCCTTAGTTAGTAAAAACGTGATCCGTTACTTTCCCATATATTAGGCAAAAAAAATGGCAAGCTATATAGCTTGCCAACAATAGGGGATATTCAGTGTTTCCAATACTTGCTGTCTCACGGCAAGTACACACAATATAACCATAATATATTTAAGTTACTTTACAGTTAAATTACTCTTTTATTACTACTTTAAAAACGTATATAACTAACTGTAAACCCCCTTTACATAGTCTCTTGGTTTACCCAAATTATTTCATCGGTAGCAAAGCCCAACTCTTTAGCTTTAGTTAAAAAATGTTCTTTAAGCTCTTTGCTAACCGTTGGTGTACGCGACAAAAACCACAAGTAATCTTTGTTGTAACTGGTTATAAATGCATATTGATAATCGGGTTGGTCAAGTTCAAAAATCACATAAGCGCCATAAAATGGACCAAAAAACGAGACTTTAAAATGCCCTGTGTCGGTGCCCTCAACAAACTTGGCTAAGCCTTCGGCGTCATCCCATTTTTTATCATCCGTTAAATACCCTTTGTTAAGGACCTTTACTGTGCCGTCGCCGTTAATTGAATAAGTCGCGGTAACTTGCTCCATACCTTCTTCGAATGAGTGATTGAGCCGCGCTATTTCAAACCATTTGCCTTTATATTTTTGTATATCAAAGTTTTTAACGGGTGTTATTCCCTCAGGAGGGCTGGTGCAGGCACTAAGAAAAAACAACCCTGTAATAAGTAAACCGTATTTAATAGCCTTCATGTAAGCTCCTTTTTAAATTACATAAATAGTACGTATTATCTAAATATAGATGGATATAAAGTTTGCTAGCCGATTAAAAAAATTTGCTATAGGATCATATTAATTCTAAAGCAATAAAAATGACCATAGCATGAAAATTTGGGTAGATGCAGACGCGTGTCCTGTTGTTATAAAAGAAATACTTTTTAGAGCTGCAGAGCGTATGAAAATCGAGACTATTTTAGTGGCTAATCACGCAATGCGTATTCCGCCGTCAAAATACATAAGCCGCGTACAAGTGTCGTCAGGGTTTGATGTAGCCGACGACGAAATAGTAAAACGTGTTGAAAAAGGCGATTTAGTTATTACAGGCGATATTCCGCTAGCAAGTGAAGTAATTGATAACGGCGGGCAAGCACTCAACCCACGTGGTGAGCTTTATACCACCGAGAATATCCGCTCAATACTTAACGTGCGCGACTTTATGGATACCATGCGCTCAAGTGGCGTAGAAATGAGTGGTGGGCCGCCGCCACTTAGCCAAACCGATCGCCAAAACTTTGCAAATAACCTTGACCGTATTTTAGCGCAAAACAAGGCTAACTAGTTTGAACACACAATTAGTTGGCTTAGGTGATACGCAATTTAGCGTGGCGGTATACGTAGCAAAAGCGCCGCCAATGCCGTTTTTTGAAACACTTGAATGCCTAGAACCGGTTATAAATGAGCAAATAAATACCATAAACCAGCACTGTGGTAATGGTTGGCGCAAAGTGTTTAACGTGTATGCAAAAGTGCTATTTGCCCTGCCAAGTGAGCATTATTCATTTGCCAAACAAGCCCCTACTTGGCAACAATATCGCGATGAATTTTTACTGCAAAAAAACAGTAAAACCGCCCTGCTATTTAGCGCGCCTGACACAACTATTACTTGCCCAGATAAAGCTACTAGCAATAAAAACCAGCTACATATAATTGCTGGGCGTACGCACGCTAAAAACTTATTACAACAAGGTAAGTTGCATGCACAATTTGATTGGCTTGACGACGAGTTTGCAATAGACACAACTAACAACATTATTGTGTGCCCATATTTTGATTATAGACAGTTAAGTAATATAAAAATTGCGAGATTAAGCGAGCTAGTCGCGCAGCTAAAAAAATAACACATTGTAAGGAACGACCATGGCCGGAATTTTAGAGTTAAACGAATTATTAAAATCAATGCAGCCAGCGCTTAAGCAAGGCGAGTATATTTTTTGTTGCTTAGCAGGGAAATTGGCTGATTATGTTCATTTAGAGCCACTTGCCACTTATGTTGAAGAAGAAGGGCTAACCCTTATATTAAAAGCTGAAACCGCCGATAAAGCAGGTATTACTTACGAGGGTAAATATAATTTAATTACTCTTAATGTACATTCAAGCTTAGAGGCAGTCGGTTTAACCGCTGCAGTATCTGCAAAGCTCACTGAGCATAATATAAGTGCTAATGTGGTCGCTGCGTTTTATCACGACCACATTTTTGTACAAACAGATAAAGCACAGGCCGCGATGAAAGCACTTGGAGAGATTGGTTAAGTTTGCAGGCATAAGCAAGGAGCTAAGTGATGTGGATATTAGAGCATCGGGTGGCGCTTCGCTTAACCGATCTACAACAATACAAAAGCTGATATTGCTATAGAGCAACATCAGCTTTTTTGTGCACATTTGGACTATTTTCGCAGTATTGTTTATCTACTGGCTCAAGCTTAATTTTACTTCCTGCATTTACCACTACGCATAGTGTATTTTTATTGAGTTTTTGTTTTTGAATAACCGTAAACTCGCCCTCGCTGGCAGCGTATAAATTATACTGATACGCATCGTTGCCGCCTTCAAACAATGCGGTAAATAACCCTCCAACTAACCCACCGATTATTGCTCCGCCTACCATTTCTTGGGTATTACCATCTAAATTATCTACAAAGCCAAATCCGGCGCCTGCTGCTATGCCTGTACCCACTTCTGATGAAAGTGTTACACGTTGCATAGATTCTACCGAGGCGTAATAGCGTTTAATTATTTGATTTTGATTGTTACGGTCAACACCTTGTGATGCGCAACCCGTGAGGAGTAATACCACTATAAGATACTTTTTCATGCTGATTTCCCTTTTAATCATTTTAATAGGGAAATAGTAAGTATCAGAGCATAAAAAATATGTGAGAACATTGTTTGTATCTGTCAGAAATTGTAAGTGTATGTATAAAATAAAACACCGAGTAAGCTTACTCGGTGTTTATGTGGCTATATTACTTAAATTTAAAACTATTTAATTACATACCCACTAAAACCTAGCGCTTTAAAATACAGCTTTGGAATGCCAAATTTGCACTCATTTAGCAGTTCGCTAAAGCGCATTCTATCGAGCGGGTAAAACTCATTTTCTAGGTCGTGTCCCATTTGTGTTTTACCGGTTTCGGTTAAACCCAATTGCGCGCATGTGGTAAGTTGAGCTTCGCGCTCAAACGTCGTTTCGGGACGCATTAAATCAGCAATATAAAGGAGTGCATCTTTTTTAAGATTGCCCTTCATTGCTTTTAATAACTCTTTTTTATCGCCGTTATCTTCTAAAAAATGCATTACTAATAAACATAAAACGGCATCGGCTTTAACCGATAATTTATCAACGGGGCCATTATGTACATCTACGCGGCTTGTTATGCCTTGTTCATCAAATTGGTGCTGTGCGATAGCGAGCATATCGGCTGATGTATCTTGCGCAGTAAATTGCCATGTAGGGTTTAGTGCAGCCAGTGCAAGTACTTCTTTGCCTGTGCCTGCCCCTACTACCAAAATATGCGCATTGTCGCTTAGCGTTGCTTTTAGCTGTGCGTTAGTGAGCTGATGTAATAATTCATAACCAGGAACTAAACGGGTTATGCGGCTATCGTATTGTGTTGCTTGCTCGCCTGTAAACGTTGGCATTGTATCTCCTTGTTTTCAGTAATGTTGCTTATAAAACTTCAACTGTGGAATATCCACCTGGCTTTTTGGCTACATGCACTTGAGTGGCTACACGCTCGCTCATTTGTGTTACGTGCGATATAACGCCTACTTTTCTGCCTTGTGCTTGCAAAGAATCCAAAGCGTCCATTGCAATGCTTAGGGTTTCGCTATCTAACGTACCAAACCCTTCGTCAATAAACAAAGAATTGATTTGTACTTTGTTAGACGAAAGCGATGCTAAACCAAGTGCAAGCGCTAGCGATACTAAAAATGACTCACCGCCCGAGAGCGTATTAACAGAGCGTTGCTCGTCGGCCATGTCGCGGTCGATAATTGCAATGTCGAGCGTTTGCGCTATGGCGGTTAATTCGTAGCGTTTGTTGAGTGTTTTTAAATGGCTGTTGGCATAGTGCAGTAATATTTTTAACGTTTGTGTTTGTGCTAAGTTACGCATAGTTTTACCCGTTGCATCGCCCAATACTTTATTAAGCAAATGCCACTGCTCTACCTGTGTTTTAAGCGTAGTTAACTCAGCTTGTTTGCCTTCAAGCGCCTTTGCGTTTTGGTTGTGTTGCTCAATAGCGGTATTAGTTGCTAGTAATGAATTTTGCAGCTGCGTTTGTTGCTCATTTAAGCTGCTTAATTGCGTACTTAAAGCCTCTGCACTTTGTGTTGGCTTATCGCTACTGTTGTGTTTTTCAAGCGTAAGTTGCTGCTGTTTTAATGCGGCATTTGCATCTGTTAACGCTTGAGTTAACTGCTCGTGCTGAGTTAAATGCGCTTTAATAGTCTCGCTACTTAGCGTTAGTAAAATTTTGACCTGTTCGTGCGTAACATCGCTGTATTGCGCTTTAAAGTCAGCAAACCACTGGTTATAACGTGCCTCAAGTGTTGCTAGTTCTTGGCTGTTTTCAAGTAAGCGTTGCTCCACATTTTTAAGCGTTATAGCGTGTTCATCTCGTTGTTTTATAGCGTCGTCATAGGCTTTTTGACTCGCTTGAACCTGCGATTGCTTTTGCTCTTGCTCACTTGTGAGTTTTGCTTGATAGTCGTCTGCGCTTATTTGCTCGTTATTAAATAAAGCTAAGCGCTCACTTTGTACCGCGTCTAATAGCGCTTTAGCTTTTACAAACTCTTCATTAAGTGCTTTTAACGATTGCTCGTTTTTACTAACAAGCGGGCTAAGCTGCTTTATTTGCTCATTAGCTGTGTCTTGGCGCTTTTGGCTTTGCTCAAGTTGCGTTTGAGTTTGCTGATACTGCGTAACCTGCTTGTTCAGCTCGGTAAGTTCAAGCGTATTGGCTTGTAATTGCTGCCAAAAATCACTGTTTTCAAATTGATTATTGAGCGTTGTACCCAGCTCGTTAATTTGCGCACTTAGCTCGCTATGCTTACTCGTTAACTGGTTTTGCTGGTGTGTAAGCTCAAGGTGTTTATTACTCAACTGCTGCTGTACTTGCTGCTCTGCTTTAAGTGCTGCTTGTAGCTCATTTACTTTGGTTTGCAGTGTACGTTGGCGTTTTTGTTGCTCAAAGTATTGCGCTTTTTGCTGCGTTAATTGCTTATAAGTTACTTCAAGCTGATCAGGCGTTAAGTCGTTAAGCTCATTACGTGCGCCTTGCATGGTATTTTTAATGTCGAGCTGTTTGGCTTTTGCTGTTTGTATTATTTGCTCAAGTTGTCCGTGTTCAGCAGTTAACACAGCATGTTGAGTTTGGTGCTTATGCAGCTCGCTTTGTGCATGGTCAAATTGCTTTTTAGCTATATTAAAAGCATTTTCAAAATCAATAATTAAGTTATTTAATTGCTGATTTTGATTTACCGCATACGGGTGATCCGTTGCGCCGCACACTAAACAAGGCTCATTAGGGCGAAGCTCAGTGCGTAAATGCTCTACGTTTTCGCTGGCTCTTAAACGCGCTTGGTTAAGTGCGTACTCGCTGCCTTTAAGTGCTTGCTCGCTAGTTATTAAATGCTGATTAAGTAAAGCATGGGCTTGCTGGCTTTCATTTAGCTGCTGATTGAGCACTTGCTGGCGTTGAGTGCTTTGTTTTAGTTCTGCGTTAAATTGCTTATAGCGCTCTCGCTGCTCTTTTAAGTAATCAATACTTTTTAACTGCGCGTCGCAGTGCTCTGCATTAAATTCATTAAGCTGAGTATTTAAAACCTGCAAAGCTGACTGCTCGCTCGTAAGTAACGCCTCGCACTGCTGCACTTTATTATTTTGTGTATTTAAAAGATCGCTCTGACCTGCAAGCTCGGTATTAAGAGTTTGGCTTTGTGCAAGGTTTGCAGTTAATTGCTGTTGTGCATTTAAGTAGGTATTAAAGCTTTGCTGATAGTAGCTCCAGTCTTTTGCTAAAACGTGCAGCTGTGCATGCTCATTAAGCCATTGCTGGCTTTTAGTTGAGTCGGTATTAGCGAGTTCTAGCTCGTTATTGCTTTGTTTAAGCTGCTGTGTGAGTTCATCAAGTTGAGTTTGCTCTTTGGTTATTTGCGACTCTGTGCCTTTTACAGCTTGAGTTTGCAAGGCAATGCTGCTGTCGAGCTCTCTCGCTTTTGCTATAACGGGCGCTGCATTTTGTTTTTGCTCATTGGCGTTATTAAGTAGCTCAGTATGCTTAGCAAGCGCGGTATTACGCTCGTTAATTACCGCTAAATGATCAACACTTTTAAGTGATGTTATTTGCTGCTCTAACGCCGTATTTTGATCGGTTAATTGAGTAAAACGGCTGCGGTTATCTTTTATTTCAAGCGCCTGCTTGGCTTGTTTTGCCTGCTCGCTTTGTGAGGTAATACTTTCAAGCGCTGAGCTTGCTTGTTGCTGGGTTTGCTGTGCCTGCAGTAAGCTTTGCTCAAGCACTGTAGCTTGCTGATACCAGTTAAGTGCTTTTTCGGTTTTGGTCAGCTCTTTTTTAGTGTGTTCGGTTTGCGCTTTTAAATCGGTTAACTTGGTTTGTTGTAGCTCAAGTTCTTCTGGTGTTAATAAGGTATAGCTTTCAAGGCCTGCTTTAAGCGCTTCAAGCTTTGCTACTTGCTCTTTATAGCGCTCAAAAATACGCACGCCAATACGGCTAAATTTATCGGTGCCTGTTAAACACTCTAAAAGTTGTGCTCGCTCATCGCCAGTGGCTTTTAAAAATGCAGCAAACTCATGTTGCGCTAAAAGTACGGCACGGGAGAACTGCTCAAAGTTAAGCCCTATTTTGCTCTCAACTTCTTTTATTGTGTGGCTTTTGTCTGCTATTAAGGTTTGCTCTGGCAGGGTTACTAAGGTGTGCTCTGCTACTTTAAGTTTGCCTGTTACTTTTTTATGGGTGCGTGAAATTGTATAGCGCGCACGATAAAGCTGTTTATCTTGCCCTAAAAAGTCGACCTCGGCGTAGCCTTCCCATGTACCTCTGCGTAGCAAGTTTCGCGCATCATTAAGCTTAATGCTGTCGCCGTTAAACTCAATTAAGTTACCTTTATCGCCGCGCAGCCTCGCTGTTTTTGTATAAAGGGCTAAACAAATAGCATCTAAGAAGGTACTTTTACCAGCGCCGGTATCGCCTGTTATCGCAAACAATCCTGCATCTTTTAATGGGGCTTTAGTAAAGTCTATTTCAGCATCAACTATTGAAGCTAAATTATGAATACGAACTGCGGTTATTTTCATAGTTGTTCTTGCTCCGTAAGCTCGTTTATCACGTCACTTAAAAGTGCTTTTAGCTCATTGGGTACACTTTGCCCAGCCATGTCTTTATCGTTTGCGAATGCTTGTTCTAATAGGTTTAGTGGGTTGAGCATTTCAACTTCGCTTAAATCTTCAAATACGGTGTTGTCGTCATTTTGCGCTGATTGCTCACGTACACGTTCAATACCACAAAATTTAATATGCTTACCTTCAAGTGCTTGTTCTATTTGTTCTCTGAAGGTGGTGTCGATATCGCTTGATTTAAGCTTTACACGTAAATAAGGCGCTGTTGTATTTTGTGCGGTGTCGAGCGCTTTAATTTGCTCGCATAGTTCGTTTAATGGTACACACTCCCCTTTTGGTAAAATAATTACATCGGCAGAGCGCGGAATGTAAAGGGGGTTTACAGTTGTACTAATATGTTGTTTTTCATCAATAATAAACTCAACAACATTTACTTGGTGCGTGTAGTTACGTTCTGAAAACGACATAGGTATAGGTGTGCCGCTGTAGCGAATAATATCGCTTTTAGCGACTTGTTGCGCTTTGTGTAAATGCCCAAGGGCAACATAGTTGGCTTGTTTACCAAATACATTGGCTGAAATAGACTCCTCACCACCTATCACTAAGTTACGCTCAGAATCACTTGAGATATCCCCGCCTTTTGCGTGTAAATGCCCCATAACTATTAATGGTGAGTTTTGCTCGTTTATATTAGTAGCGTGTTCTAGTGCAAGCTCGTAAGCTTTTGCAACGCCTTGAGCATAACTAGGGCCGCTTTCGGTTTGGCTAATTAAACTTACATCGCTTGCACGTAAAAATGGCATAGCGACGATTACAGCGCGTTTACCATTGGTATTTATGGTAATAACAGTTTCATCGGGTGTTGCGACATCAAAGCGCCCTACTACGTGCGTATCAAATTGCGCTAGTAATGGCTGAGCTGCCAAAATACGATTTGCAGAGTCGTGGTTACCCGCAATAATCACTACGTGTAATTGTGGGGATGCCTTTTTGGCGTCTTTAATAAATTGGTAAAGCTGATTTTCGGCGCTAGCACTTGGAGTCGCGGTATGATAAATATCGCCAGCAACTAAAAGTAAGTCTATTTGTTGTTCAACAAGAGTGGCTAATAACCATGTAAAAAAGGCTTGATGTTCAACACGGCGATCGTGTTCGTAAAATTGTTGGCCAAGGTGCCAATCTGAGGTGTGGAGGACTTTCATGTCGCGCTCTTAATAAAACCGTAAGAGCGCCAATATACCCAAGGCTGTTAAAGATGCAAGCCTAAGCCGTGCATTACGTTAGGTTAAACTGTACCAAGCTGAAAAAACAACCGGTAATGCTAAAAGTGCCATTAATAATGGAATTTTTAACGTTTTAGTTTGTTTTGCGTGTAGCGCCTTTAGTGCATTAGTTTCGTTGCACGCTGCTACTTTATCGATATAAAAATAACCCGAATCGAGATACTGCTTACAGTTATTCTCACTTGCTGGAATCGCAATTAGTTCTTGTTGTTTTTTTAGGATGTAAAAATCCATAAGCCCACCGCATTTCTTGCTAGTAATCGATATTAATTTGAGGATAAATGTGACGAATTTATTTGCCTCAAATAAAAAGGTTGGCGATTTTAAATATAAACTGCACTAAAGATCAACCTAAAATTGCACTATTTATCATTTATCGTAAAAATAGCGAATATTAAGGAAGTTCGGCAATATTTGAGCCAATAATTCAGCTGTTTACACTGTATTTTTGTTCAGTAGAGTGGGCTTTTAGCTCATTTTACTTGTTGCAAATTTGAGACGCTTATACGTAGGATTATTGGTTTACCTGATAATGCTAAAGCAATACTTTTTTAGCAAAGTAGGTAAAGTTAATGTACTTTTTCCAAGCTCTAAAACTTGTATTTAACAGCTCAAAACCATTTTTAAACCCCACTTTTGTAAACCCCCTTTACAGTTTTTATTTATTCGTATTTTGTTACAAAATAATTGTACTTTTCAATCTAATAAACTAAGTGAACATCACCCTAAAAATACGGTACTTGGTCGCTAATTTATTGAAGCTAACTAGTATATTTGTCAAAGTATGCTCACAAAATTATATTAGGACTAACAATGAAAAAAATAGGTCTTACGCTAAGTGCTTTTGTATTGCCTTTGGCAATATCTAGTGCGGTTATGGCGTCTTCGGTTGAGCAAACAAAAGGTTCTTTTGTTGATAAATTTCGTCAATTAGACGAAGCGCTTCCTACACCCAACGTTTATCGTAGTGCCGCTGGCGAACCAGGTGAAAAATACTGGCAGCAACGTGTAAACTACGATATTGATGTAAAGCTAGATGAAAAAAAGCACCGTATTACCGGTAGCCAAAGCATTGAATATAAAAATAACTCTCCGCATACACTCAAATATTTATGGTTACAGTTAGATCAAAATATTTTTAAAAGTGATTCTATTGCCGAAACAACTAAAACGTTTAAAAGCACTTTAGAAAGTCTACCAGCTCAAAAGCCTGCTAAATTAAGTTTAGGTGACTTACGCCGTCAGCAATTTATGAGCGACAACGAACTGGGTTATACAATCAGTGGCGTAAAGGATGACGATGGTAAAGAGCTACGCGTAACTGTAGTTGATACTTTAATGCGTATTGATTTAAACGAGCCATTAAAACCAGGTAAAGAAGTAGAATTTAGCATGAACTTTGCCTTCAACATTGTTGAAGAAGATGCTGTAGGTGCACGTTCTGGTTACGAGCACTTTGAAGAAGATGGCAACGACATATTCTTAATTGCTCAGTGGTTCCCTCGCTTAGCGGCTTATACCGATTACGAAGCATGGACAAACAAGCCATTTTTAGGCTCTGGTGAGTTTACGCTTGAGTTTGGTGATTACGATGTTGAGATTACTGTTCCTGCGGATCACATTGTATCGGCAACAGGTAAGCTTGATAACGCGAGCAAAGTACTTACAAGTACTCAGCGCAAACGTTTAAAGCAAGCTGAAACATCTAAGCGTCCTGTGTTTATTGTTAACGCAGAAGAAGCGCTAGAAAACGAAAAAGAAGGCACCGACAAAACTAAAACGTGGCACTTTAAAGCACAGAATGTTCGTGACTTTGCTTGGGCGTCGTCTCGTAAGTTTATGTGGGATGCAAAAGGTTATCAGCAAGGTGGTGACGTTCAGCCTTTAGTTATGGCAATGTCGTTCTTCCCTAAAGAAGGTGGTGACTTATGGAAAAAGTACTCAACTGAAGCGGTAGTACACACAATGGAAGTGTACTCTAAGTATTCGTTTGATTACCCGTACCCAACTGCACAGTCGGTTAATGGCCCCGTTGGTGGTATGGAATACCCAATGATCACCTTTAACGGTCCGCGTACTAAGTTACAAGATGACGGTACTCGTACTTATTCTCAGGCTGAAAAGCGCTTTTTACTTGGCGTAGTTATTCATGAAGTTGGTCATATTTACTTTCCGATGATTGTGAACTCAGATGAGCGCCAATGGACGTGGATGGATGAAGGCCTAAACAGCTTTTTAGATGGTGTTGCTGGTCGTGAATGGGATCCTACTATTCCTTGGGGTGTTGAGCCTCGCGATATAGTGAGCTACATGAAGTCTGAAGTCCAAGTACCAATTATGACTCAGTCAGACAGCGTATTACGTTTAGGCCCTAATGCTTATACTAAACCTGCCGCAGCCCTTAATATTTTACGTGAAGTAATTTTAGGCCGTGACTTATTCGACTTTGCATTTAAAGAGTATGCTCAGCGCTGGAAATACAAGCGCCCTACCCCAGCTGATTTTTTCCGCACAATGGAAGAAGCCTCTGGTGTTGATTTAGATTGGTTTTGGCGTGGCTGGTTTTACACCACAGACCATGTTGATATCTCTTTAGATAAAGTGTATCAACTACGTTTAGACACTAAAAACCCTGATATTGATTACAGCCGTTTACGTGATATTGAAGCAGATAAGCCTACGTCATTATTTGTTGAGCGTAACCGCGCCGAAGGTAAAAAAACATGGGTTGAGCAAAACCCTGATGTTACCGATTTTTATGACGAAAACGACCGATTTACTGTAACCAATAAAGAACGTAACTCGTACAATAAGTTTTTAAAAGGCTTAGAGCCGTGGGAGCGTAAAACGCTTGAACGTGCTTTAGAAGAAGATAAAAACTACTACGTTATGGAATTTTCAAACCTTGGTGGTTTGGTAATGCCTATATTACTTGAGCTAACATATGAAGATGGCACAACCGAAGAGCGTTATATTCCTGCTGAAATTTGGCGTCGTAATTATAAAAATGTTCAAAAGCTAATTGTTACCGATAAAAACAAACCGCTTGTATCAGTTACTGTAGATCCTAATTGGGAAACTGCGGATGTAGATATTGAAAATAATAACTACCCTCGTCGTATTATTCCTTCACGTATTGAAGTGTTTAAAAAGGAAAAGAGTAAAGCTAAAGTAAGTCGCGATATCATGCAAGATATTAAAACTGAGCTTAAAACTGATGAGAAGAAAGACGAAAAAGATAACGGTGAGGAGCCGCAATAATGCGCTTTTTGCTTATTATTGTTTGCCTTTTAGTTGCTGCGCCGAGTATGGCGCATCAACTAAAATCGTCAGTTACAACCGTGCTTTTTAATAAACGAACGCATAATATTGAGTTAATGCATCGCTTTTATTTACATGATACCGAACACGCCGTAGGAACATTATTTGAAGGCAAAATCGATATTATTAGTAATAAAGCCGATCAGCAACGTTTTGCTAAGTATGTTGAATCGCATGTTGCTCTACAAACGTTAAGTGGTGAACCTTTACCACTTAACTTTGTGGGAGCACAAGTTGATGGTAAGTTTTTTTGGGTTTACCAAGAAGCACCAATTCCTGAAAACATTGAAGGAATTAAAATGAGCAATGGCGCGCTTCGTGATTTATGGCCATCTCAGGTAAATATGGTAAACGTTGAGGGCAAAGGTAAGATTAAAACTTTAAACTTTGCACAAGATGATACTTGGCTCGAAGCCCGCTTTGAGCAAAATTAACAGTTAAAACTTCCCCAACCAACGCGCACTGCAGTTAATGTGCGCGTTTTCTTTATACGTTTAAACTGCGTTCATTTTTGATCTGGTATATGTAAATTTACGTAAAAATTGGTAGTTCAATTTGTATATTTACCATTATTTGCGCATGCTACAACTACCAATTATATTTACTGTATTATCAATAGATTGATAGCAGTGCAAATAAATAATTTAAATATAGTTAGTTTCATTTATCCCTTTAGCTATAACTGGCTTGGGCATAAGCAGTAGAGAATTTTATGTTTAAATTTTATTTAGTAATAACTAAATTCAGGGAATGATATGACTACTCAGGTTGAGGCTATTTTTGGAGTAATTTTTGATTTAGATGGAACATTAGTTTCATCCGAACTAGATTTTACATTAATTAAAGCCCAAATAGGTTGCCCTTGCGAGCAAGATTTGCTTGATTACATCGCTCAGTTGCCCTCACCGTATATGCGTGAAGAGGCAATGAATATAGTTCACCAACACGAATTAATAGATGCACAACATGCCAGTATTTTACCCGGCGTGAGTGAAGCTATTAATGCTTTAAAGTCTAAAAATATACCGATGGCAATTGTTACTCGCAATTTTGATAAAGCGGCTGCAATTAAATTACAAAATAACCCACTTCCTATTAGCACAGTTTTAACGCGAAGCGATGCACCTGCAAAACCAGATCCCAGCGCTTTAAATGCTATTGCTACACTTTGGAACATTAATGCCAGAAACTTACTTTATGTAGGAGATTACCTTTACGATATTCAAGCTGCGCATAATGCAAATATGCGTGCATGTTTATACGCTCCAGAGTTAACACCAGCTTACGCCGATCAGGCCGATTACGTTTTACATGACTTTGCTGACTTGGTGACATTAGTTGAGAGTTATTCTGAAAAAATAGAGTTATGTTAAATAGCATGCCATTTGATTTATTCTGAAATGAGTATGTAGTTATAAAAGTTTTTATTAATCAAGTTTTGCCCATTGCGGAGCTAGCCCAATACGTTTTGAATTGGTAAAATACCGCAAAACGTAACGTATTCATTAGGGGCACAAAATGGGCAGAGCATTTGTAGTTCGTCAAAGTTCTATGATCAAAACAGCCAATGCAAAAACAAAAGTAAACTCAAAGTACGGAAAAGAGATTTACGTTGCAGCAAAAAGTGGTGATCCCGATCCCGAAGTAAACCAAACACTTCGCCGTCTAATCGAAAAAGCTAAAAAAGACCAAGTACCCGCACACGTTATCGAAAAAGCAATTGAAAAAGCAGCCGGTGGCGCAGGAGAAGATTACTCTGTTGCCCGTTATGAAGGCTATGGCCCTGGTAACTGCATGGTTATTGTTGACTGTTTAACTGATAATCCAAACCGTACTATCAAAGATGTACGTTTACCATTTACTAAAACAGACTCAAAAATTGGTACTCCTGGCTGTGTAGCGCATATGTTTGATCATTATGCGGTACTTGGCTTTGCAGGCGATGACGATGAAGTCGTATTAGAAGCATTAATGATGGCTGATGTTGATGTAAGCGATGTTGAAGCGGAGGACGGTAAAATATCGGTATTTGCACCGCCAACAGAATACTTTAAAGCTAAAACTGCCCTTGAAGACGCATTTGAAGGCATTAACTTTGAAGTAGACGAAATTACGTTTATCCCTCAAGTTAATATTGAAATTGAAGACGAAGAAGTTATTGCTAACTTTGATAAGTTTATAAATATGCTTGAAGATTGTGACGATGTACAAAACATTTATCACAATGCCATTGTAAAAAATTAAACGTAAACGGTTAAAAGCTTTAAAAAGCGTGTTTTGTGTATACAAAACACGCTTTTTTACGTTTGAATAAATGTTAGATATTCATGTGTATTATCTATATACCTTTAAAATGCCTTAAAAGTGCTGTTATTCTAATTTTAGGCGATAAAAAACCAGCTTTTAAGCTGGTTTAGTACTTAATTTTAACTTTGATTAAGCAGTTAAAGCGTATTCGACTTTTGTGCTTTATATTTTATACGGTAGCTATGTAGTAGTGGTTCAGTGTAACCACTAGGTTGCGTTACGCCCTCTAAAACCAGCGCAGTAGCGGTTTGAAACGCAATGCTGTTATTAAGGGTTTCTTCGCTTGTTGCCATGGGTGTATACGCAGTGTCATGCTCGTTTTGGCCATCAACCACTTTTGCCATTTTAGCCATGGTTGATTTTATTTGCGCTTGTGAGCACACGCCATTTAGCAACCAATTAGCCATATGCTGGCTTGAAATACGCAGTGTGGCTCTGTCTTCCATTAAACCGATATGGTTAATGTCAGGTACTTTTGAGCAACCTACGCCTTGATCAATCCAGCGTACAACGTAACCTAAAATGCCTTGTGCGTTATTTTCTAGCTCACTTTGAATATCTTCTTTTGAAAGCGTTTTAGGGTCTGCCATTAGCGGCGGTGTAAGCAGGTCATTAAGACTCGCAATAGTACGTTTAGCTATACTTTGCTGCTCAGTAAATACGTTTATATCGTGATAATGCATTGCATGCAGGGTAGCGGCTGTAGGGGAGGGCACCCATGCTGTATTAGCGCCTGATTTAGGGTGAGCTTGTTTTTGCTCCATCATTAATGCCATTTTATCTGGCATTGGCCACATGCCTTTACCTATTTGTGCTTTATGACTTAAGCCACAAGCAAGGCCAATATCGACGTTGCGATCCTCATAAGCTTGTATCCATGGTTGCTGCTTAATCTGTGCTTTTGGAAGCACAACGCCCGCTTGCATAGAGGTATGAATTTCATCGCCTGTTCTATCTAAAAACCCGGTATTAATAAATACAACACGCTCTTTAGCTGCATAAATACACGCTTTAAGATTTACAGAAGTACGGCGTTCTTCATCCATAATCCCCATTTTAAGCGTGTTTTTAGGTAAGCTTAGCGCTTCCTCTACTAAGCTAAATAAAGTGTTAGTAAATGCCACCTCTTCTGGGCCATGCATTTTTGGTTTTACTATATTAATACTTTGCGCGCTTGAATTTTTGATACCTGTTTTTTTATTTAGGTCGTGCAGGGCAGCAGTGGCTGTAAACATTGCATCCATAATGCCTTCAAACACCGGTTGATTAAACACATCGGTAATAGCAGGGTTCGTCATTAAATGACCAACGTTTCTTACAAACATCATGCTACGGCCTTTTAAAGTAACGGTGCCGCCATCAAGTGCGGTGTATGTTTTATCACTTTGCAGGGTACGCTCAACAGTTTTATCGCCTTTTTTAAATGATTCAACTAAGTTACCTTGCATCAACCCAAGCCAATTTTTATAAACTTGTACTTTATCTTCTGCATCTACCGCAGCTACTGAATCTTCACAATCCATAATGGTGGTAAGAGCGGCCTCTAGCACTACATCTTTTAAGCCTGCTTTATCTGCTTGGCCAATAATGTGGTGGTGATCGATATGTAGCTCTATATGTAAGTCATTGTTTTTTAATAACACTACGGTTGGGTTTTGTGCTTCACCTTGATAGCCAATAAGCTGAGATGGGTTAGCTAATGTGGTTTGAGAGCTGTCACGCAAGGTAATTAAAAGTGCGCCATCTACTACTGAGTAATTCGTGCTTTCTATATGGGAGCCATTGGTCAGCGGCAATGCTTTATCTAAAAACTGGCGAGCGTAGGCCATTACCTTAAAACCACGAACAGGGTTGTAGGTATTACCTTTTTCAGCCCCGTCATCTTCGCTTAACACATCAGTACCATATAAGGCGTCGTATAACGAGCCCCAGCGAGCGTTAGCGGCATTAAGTGCAAAGCGTGCATTACTTACAGGCACAACCAACTGAGGGCCTGCTGTAAGGGCTACTTCGGGTTCTACATTTTGGGTTTCAATTTCAAAGTTGGCAGGCTCTTTAACTAAATAGCCAATATCTTGCAAAAAGGCTTGGTATTTAGCGCTATCCCAGGTTTTATTAGCAAGATGGTAGTCGTCTATTTGCTGTTGAAGCAGCTCTCGCTTTTCAAGCAGTGCCTTATTAGTAGGGGTAAGTGTTTGAACGATATGTGCAAAACTTTGCCAAAATTGTGACTCACTTAAGTGAGTACCTGGTAGCAATTGATTTTTAACGAAATCAGCGAGTTGTGTGTCTACGCTGAGTCCTGAATGTGTGAGAGTGTGGGACATAGTTGCCTTCCTTTAAACGGTCGCGATGTTGTTGTGTGCTTGTGCGTAAGGCAACAATAACTCAAAAAGGCAATGTTGAGTGCTTTTTAGCCATTCACAAAATGTATAGCCACAATAACAACTATAAATTTACTAAATCTAGAAAAGGAGCCTAATGTTGAATTAAGCGCTACGGAACACACTCCTAGCCACTCTCACAACATTAAAATAATTTACACACTCGTTCGAAGGATTTTATTATGACAACATATCAACGCGAAACAGACACACTCTCTACTCTTTGCCAAACACAAGGCAGCGCATGGAAAGCTATTAACCCTGAATACGCAAGCCGCATGCGTTTACAAAACCGTTTTCGTACAGGGATTGAAATTGCGCAATACACAGCAGACGTAATGCGTGAAGATATGGCTGCATATGATGCCGACACAAGCCAATACACGCAATCTTTAGGGTGTTGGCATGGCTTTACTGCCCAACAAATGATGATGGCTATTAAGCGCCATCAAAAAACAACTAAACGCAGCTATGTATACTTAAGTGGCTGGATGGTTGCAGCACTTCGCTCTGCATTTGGTCCGCTGCCAGATCAAAGCATGCACGAAAAAACATCGGTACCTGCATTAATTGAAGAAATTTACACATTTTTAAAGCAAGCTGATGCACGTGAACTAGACCACTTGTTTAACGATCTAGATGCAGCAAAAGCGAATGGCGGCGATGTTCAAGCTGTTATTGATAAAATAGACAACTTTGAAACCCATGTTGTGCCAATTATTGCTGATATTGATGCCGGTTTTGGTAACGAAGAAGCAACTTACTTACTGGCTAAAAAAATGATTGAAGCCGGTGCGTGTGCCATTCAAATAGAAAACCAAGTATCTGACGCCAAACAATGTGGTCACCAAGCAGGTAAAGTGACCGTTCCACACGAAGACTTTTTAGCAAAAATTAACGCAGTACGTTACGCCTTTTTAGAGCTAGGTATTGATAACGGCATTATTGTGGCACGTACAGATTCATTAGGCGCCAGCCTTACTCAAAAAGTACCTGTGTCGCAAACACCAGGTGACTTAGCAAGCCAATACAATGCATTTTTAGAAACTACGCCAATTAACGGTGTTGATGATTTAAATGAAGGCGATACGGCAATGAAAATTAATGGCCAGTTATGTAAACCAACTCGCCTAGATAACGGTTTATACCAGTTCCGCGAAGGCACTGAAAAAGACCGCGTAGTATTAGATTGTATTACTAGCTTGCAGTCGGGCGCTGATTTACTGTGGATTGAAACAGAAAAACCACATGTTAAACAAATTGCAGAACTGGTAAATCGTGTAAAAGAACACGTGCCAAATGCAAAACTGGTATACAACAACTCGCCTTCGTTTAACTGGACGCTTAAGTTTCGTGAGCAAGTGTACCAAGAGTGGGAAGAAGCAGGCCGTGACCTTAGTGCTTACCCAAGCCTTGGCGATAATAAAGGCCTTATGGCACCAGAAATGGATGCAACAGAACTTGCACAAGCAGCCGATTTACTAGTGCAAAACTTCCAGCGCGATGGCGCACGTGAAGCAGGTATTTTCCATCACTTAATTACTCTGCCTACGTACCATACAGCTGCGCTAAGCACTGATATTTTATCAGAAGGTTACTTTGGCGATATGGGTATGCTGGCTTACGTGCGTGATGTACAACGCCAAGAAATTCGCCGCGAGCAAGCTTCTGTTAAACACCAAGACCTAGCAGGGTCTAACATGGGCGATACACACAAAGAATACTTCTCTGGTGATAATGCGCTAAAAGCCGGTGGTGAAGATAACACCATGAACCAGTTTTAATTCCTAACTAGATAGTGTTACTCAAGGGCCAATAGGCCCTTTTTTATTGTTTAAATTTTTATTTAGATCAGATTTTAACTAACTAAATCATGTTGGATCACTATTTATCTACCTGAGTGAATTTACAGATCAGAGTTTAACTAACCTTTCATAAAACGGCATATTTTGGGTGATTTTGCTGTAAAAAGCGTTTACAACAACTTTAAAAGGCAGGTAAGTGACTGATTTTTGCTTTAATAGACAAACTTAGCGAATTTATAAACCGATTTTTTACTAACTTCTCCGTGCGATAAAACAAAATTTTACTAACTGAGAGGCTATAAACAGTGACTCAAACCGATTTTTTACCAACTCAAGTTACAAAAAATGCTATAAACCGAAATTTTACTAACTGAAGTTTAGCTAAGTCCGATATTTAACTGTCACAGAAGTGTAAAGGGGGTTTACAGTTTGAATACTACGGCGATAAATACAAAAGCCACTTATTTAAAGTGGCTTTTATTTGAGCTATAAATGTTATACAAATTTTAGGTTATTTAGTGTGTTTATCAAACCACCATTGAATATAAGCAACTTTGGTCATTAAGTTTGATGGGCGAGCTGTAATACCATGTGATGCATCAGGAATTCGCACCATTGCAGTATCAACGCTTTGTAGTTTTAATGCTTGATAAAACTGCTCAGTTTCTGATATTGGTGTACGGTAGTCAGATTCGCCAGTGAGCAACATAGTAGGAGTTTTAACGTTTCCAACATAACTAATAGGCGAGCGCTTCATGTAATGCTCAATGTGATCCCACGGTTTACCCGGAAACCAGTAATCAGCAAAAAACGGGTAAAAATCGGCAGTTAGTACAAAACTGATCCAATTAATAACCGGTTTGGCAACTACAGCCGCAGCAAAGCGATCGGTATGACCTACAATCCAAGCTGTTAGTACGCCACCGCCAGAGCCACCGGTTACAAACAATTTAGACTCGTCAATAAAGCCTTTCGCTATTAGCGCATCAACGCTAGTCATTAAGTCATCAAAATCGTTACTTGGATAATTATGATGAATAGTTTGTGCAAACTCTTTACCATATGAATCACTACCACGTGGGTTCATGTATAAAACGACATTACCTTTGGCTGCAAACAGTTGAATTTCAGCGCTAAAGTGCGGGCCATAATTAGCGACAGGGCCGCCGTGAATTTCTAGTATTAGCGGGTATTTTTTGCTGCTATCAAATTCTGGCGGGTAGGCAATCCACCCCTGAATAGGAAGCTCATCGTGGCTTGATTTAACCCAAATTTCTTCCACTTTAGCCAAAGCTTTGTCGCCCAATGCATCTGCATTAAGGGTAGTTAAACGCTGCGCTTTACCGCGTTTAATTGTTGCTATATCAGCAGGGCGCTGAGTATCTGCAAGGGTAAAGGCTACCTCACCATCTTCGCTTACATCAAAGTCGCCACCAGAATAAGGGCGACCAAAGGCAACGCTGCCAATTTGGGTTGTTATTATTTTACGCTTGCCACTGCGTGGTTGATAGGCGAGGGCGGTTTGACCTTTATCGGCGTAACTAAAGTACACACCTTTTGAATTGGCACTCCATTTTATTTGACCTACGCTACGATCAAAATTTGGCGTTAAGCTAGTTGTGTTACCTGTTTTTAAATCACGAATATAAAGTTGAGCATTTTCGTAATTAGTGCGTTTATCATCGTAACCTGTGTACGCTAAGTAACGACCATCGGGCGATACTTTAGGCTGCTCATCAGGACCATTTCGATCAGTAATTTCAGTTATATTTTGTGTGGCTAACTCGAGTTTATAAATTTCACTATTTGTGGGTTTTAGCTGGTTGTTTGTGTGCCTGTTCGCAGAAAAATAAAGTGATTTACCGTCTTTACTAAAACTTACATCGCCCGCGTTATCAAATTCATCATCAGTGAGTTGTTTAGCATTACCACCGTTAGCATCTATGGTAAATAGCTGACTAAAACCTTTTTGTGTGTACCCGCCACCATCTGAACGGTAATACACATCATCAATAAATTTGGCGGGCTCTGCCCAGGTTGCGCCTTTTGGTTTACCTGGTAAGCTCACTGGCGCTGAATTAGCGCTTGGAACAAACATGCTAAATATTAATTGGTTAGAATCAGGGCTCCATGTAATCGAACGTGGACTACTCGTTAAGTTACTAATTTTTGCCATAGCACCTGTTTTAAGCCATTTAATATATATTTGGCTGCTGCCATCGCGGGTTGATATAAACGCAAGGCGTTGACCATCAGGAGAGAGTACTGGCGAATAATCCATATGTACGCCAGAGGTTAGCGGCTGCATTTGTTTGGTTTTGTAATCAACAGACCAAATATTACCCACTTTGCGATCTGTTTTTATATCCATGCGGTTACGCACAAAATAAACAGTTTTACCGTCTTCGGTTATATCTATTTGATTAGCATATTCTAAATTAAACACGTCTTGCAGTTGTAGTGTATTTGTTTCAGCGTAGGCTAAATTGCTACAGCCTAAAATGAGGCTAAGTGTTATAAGCTTTTTCATTTTTATCCCTGTTGTTACTTTTTTTAATTTGCTAAGTAGTTATATGTTAGGGATTATTAAATTAACAGTGGGATGCGATGAAGCTCTTATTTAAATCTATGAGTTAAAGCTGTAAAGGGGGTTTACAGCTTCTATTTGTGGTTGTGTAAAAGTATTTAGTTAGCTGAGTTACACAGGGCTTTTATGTCTTTTATAAGCGCTATGCCATCAGCGTTGTCGCCATGTACGCATAAGCTATCGGCGTTGAGCGTTAGTTTTTTTCCAGTTCGTGTTGTCACGCTGCCATCGGATAAAAGCTGAGTTACTTGTTTTAGTAATGCAGCTTTGTTGTGAACGCTACCCTCAAGTGTTCGTGACACTAAATGCCCGTCGTCGGTGTACTGCCTATCGGCGAATGCCTCGAGTATTAGATCAACTCCTGAGCTTTTAGCTATTTGAATGTGCTTATTGGCATTTTTAGTCGCTAAAATCATTAGCTTTAAATCTATTGGGTAGCTGGCAATTGAATTTATAACGGTTTGTAATATTTTATCATTTGCCATCATGTCGTTATACAGTGCGCCATGGGGTTTTACATAGCTAAGTGTTAAACCTTGTACTTTTGCCATCCCCTCGATAGCGGCTATTTGATAATGCAGGCAATTTGTAAGCTCTTTTTCGCTAAGAACCATTGAGCGCCTACCAAAACCCTGCTTATCTGGGTAGCTTGGGTGAGCACCAATTTGTACGTTATGTTGCTTGGCAAGAGTGAGCGTGCTTGCCATTACATCGGCATCACCTGCATGAAACCCACACGCAATGTTAGCCATATCAATATGTGGCATAACGTCATCGTCTAGCCCCATTTTCCACGCGCCAAAGCTTTCGCCTAAATCACAATTGAGTTTCATATTAGTGCGCCTTTTGCGGTTTTATTGTGACAGGTAATACGCCGTTAGCCGGTGCTTCTCCTAGTAACACTTTTGCAAGTGCGGTAAAAGCAGGGCCAGATACAATATCGTTTTTATCTACATCAATATTATATGCATACGATGCAAGTACAGCATTTGCATAATCGCCAAATTTAGCAATGTCGTAAGGTGCTCTTAGGCTTATAAATACAGTGCTTTTGTTTTCTTCTTTTGCCACTTTTAATAATGACTCAAGTGCTTTTGGCTGCTCCGCATTATTAAGTGCAAAATTTGAATCATCTTTTAAATCATCCATACCACCAATTTCGACCGCACTTTGATTAGGTGTTGCATTACCGGCTATAACTACATCAGCAGCGTGTATTTGTGTTTTAGCTTGTGCCGGATTAAACCCTTGTAAACTACTACAGCTATAGTTAAGTTTTTGCTGGCTGATAGCTTCAATCGCTTGCTGCATTGCCATACATTTACGCGTGTCTGGCATAATAATATGAACATTACTTCCTGCTTTTAAATTAAGCGGCAAAGTACTGTTATTATTTTTAACCTGCGTTATTGCCTCTACAGCAAGCTGCGCTTCTATTTCGCGATGTGCTGCACTGCCAATTGTTTGCTTTGCATTTATGAGCGCGGTAATAGGGTCAAAATTAGTGCTTAATCTAAATTTATTTTTAAGTGCAATTATACGCTGTGCCGATTGTGCTATTTCTTGCTCATCAAGTTGGTTTGATTTAACCGCTGCAACAAGATCTTTAATAAGATCATCGAGTTTATTTAAATCATCTGGTGTTCTAATTTCAATAGGCATTAGGGCAATGTCAGCTCCAGCGGCAAATGTATTTATTACCGCTTGAGTTGGTGTGAAGAAGTTACTAATACCAGCCATATCAAGCGCATCAGTTACTACAACTCCTTGGTAATTAAGCTCGCCACGTAAAATATCAGTAATGATTGCGCGCGACATTGTTGCCGGTTTTATCATAGTTTTGCCATTAACACTTATAAACGTTGTGCTATCGAGCGCGGGATATTGAATATGCGCCGTCATTATCATTCCTGGGTTTTGCTTGGCGATAATGTGTTTAAACGGTGCTAGGTCTTGCTCGTAAATAACTTCTTTTGCGTGGTTTACTTTAGGCAAACCCGTATGGCTATCTACGTTTGTATCGCCGTGACCCGGAAAGTGCTTTAGCGAGGTAATCACGCCATTGCTTTCAAATCCTGCAACCTGTGCGGCGCCCAATTTACTCACTAATGCTGGGTTTTCACCAAACGAGCGTACGTTAATAACTGGGTTATCGGGATTCATGTTTACATCAACCGTGGGCGCGTAGTTTACATTTATACCCAGCGAATTTAGCTCTTTAGCTATTACTGTTGCTGTTTTTGTCGCAAAGCTTATACCGTGTTTTTTGTAGGTTGCGCCAATCGACATATTACCGGTAAATGAGGTAGCAACATCACGGGGTAAACGCGCTACACGTCCGCCTTCTTGATCTATTGATATAAATAGCGGCAGCTTACTACTGGACTTACTTGCAGCTGTTTGCAATTGGCTATTAAGCGTAATGGTTTGTTCTATCGATTGAATGTTTTCAGAAAATAAGATAACCCCACCAATATCGTATTTTGCAATAGCGGTAGCGAGCTCATTAGGTAACTCGGTCATTGGAGTTCGGCATTTATTACTTACTCCTTGCTGACAGAAGTAACGAAAGTCGAGTATTAGCTTTTGCCCAAGTTTTTGTTCAAGAGAAAGCACGGGTTTAGCAAGCGAGGATTGTAATGGCATTAAGCACCCAGATAAAAAAACGATAGACGATACAATACACTTATTTAGCAAAACACACTCCAAAGCTAAAAAGTAGATAAGTATAAGCAGCTTAACTACTTTTTGAGGTAACTGCAAAAGAAGGATTTTTTGCAGAGGAACCAATAACGTATTGTAAAAGTTAAAGAAAATTCATAATCTTGCTATTAGCGAAAAGTTATATTTAGTTATATTTTTTGTGGCTTTGTTAATATTAGATAATAAATTTTCAAGAGGGTATAATTGCGGGCTTTATATACAATTATAGGTTCGGGTACTGAATACCTGTACTTAGGATGGCATACGTTTGCGAAAAAAATTATTAACGGCCTTAAATCTTCGATTTCTTATTTTGCTTTTAGCGATTACGGCTTCTATTAGTACTTTAGTAAGTAGCTTTTATTCTACCTACCAAGTACAAAAGGAGCAGTTAACGGCTTACACGCTAAAAAGTAACTATGCTTATGCCAATAAACTGGCATCAGCAACAGATAATTTTTTAGAATCCGCAATGCAACAACTGGCCTATTCAGCTAAAAAAATAGAGCAAAGAGTTGATGATGAAGATTTATTAAACCAAGAAGCGACCCGCTTACACTTACAAACGAATAGCTTTAACTCGGTTGTAATTAATAAGCATAGTATTGTTGTCGCAACCTCTCCTAAATTTCCGCAACTTATTGGTGAATCAATCCACTCACCCGGCGCTGTACAAGCGCTACAAGAAAAAAGACCATTAATCAGCGCGCCTTATATGTCAGCTGCTGGGAACTTTATTGTTTTTATTTCTCATCCTTTGTTTGATCAAAGTGGAGATTACCTTGGTTATATTGGTGGCTCCCTTTATCTAAAGGAGCGTAATATTTTAAATAGCTTATTAGAGCAGCATTATTATGAGGGTGGAACATATATTTATGTGGTCGACGCCAGTAGGCGAATTCTCTATCACCCAGATCAGGCACTAATAGGGACAGTCGTCACAAATAATTCCATCACTAATAATATGATTACAGGCCAAAGCGGTACTTCTATTGTTAAAAATAGCCAAGAGATAGAAATGCTAGCAGGCTTTTCCTCTGTGCCTAAAGCAAAATGGGTAATTGTCGCTCAGCGCCCTGTAAGCGCAACGCTTTCGTCACTTGATTTACTCATAACTGAAGTGATAAAACGTACATTACCGATGGCTGTTATTACGTTTCTTTTAATCGGTTTTTTTGCTCACTTTATTTCCAGGCCTTTAAAACAACTAGCAGACAAAGCAAATACACTTGACGATCCAACAAGTATTGAAGAGCTCAAAAGTGTTAAATCTTGGTACTTTGAAAGCCAAAGACTAAAAATTGCAATGCTCAATGGAGTTAATACTTTGCAAATGCAGATAGGTCAGCTTCGTCATGATGCGCAAACAGATCCCCTAACTGATACTCATAACCGTAGGAGTTTAAACGGTTTATTAAACCAGTTGATGTTTAAGCAAACTCCATTTGCTATTTTAGAGATAGACATCGATTTCTTTAAGCGAGTTAACGATACCTTTGGCCATGATAAAGGAGATGAAGCTCTTAAATCGCTTACTGATATTATCAAACAATTATCTCGAAAAGACGATATCGTAGCACGTATAGGTGGTGAAGAATTTGTACTTGTCTTGCCTAATGAAAACAGCCAAAGT
This sequence comes from Pseudoalteromonas sp. APC 3355, assembly GCF_030407615.1. Taxonomy (NCBI): domain Bacteria; kingdom Pseudomonadati; phylum Pseudomonadota; class Gammaproteobacteria; order Alteromonadales; family Pseudoalteromonadaceae; genus Pseudoalteromonas; species Pseudoalteromonas sp. APC 3355. The sequence continues at coordinate 292,802 of NZ_JASDDB010000003.1, read as the reverse complement.
GCGCTCAAAATAGCAGAGCGACTACGTAAAACTGTTGAGTCTACAAATATGGAAACTATCGGCTTTATAACAATTTCTATTGGGATTGCAACTTGGCCTGAGCACAGTAACGACATAGACCAAGTTTACAAATGTGCTGACAAAGCACTTTACCATGCAAAAGAACATGGCCGTAATCAGTGCATTGTTGCTGATTAAAAGTGTGTTTCGATAGGTGAATAGTTAATTGCAATTTCTACATTGCTAACTGATCTATAGCTGTTTAGAGCACTAGACAATCCTGCAATATCAACATCTTTTTCAACAAGTAATGTGTAATTGTGAGCTGTTGACTTGATTAATTCATAATTATTTTTTAACTCATCTGGCACAGAATCGGTATTTAATGTAATGGTAAGAGTACCTGTTACTACACCTTTTTGTTTTAAGTTCTGATTATAAATAACGTCGCCTTTAAATAACTGCTCAGAGTTAAAGATAAGTTTATCACCCGATGAATTTATGCTTTTAGATGCATTTTTAATAACACCTTGGCTACTTTCTTTTTTAGGAAAAATAGTGTCAGTTTTCTGGTTCTTAGATGGTTCTTTTATAATGATTTCTGCTGTTTTAGGTTGTGCCTGAGAGTTGTTAACTTCTGTTTTTTCACTGTTATTACATGCAGATAGTAATAAAGCTGCGATTATTGGCACTGCGCTTGTAAGAATTGTTTTTTGCATTCGTTTACCTTTGTTTACTTTTCTCTAAATTTAAAGCTATTCAGCTTTATTCAAGCCTGTATATTACCAATTTAACCAGTCGTTTACACAAAACAATCAATTTAAAAACATTAAGTGTTTAAACATAATAAATACAAACAGGTGGATACATGTCTCAATTTAAGTTAACAACTATTGCCATGGTTGTAGCATCAACATTAGCAGCAGGTGAGCTAACGGCCGCTGAACAAACTCGATTTTATGATGTAAGTGCTACAAATGGAGTTACTCAGGGTACTTCTTTAGCTGCTGTTCAGCAGAAAACCTTAGCCGAACGCGCCACTGTATCGGGTCAAAAATCTATTTACGATGCACAAATGGGTAAAGCAACATTTTTATGGCAAGCAATAGGTCAGCGTAAGCCTGACATGGCTTTAATCGCAGCTGATAACCGTAATCAATATGCTGCTGACTTTTATATTGAGGCTTTAACAGGTATTAGTAACCGTAAAGCAACAGCATCTTCTGCCGTTATGGTTGATTTATCAGAGCAAAAACGTGGTTCTATTAGTGCTAAATACAAGCAACAAGTAAACGGTGTTGAAGTTTTTAACCGCGAATACAACTTGTTAATGGATAAAGAGTACAACTTAGTAGCAAGTTCGGGTTATTTTGCTGATACGTCGTCATCTAAAAATAAACTTGCAGCATTAACTGGTTTTGTAAGCTCTGAGCAAAGCATAAAAAAAGCATTTAGTGAATTAGCAAATATTGATGTCTCACTTCGTAAAATTGGTAACGAAGGTGGGTATGTAAAATATGAGGCTAAATCACTAGATGATTCTAAAGTTGTTTTAGGTACGCCACGTGCAAAAGAAGTATTTTTTGAAGTGGCAGGCGAGCTTAAATCAGCTTATTACATTGAAGTAGAAGTAGCAGAAGTTGGCTCTTTAGAAAGTGACTACTTTAGTTACGTAGTAGATTCAAATAACAGCAAAGTATATTTTGCGAAAGATTTGAAATCTCATGCAGCTGATTTTAATTACCGCGTTTACGCTAACCAAGATGGCTACCCAATGGAAAGCCCGCACGGTGACGTAATTCCTGCAGATGGCCCAGGACAAGTAGACGAGACTGAGATTTTAGATGCGCCAATGGTATCTCTATCTTACTACAGCAAACTAAGCACAATAGACCCATGGTTAGCTGATGATGCAACGACAACATCGGGTAATAACGTATTCGCTTACGCAGATGTGGTTGCACCTCAAGACTTTAGTGAGGGTGACTTTACCGCTGAAACAACTGCAGACTTCACATTTGACTACCCTTATCGAGTAGATGAAGTTGCAAATAGCTACGCAAACCGTAAAGCAGCTATTGTTAACTTGTTTTATATGAATAACTTTTTACATGATTTTTTCTATGATCATGGTTTTGATGAAACATCAAATGTAGCGCAGGTATCTAACTTTGGTCGTGGCGGCATAGAAGGTGACCCGATTGAAGCACAAGCTCAAGATAACTCAGGTCGTAATAATGCAAATATGTCTACACCAGCTGATGGTGCTAGCCCACGTATGCAAATGTACTTGTACAACAGTAAAGATGCCACTGTTGGTGTAGATTTTGGTATTACAGTAACTTCACATGATTCTTTAGGCCTTTTAGCTTCAACAAAAGAATCTGACTTTGGTAAATACCAATTCAGTGATGTGGCTGCAGAAGTTGTTCGTTTAGATGATGGAAATACAGTAGATTCAATAAGTGTGAACGATGGTTGTGAGCCTGCAATAAATGCAGCAGAACTAGCAGGAAAAATTGCAATTGTAGACCGTGGTTCATGTGCTTTTACGATTAAAGTAAAAAATGCACAAGATGCAGGTGCAATAGCAACTATCGTTGTTAATAATGACCCAGATACGGCAGAACCGGCACCAATGGGCGGTGAAGACGATACTGTAACCATTCCAAATATGGGTTTAAATTACGCTGATGGTCATGCAATGTATGACCTAATTGATGCTGGTGAAGTTGTTACTGTAGACATGTTTACCAAAGCAACATTAAAAGATGGTACGTTTGATAATGGTATTATTGCTCATGAATGGGGTCACTACATTAGTAACCGCTTAGTCGGTAATTCATCAGGCCTTATTAACTTCCAAGGCCGCGCAATGGGCGAAGGCTGGGGCGATTTCCACTCATTAATGTTTATCGCTAAAGAAAGCGATATAAATATTACAGGTAACGATAAGTTCCAAAAAGCATATGGTAGCGGCACATTTGTAGAAGACTTCTACTTCGGTATTCGTCGTCTTCCTTATTCAACTGATACAGATGTAAATGCATTGTCGTTCCGCCATATTACTGAAAATGCTGGTGCTGATATTGGTATATCACCAACAAGCGTGGCTTCTCCTCATGCTGCCGGCGAAATTTGGGCAACTGTATTATGGGAAAACTACGTAGCGCTTATCAACGAGCATGGCTTTAATGAAGCACAAACTCGAATGGCAGATTACTTAGTTGCAGGTTACAAATTAACACCTATAGCACCAACCTACACTGAAGCACGTGATGCTATTTTAGCTGCTGCCTATGCAGTAGACCCTGCTGATTACAAATTAATGGTAGGTGCATTTGCTAAACGTGGTATGGGTCTTGGCGCAGTATCGCCAGATCGTTTCAGTGAAGACCTTACTGGTGTAGTTGAATCGGATAAAACACAGCTTTCTAGCTATGCATTTGCAAGTGCTGACTTAAACAACATGTACAATGGTACAGAGCTTGGTTTTTGTACTAACGACAATATTTTAGATAAAGGCGAAACGAGTACGGTTAGCGTAACAATTACTAACCGTGGTAGTGAAGTACTTAGTGGTACAACAGCACAACTGACTGTTATAAGCGATCATGATGTAACATTTGAAAATGATGGTTTACTTACTTTTGGTGAAGTTCAACCGTACGAAGCAATAACTAGTAACGATATTAAAGTTACTTTGAACGAAGCGGGTACAGCTGAAACACTAGAAATTGAAGTCACATTCCCTGAAATTGAAACGGACGATGATATCGTTGAAGCACTTGATCAAACACTCACGTTTGAAGTAAATATGGGCTTTAAATCAGAAATGCCTGTTGGAGCTGTAGTTTCAGATGATATGGAAGTAGCAAGTTCATCACTATTAGATTTAAAAGAAAACGTAATGTTTGGCGGTGATTTAGCTGTTGGCACTCAGGTTATGGATAATAGTGGTAATATTGCCTTCTTTGAACAAGGTGGGTTTGAGCTAGGCACACAGGCAATGCGCCTTGTAAATAATGGCTTCCAATCAGATGTAGCAATAGAGAGTAAGCCATTCGAAGTTGGTTACTCAGGCGACTTTGAAATCTCGTTTTGGCATTTCTATAGTATTGAGCAAAACTGGGATGGTGGTGTTGTAGAAGTTAGTGTTAATGGCGGTGACTGGGTTGATGCTACTGAAATTGGCGGCACATTTGATGTTGGCTACGACGCTGTTCTAATCGAAAACGATTCGCAAGAACTTCAAGAACGTGAAACTTTTACTGGTAATAACGTACAAGATAGTGGCGCGTATGGTAATTATGAAACTATAAACTTTGGTGATGCCCTAAACGGCAACTTAGTAAAAGTACGCTTTAGAATTTCATCAGATGGCGCAGTAAGTGATTTAGGTTGGTGGATTGATAACCTAACTATGTCTAACGTTTTATCTCCTGTATTTTCTGAGCTTGTAGCGGGTGATTCGCTAGCATGTGATAACGCAGCCCCACTTGTTTTAGTCGAAAGTTCATCAGCGGAAATTACTGAATCTGCTACAGGAACAATTACAGCAACAGCGTCAGATCGCAATGGTCAAACACTAACTTATGCTTGGACTCAGGTTAGCGGTAGTGCTGCTACGCTCACAGGTACTGACACTGCAATTTTGAGCTTCACACCTGCAGCTATTACTGCAGATGAAGAGCTTGTTTTTGAAGTTGCCGTAAGTGATGGTGTAACAACTGTGACTCAACAAAATACTGTAATGGTAAAAAATGAAGCGGTAGCAACTGTGCCTGTAACAGAATCAAAATCTAGCGGTGGTGGTAGTTTTGGCTTTATAGCTTTATTACTTACTCCATTAGTATGGTTTAATAGACGTCGCAAAAACGTTAGTAAATAAGTTTAAATAACATCCGTCAACTCTAAGCACATGACGGTTTTAATGAAAGGCCAGTAGCGTTTGCATCTGGCCTTTTTTATACACTTAGTTTGATGTTTTTAGTCCTGAGCACAGTAACGACATAGACCAAGTTTACAAATGTGCTGACAAAGCACTTTACCATGCAAAAGAACATGGCCGTAATCAGTGCATTGTTGCTGATATTAGCTAAGCATAGCTTAGCTAAGCTATATTTTGCATTGAACTTAAATTGATAAATCCTTTACAAAGAGTGCATGAGTTTATTAAGCCAGCCATCAGCTTTTGATGGTTTGTAAATCATTACTACCTCTTCGCTGTAGTGACTGTTAACCCCCTTTACAGTAAATTTTTTAAGCCCTAAATCATCAATCACGAAATTTGGTAAATATGCCAACGCCAAGCCACTTTGTACCACCTCTATTAATGTACTGTAATCACTACACCTAAATACAATATTGCGCGGGGCTATTTCATCTTGCCAGCCGTCGGAGCCAATACCTTGTTCAAGGCCGCACAGTGGTGAAAACAACGGGCATGCAAAAGACAACTGTAGCAATTGGTTTTTATTGAGTGTTAAAAAGCCTTTTTGTACTAGCTGATGTGAAGGAGACGCAGCTACACTAAACTCAGTATTAAATACATCAACCGCCACTAAATTAGTATGTGAGCTGTTGTTTAATGCCTCGCGAGTAACTAGCGCAATATGCGCCGAACCTGATGCAACTTGGCTTATGGCTTCACCTTCAAATACATTATTAATACGCACCGAGCAAGGCAGGTTACTCAGGGGGGTAAGTAACTTTTTAACGCCACTTTTGAGTAAAATGGCAGGGCCTTCAATAACCGCATTAAATTTATGATTATCGCTTTTAAAACGGCTAGTAAGCTGCTGGTAATTATGAACTAAATCGCTACTGTGCTTAACAAACTCTTTGCCTTTATCATTGAGTACTAAGGTTTTATCTACACGGTTAAACAGCTCCGTGGCTAAGTTTGCCTCAACCTTTTTTAGCGTTTTAGACAGCGCACCTGGGGTAATATTAAAGTGCTTAGCGGTTGTATGCAGATTTTGCGAACCCGCCATATGAATTACTTTTTCAATGTCATCTAAATACATAGCGCCAAACCGTATTAACTAAAAGGAAACAACTAATCACTTATTATCGATTATTTGTATATAAAAATCAGCTTATAGTGGCGCTATATATATTTTTTGAGCACTAACATGAAACACATACTGCTATTTTTTATTTTATTATCGAGTGCAGCGCACGCAAATACACCTCAACACAATTCACACAAAACCCACAGCTATAATGGCTTCCATGGTATGGCGCTTATTTTAGCCGGCGATAAAGTACTTGCCAGCCACATGCCTTTATACGCCCCTCCACACAACTACCAAATAGTGTATGAAGTAACTACGGATGACACCCACTTAAAAACAATCAAAAATATTTTAAATAAAGCAGCAGACGAGCAAGAACAGATCACTATTTTACCAACCAAATTTGACCTAAATTTATTAATAAATAAAAAGACACCCACCTTAAATGTAACTTTATTTAACGGCCATTTTGAACGCGGTGGCAACGCACTTTTTACTACAAAGCTAACCTTTAAAAACCCGCTATATGTTGAAAAAATAACGACTAATCAAGCACAAAAAAATGTGTTTGCATTAATAAAGCTAACAGAGCAGCAAGGTTTAGTAATTCATAAAATACAAAGCAAGCCAAGCTATGACTCGTTAAGCTTAGTACCGCTTACTATGAGTAAATATAACGGGGAATTGAAGTGTGATGCTTCGATAAGCACTGCGCTTAAAAGCAAACTAGAGGCATGTTTTAAAACCGTACCAAGCTATTTAGAAACAAAAGACTTTGCAGTTAATTAATTTATAAAACCAGTGATTTTGGCTTTAAATCGCTGGTTTTATAAAGTGTTACTTTGTTTTTAGTAAATTTTAAGATGAAATTTTGAGATGACACCCACCGTTAATTTTGTACTTTAGCCATAATGAATTAGGTGGTGCACTTCCAATTAGAATCTAGGAATCAATAAATAAAAAATTAGGTTGGGTGTCATCTTAAAAATAAACTCAACAAACGCTGCAGCTTCATGCAGCGTTTGTTGCTATTTAATTTTCTAGGAGCTAATTAAAACACATAACTTATTTTGGCTGAAAAGTTACGCCCAGGTTGGGTGTATTGGCTAAAATCAGCACTTTGCGATTGCCCTGCAATTAGCTCAAAAGGCACATATTCTTTATCGAGCAAGTTAAGTACACCTACATTTAGCTGCCACGCTTGCCATTCGTAGTTTGCGTATAAATCAACAACGCCGTAGCCATGCCCTTGCGTAGTTTTATTACCGTTTGTATCAAGTACTACATCCGATTGCGATTTAGCCAAACGCAACGCGGCGGTCCAGTTAATATTACCCTGTTCTGTACTTAACAATACTGAGCCATTTAACGGGCTAATGCTGGTAAGTGGCTGATCGGTTTCTTTATTTTCACCATCAACGTAAGCCACGTTTGCCTCTAGTAGTATATTTTCAGCTACATACATGGCAATTCCGGCTTCCACACCGCTTATTTGTGTTTCGCTAATATTTTGGTACTGATACAGCGTTTTGTTTACGCCAGGAATGTACGTTGGCTCAACACCCACTACGGCGGTTTCTATAAAGTCATCGTATGCTGCATAAAAAGCACTTAAATTTACGCTAATATCGCTGCTGGCGTATCTTAGCCCAAGCTCAAACGAATCACTGCTTTCAGGGTCTAAATCGGCGTTTGGTAATATTTGATAAAACGGTTCAACGCCGTGGCTTTGATAGGCTTGGTCGTGTGGTGGTATTTTAAAGCCTCGTACGTATTGCCCGTACAACGACAAGTTATCATCCACTTGGTATATAGCACCTAGCTTAGGCGAAAAAGCAGATTCGGTAATATCACCAAGCTGCGCATCGGCGTATAGCTCATCATTTTTAGCCTCTAGGGTGTAGTAATCATATCGCACACCCGCAATAACCGACCACGCGCTATTATTAAACGAAATACTGTCTTGTACATAAGCGCCAATTAAAGAGGTATCAGCCCCCGGGAATGCTTTTTGTTTTTGGTCTGTAAAATCAACAGTGCCATCGGCTAAAATACGGGTTTTAAAACGTGGGCGGGTGGTGTCGTATAAGTCTATATCAATCCCGTACACCACTTCGTGATCGGCACTCTCTGCGTTAAACCCTTTATTAAATACCGCTTTTAAACCTAAAATATTTTGCTCAAAACGATAGTCGTTATAATCGGTGTAGGTGCTTGCGCCACTAATTTGATCGCTTTGTTGCTCGTAACTACTATAAGACACTTGCCCGTACCATTTATCAAACGCAGCGGTTGCTACTTCTGAATGGTAATCGAGCGCCAGTGACCAACTCGTGTCATCTTCTTCGGTTTCTTGAACCGCGGGGGTTATTACTTGCTCAGTTGTTTGGTTAAAGTAATCAAGGGTGTATTTAACTGTGCGTTTTTCATCAAGCTGTTGCTCAAATTTAACTAATAAAGCGTCCGACTTAGCATCATAACCGGGTAAGTTTTCGTCATAGTTTTGTACTTCTTCGCTATCGCGGTGGCTATACACGGCGCTTACTGCAAAGTCGCCTAAGTCTTTTGCAGCAGTAACATCGGCGGCAACTTGATTACTTTGACCTTGATACCCAAGCGCCATTTTTACAAAGCTGCTGTTATTTTTTAAATAATCACTTGGATCTTTAGTGGTTATAACTACAATGCCACCAAGTGCATCAGAGCCATATAATGACGATGCAGCACCTTTGGCTACTTCTACTTGTTTTACACCTGCTACGTCAAAATAATTACGGCCAACTAAATAGCCCCCTCCACCTGCATAACCATCGTTGGTGCGTCGGCCATCTTTTATAAATACAACCCGGTTACCACCAACACCACGTACTGTAAGTGTTTGCGCGCCTGCGCCACTGCCTGTCGTTGCAATGCTTGGGTCGTACTTAAACATGGTTTGTAAATCTACAGCTAGCTGACGCTCTATGTCTTGCTCGGTAATAACAGTGACTGAGCCTGTTACATCTTTAAGCTTTTGCTCAAAGCGCGAGCCACTTACAACAATATGATCGTCAATTATGTTTTCGGCAATGGCAGTGCCCGAGCCGAGTAGTAAGGTTGCTATAGCAGTAAATCTAAACGCAGAGGGATTCATTTTAACTCCAAATGATAATAGTTATTATTTATGGCAGAAATGTTACAACTAAGTCAAATTAAGGTCAATTAATTATGATAATCATTTTCATTTAGATTTAACTAGTTATAATAGCCAAAAAATAAAACCGGAGTGTGTAATGAAATACCTATTTATATTGTTTGCTTTAATGGCCCAATCTGCACTTGCACAAGAGCGCGTTATTAGCGCTGGCGGCACCCTTACTGAAATAATTTATGCGCTAGGCAAACAAAATACCCTTGTAGCTGTTGATCAATCGAGCATGTACCCGCACCAAGCCACGCAATTACCACAAGTGGGTTATTACCGCGATTTAGCGGCAGAAGGCGTACTTTCAATGCGCCCAACCACCTTGTTAGCGCTTGAAGGCGCAGGGCGAAGCCAAGCACTTAAGCAAATTGAGGCAACAGGAGTTAAGCTAATTCATTATAAAAAGCCGACCTCAGTTAACGAGCTACTTGAGCTAATAAAACGCTTAGGTGACGATTTAAACGCTAAGCAAAAAGCACAAACACTTATTACGCACATTACAAAATCATTACCTGAAAAAGCAAAAGCACAAACACACAGCGCGCTATTTTTACTCTCAGCTAATGAGCGCGGGCTTGTTGCCGCCGGGCAAGAAACCGTCCCTAATTTATTATTTAGCTATGCAGGCATTACCAATATAGGCGCTACGCATTCAGGCTTTAAAGCAATTAACACCGAAGTACTTGCTATAAATCAGCCCGACTTTTTAGTAGCCCCAGCCCATGTTGTACAAAGCCTTGGCGGTAAGCAGGCTTTTTGTGAGCAACCTACACTACACTTATTAAAAGCGGCGCAAACCTGTAACTTACTTGTAATGGATAGCCTACTTTCGCTTGGCATGTCGCCACGTATTGCCACAGCAATTAATGAGCTTAACGAGTATAAAACCCGCTTATGAACACCCTAACATTGAGCCGTTTTAAGCCTGTAACACTTAGCCAACCCCATAAATGGATGCTATTAGCTTCTGTGTGTATTTTTACTTTGGCGCTACTAAGCATAGGGTATGGCCCTGCAGGATGGGATTGGCGTTTAGCTATTGCTTGGCTTGCACCCGAGTACTTTAATCAGTTTGATGCGCTGCAAATAAATGTCGTAATGCAAATACGTTTGCCACGCTTTGTGCTTGCAGTGCTTGTAGGGTTGGTGCTTGCCCAAACTGGCGCGTCAACGCAAGCGCTGTGCCGCAACCCATTGGCCGACCCATCTATTATTGGCATTAGTGCGGGTGCGGCTATGGTTGCTGTGGCATTTATAGCACTTAGCGCGCAGCTTAATTTTAACGCGCAGTTGTATTTACCTTATGCGTCGTTTTTAGGGGCGCTTGGTGTTACCTCGCTGGTATATTTTATTGCCAAGCAGCAAGGGCAAATTAATATCACCACACTTATATTGGTGGGGGTTGCTATTAACGCATTAGCATTTGCGGTTATTGGGCTACTGAGCTTTTTTGCCGATGACAGTGCATTACGATTAATAAATTACTGGACCATGGGCTCATTAGGCGGAGCAAGCTGGAGCACGATTATTCAAGCTGTGCCGTTACTGTTTATCAGCCTAATTGGCCTGTGGCGGTTAAAAGAGCCTATGAACTTGCTCCTTATTGGCGAGTCACAAGCTCAGTACCTAGGGGTAGACACCAACAAGCTCAAACTATATGTAATTATACTTGTTGCACTGGGAGTAGGGGCGGTTGTGGCACTTACCGGCTTAATAGGGTTTGTTGGATTGGTAGTCCCGCATATTGCCCGCTTAATGGTGGGGCCGCATTTACGTAATATGCTGCCGCTTTGTATGCTAATTGGCGTAGTGGTATTGCTACTTTCTGACTGGCTAGCACGCATTGTGATCATGCCGTCAGAGCTACCCATTGGAATTATTACTGCATTATTGGGTGCGCCATTGTTTATTTATTTAATAGTGAAAAATAAGCGAGGTTGGTCATGATCACGTTTAACAATCTAAGCGTTGGCTTTGATAATCACAGCGTTTTAAACGCTATTAATGGCAGCGCTAAACAAGGGCAACTTGTAGCACTACTTGGTGAAAATGGCGCAGGTAAATCTACCTTGCTGCATACCTTAGCAGGTATGCACTCCTTTACAGGCAGTGTACTTTTTAATGCTAAGCCGCTGGCCTCTCACGCTAAAAAAAGCCTTGCAACACAGCGCGCAGTCATGATGCAAGCTAACCACGTAGGGTTTGATTTTACTGTATTTGAGCTTATTGCAATGGGCCGCTATCCATATGTAGAGTCATTAAAAATGCAAAGCGAAAAAGTAAATAAATACGCCGCTATTATGGATTTAAGCCATTATTTAACTCGCCGCGTAAGTGCGCTTTCGGGCGGAGAGCAACAACGTGTGCATATGGCGCGCACTTTGGCGCAACTAAACGCCTTTACACAATCGGCCGAGCCAAAACTAATGCTGCTCGACGAGCCTACATCAGCACTTGATATGCGCCATCAACATGCTTTGCTCAGCTGCGTTAAAGCATTTGTAGAGCAGGGTAACAGCGCCATTATTGCAATACACGATCTAAACTTGGCCAGCCTTTATGCAACCGATGCTATTTTACTGCACAACAAAAAAGTGCTGCAAAGTGGGCCTATAAACACCGTATTAACTGAACAAAATTTACAACAAATGTACGCCATGAAACTGCACGTAAATCCTCATCCTTATAACGATGCACCCATGGTTTTTTCTCAACGTCAGGAGTTTTTATGAGAGAGCAAGCATTAAACGATGCACGCACCTTGGTTTACAAAACCAATGCCGGTGTTATGTCGACCATTTCTAATAATTTACGCGGCTACCCGTTTGGCTCAGTAACCCCCTATATGTGCGACGAACAAGGCCGTGTTTACTTTTTTATTAGCGATATAGCCCAGCACACTAAAAATCTAAAGCACGACTCTCGTATGAGCCTTACCGTATTTGACGCCGCCGACAGTGGCGATCAAAACGAGCACGGCCGCGTAACGCTCGTAGGCGATGGCTCTATTGTGCCAAGTGAGCAAGCACACACTTTACTTGATAATTATATTGCCCTATACCCCGAAGCCGCTAGCTATCGCAATGCGCACGACTTTCAGTTATGGCAATTAGACGTAGTGCGTGTGCGTTACATTGGCGGCTTTGGCAAAATATTTTGGCTTGAACAAAACGAATGGCAGGATGAGGCAAAAAACTGGGACGAAAGCCAACAGCAAAGCATGATTAACCATATGAATGAAGATCACCAAGATGCTATGTCGCTCATATTAATGCAGCACTACAGCGTTGCTGATAACACCCCAATAATGAGCGGCTTATTACCCACTGGCTTTTATATACAAAGCCAAAAGCGTAACTACTTTATTAACTTTAAAACCCAGTGCAACAGCCCGTTAGAGGTACGTAAAGCGCTGGTTGAGCTAACCAACCAAGCCCGAAATAACTAAACTAAATACATGACGACATAGTTAATCTGAGCCCTGGTTAAGAGATTCACTAACTATGTCGTTATTTTATAAGCAAGCTGTTTGCTCGCCTCGTTTAACTAAAGCTTTAAAAGCGGCTTGCTGATGTTCTTTTTGTACATAACGGGTTGGCAAAGGGTTAACCTGCAACTGATATCCATTTTGATTAGCTTGCACACTTGTTACCGGCGATATCCACACAACATTTAGCTCTGGCGCTAAACGCTTAATAACGCGCGCTATACCTTCGCCATTTTTCACATGAAAATCGCCCGCTATATGCATTACCTGCGCATCTTTATGATTATTTAAATAGTTAACAATAGACTCTGCCATGGTTTCATCCCAGGTAACTTGCGCAGCATAATAGTTTTCGTTTTGACTCACCGAACCATGGTGCATTGATACCATAAAGCGTTGCTTGTAATCACTGGGGGAGGTATCAATAGTGGCTGCAATGTAGCGGCGTTGTTCATCATCAAGTTTATTTAGGTAACTTATGCCTTGCCTGCCAATACAGGTAACAATATTTTTAGGCGCATTTGCAGCGATTACATCGCTATTGTTCATTTTTGCCAGCTCTACCAGCGCACGGTAATCACTTTTGTAATCTGGCCACGCTTGGGTGTTGTCAATTAAGTATTGCTCACCAATTTCACCTTTAACATACTGGTTTAAAGTAAGCTGATCGGCGCGGCTAAATTGTTCAAGCGAAAGGGCAGTGTGTTTATTACTTTTGCTTAATTGCTCAAATAACTCAGCCTGAAATAAATGCACACCCGGGTGCGTATGCCATTCACCTACTAAAACCACATCGGCATTTAATAGCTTGGGCTCTAATAATACAGAGCTAACAGGCTTTGCTTGTGCATTATAAAGCGCTGAGTAATATAATGATGAGCTTTTATCAGGCACCGTGGCTGTTGTGCTACAACCACTCAAACCCGTAACTAACGCCAGAGTTAACATAGACTTTTTCATACACACCTTCAAAACCCTTTAATGCAAATAATTATCAATATCATATACTTATAATGCCTATTAAGCCAGCCAAACTGCTGCTTACTTACATAATCAAGGAAATGAGCGAAACGCGCATTTATATGCCTTAACTTTGCTTGTAAATATTAAATAGCTTTTGATAGCAATATCTTAGGTAATTTGTTAAAACTGTGTAAAGTAGAAAATGAGCGTGACATCGGTAGAAGTATGCTCGATTCGCGGCCTGTAAAATTGTTAGATGTTAAATGGAGTTCTATGAAGCATCCACTTTTTAGTGAAAACATGGAAGATGGTTTTAGCCTATTCTTACTAAAATGTTCAGAATCAAGAAGCTGTCTCTTATTTGGTACCTCAGCTCTTTTGTTATTTATATTTGCAAGTCAAAACACCAGTTTTATGAGTTTCCTTAATGAACACTGGTTTGGTAACATTCTTAAGATTTTGTGTGTAATTGGAGCTTTATTAAGTTGGTTTTCAGCACAAGCACATTCATACAAAAATGGACACTTTAAACTAGTAGCTTCCATATTCTTACTTTGGCCCATTAGCTATATATACTTGTTTTATATACAGTTAACTAAAAAACCTAACGTAAATATCAAATGAAAAAATTATAGCTGGCTGTTTTTTGTTCCTAAAACCATTTTGGTCAACTATATTTTTCCGCTTATGTAAGCGCTAGGCACTGGAGAAGGTTTAATAGATGGAACCAAATTATTCAGAATATTCTATTACTGAATTGCAAGAAGCTATCACGTCTATTGATAGGGCTTTGTACCCTGAACGCTTTGAGCTATTAAAAGCCGAACTATTAAATAGAGACGAGGAAGAGCATAATGCATCTCAATTAGTAAGTCTTTCATCAAAGGACTTACTTATTAAGCTCAGCAATGCATTTTTTGTAATTCCGTTGATGATCTATGTAGGAGTAGATGCACTTAATAGGGGTGAAATACTCCTTAAAGGAGCAGCTATATCAAAAAATGAAAACTTTATATTATTTACATTAAGCGTAATGTTTTGTTTTTTAATCTCAGCGGTACTGACATGTAGCCTGTTTGTGGATAAGAGCAAAAGTTCCTGACAAATACATTATGTCGTTCATAAATTCACTAGGACACAGTTCGATTGGTAGTGTTTTTCTGGAGGTTGATAATATTTTCAACTCAGGGCAAAACATGCTGCACAAGCTAAGCAAAAACAAGTTATAGAGAATAAGAAGACGGTGAAGTGTATTTAAAAACTCTATAACTGAAACAAAAAGGCCGCAGTAATAAATACTGCGGTCTTTGTTTTTAGCTAAGTGCTATTTAGTAAGCGCCTGCGCTGTAAATAAGCTCGTAGCTGTGGCTGTAAATCTCAAGGATGTTACCAAACGGGTCTTCCATGTAGATCATGCGATACGGCTTTTCACCCGGGTAGTAATAACGAGGGGCTTGCATACGTTTTTTACCGCCAGCTTCTACAATACGCTCAGCTAAACCTTCTACATCAGGGTCTTGAACACAGAAATGAAAGATACCGGTTTTCCAGTATTCAAAATTGTCTTTTGGGTTTTCTTGGTTTTTAAATTCGAAAATTTCGACACCAATACGATCCCCTGTAGATAGGTGCGCTATTTTGAATTTTTCCCACTTTTCGCCAAATACTTCTGTGCACATTTCGCCAATTGGGCTTTTGTCTTCGGTAATTAAAGTGGGTTCCATTATGGTATACCAGCCCATCACCTTAGTGTAAAACTCGACTGCTTTTTCAACGTCGGGAACCGAAATACCAATGTGCGAAAAACTACGTGGATATGTATGACTCATAATGCTTCCTCTTTAACTTGTGACTTATCTTGTGGCTAGTTGATGGAGTTAGTTTACGAATTGAACAATATTAAGTAAAATTATCATTAATCATCATTTTGAGTACGTTTTGTAATGATAAATCCAATATGGTTAAACACGTTTTGTACTTTGGTTGAGGTAAATCATTTTACCCAAACCGCCGAGCGTCTTTTTATGACCCAATCGGGCGTAAGTCAGCACATAAAAAAGCTAGAGCAGCAAGTAAACTGCGCGCTATTAGAGCGCCACGGTAAACAATTTACCCTTACCGTACATGGGCAAAATTTGTATCAACAAGGCAGTTTATTATTAAAAGAATGGCAATTTTTAGAGCAGCAATTAAAAGATGATTCGCCTTACAGCGGCTTGGTAAAAATACAATCGCCAGGTAGTTGTGGGCTACAATTTTATAGCCAGTTATTAGCGCTGCAGGCAAAGCATACCGAACTTAATATTGATTATCGCTTTGCACCCAATATAAGCGTAGAGCAAGCCGTAGCAAACCACAGTGCCGACATCGGGTTTTTAACTCAAGCCCCCACACTTAGCGAAGTTACTAGCCACAAAATTGGTAATGAAGCCTTACTACTGGTCACTCCCGCACATATTAAAAACCCAACGTGGGAGGTTTTATGTGAGCTTGGCTTTATTGGCCACCCCGATGCAAAACACCACGCGCAGCTGCTACTAAGCGAAAACTACAGTGAGTTTGAACATGTCGATCAATTTAAGCGCACGGGGTTTTCTAACCAGATAAGTTTAATACTGGAGCCGGTAAGTTTAGGGCTGGGTTTTACGGTTTTACCTGCACATGCTGTTAGTGCATTTAATAAACCTGCGCTTATTAAAACGCACCACTTAGCTAATCCAATCAGCGAAAATATTTATGTATGCCATCACCGAAATAGGCCAATGGCAAAGCGAATGAATACCGTAATTGAAGCAATAAAAGCAGGCTAGGGCGCGAGTAACTGCGCCCGTAAAGCCCCTTTACAGTTTATGCTGCACGTTTAGGTTTTTGCTTAAAACCAAGTAGGATTAGCTTAATTTGCAAATACATTTTATGTACTGCAAAAGTGAGTAAACTCATAAGCGCCATTAGGCACAACGTTGGCACAAGCGACTGCGTATGATAACCAAACACACCCATAAACCAGCAAATAAGCACCCACTGAATAACATACAAAGCGGTAACATGTTTGCTCGCATATAAAAGGGCCCGAGTAATAGGGCCATTAAATTTATTTGCAATGACGTATTCTATAAAAGCTAAAGCACATAAATTTAAGCCAATTAAATAAATAATACCGCCGCCATTTAAGTGAAAAAAGTTACCAAACTGGCCGTTAAAATCAATAAATAACCATGCTGAACCAATGATTAGTAACGCAGCCCCTAACTTTGCGCACACGCTAAATAAGTACGCTGCATTATGCTGGCTATTTATGTATAAACGCCCAAGCACGTAGCCGGTTAATATAGCGCTTATCCACGGAAATACCGGAAAATAAACTTGGTAATTATTAGCAAAAAACAAATCGCTAATATAAGGCGAAAGCGCAAACTGCTGCCCCCTTACAAACTGGCTTACAAGTGCAATAGCAACGGCTAAAAAAGCAATCCATGAGGTTTTCCAGCGGGCAATATTAAGCGTACCAAACAGTAATAAGCTAACCCCGGCAAGTTGTAAAATATCACCTGTCAGCACCATAAATTGTAACTGCCCAGCACTCAATGGGCTTTGCCAGCCATACGCATTTATAAACGCCTCTGGCATGGTATTAAATACCTCAATAGGTAGCCAAAACTTTGCCGCATTCATTAAATAGGCAAGTAGTAAAAGCTGTATGCCGCGCTTAATTAACAGCAGGGGTGTTTGCCTACGCGAAAGCGCCATAGATAGCCCCATTGCCACTAAAAACGAGGCGGTACCTTTACCAAGTATATGGATTACAGCACCAAATAGGCTTTCACTTTGAAGCGCTGTGCTTGAGTACATCCATAACGTGTGTACTAAAATCATAATAAAAACGCTCGCACCTCGGGCAAGGTCAATCGTTTTAAGACGTGTGTTCATTTGTTTTAATATCCTTTTTTGGGCAGGTTTGGCATTTTTTGTAACCTGCTAAATAATAACGACAGCACGTTAAGCGCTCGGCCGTTAATTTAAATGGGGTGTTTAAATTAAAGTGATTGCTGATTAAATTGTGTAGATGTTGATGGCAATGTGTAGTGTGATCAGCGCTTGCTAAATTTAAGCTATGTGAACGCTTAAATGCGCTGTTAAGGGTGTCGATTAATAAGCGCCCTTGCTCTTTTTTACCCAGCGCATAATCGCTATTTATCCACTTATCTACACAGTTAATAAACTCAATAAGTACATTATTTTGCTCAGTTTTGCTTAATATAGGCGCGCCTGTGAGGTTAAACCCTCGGCTATAAGCGCCATTAATTTTAAGCTGTAATTGCATGGGGTTATGTGCATTTTGTTTAGAAGTATGCCAATAACAATAGGCATAAATAGT
Organism: Pseudoalteromonas sp. APC 3355; assembly: GCF_030407615.1. Lineage (NCBI taxonomy): Bacteria > Pseudomonadati > Pseudomonadota > Gammaproteobacteria > Alteromonadales > Pseudoalteromonadaceae > Pseudoalteromonas > Pseudoalteromonas sp. APC 3355. Next base: position 274,773 of record NZ_JASDDB010000003.1, on the reverse strand, counting down.
TTGCCAACAAAGCTGCAAATATAAATGCCGGCTAATAAATTGCCCTGGCGCATGTGGGTAATGCGCCTTGCAATGAATCGCTAATTTGCGCACTAAATTTAAGCTTGGATGAGCCGCAGTAGCTGGCTCTCTTGGGCAAAATAAAAAGTGCGCAAGGGTTACTGGCTTAGCCATACAGCTTTGCCGATACCGGGTTATTTAAACTTCCAGCAAACTGTAAGCTGCCTGCGGGGTCGGTTAAATCAACCATTTGTTTATTATTGCCTAGCTGTAAGCGGTTTAAGCAAGAATGTGCAAATTCATCACTAAAAAAGTCATACTCTTTAAAGCGCTCATTTAAGGCAGGGTTGGCTTGTTGATACACTTTTACACTTTGCGCAACGCCTTGCCAAAAATCGTGCTCGGTAATGCGCGCTTCTCTTACTAAAATAGCGACTAGGTATCTAAAAAAGCAGTCAAATACATCGGTAAATATACTTAGTAATTCAAGCTCTTTAGGCATAGCAATATGAATGCGCGACACTTCCTCAGGCAAAGACTCAGTGCTATTAAGCAGCGCAACTTCTTCGCCTATGTCTTTCATGTAAGCGCCCACAGGTACTGAATTTTTAAGCTTTAAAATGAGGTTTTCGCCGTGGGGCATAAACACTAATTTGTGGGCATAAAAACAATGCACTAAAGGAATAAGGTAGGCGTTAAAATAGCTTTGCAGCCAAGCATGTGTGCTTAAACCGCTTTGATCTATTAATGCACCTGCCATACTTTTACCGTTGTTATCTAGGTGCAGCAATGCGGCCATGGTGGTGAGCTGCTCATTATTTTGTAAATTATGATTTGGGTTTTCGCGCCATAAACACGCAAACATTTTACGATACGGCGTATCACCGAGTGCACTTTGCTCAAAGGTGTGATGCGCATACCCTAAAGTGGCGTACTCTCTAAGGGCTGTAAAATTGCACGCGCTAAGCGTGGGATCATAGTTTACTTTATTAAATACCCAATCATTTATTGCCGGGGTTACCGCCATATAAGCGCGCGAAAGCCCACGCATAAAACCCATATTTAAAATAGACAGCGCCACTTTTAAATACGGCTTATGCGGGTGTGAGCAGTTATATAACGTACGAATAGATTGCTGCGCTTGATATAAATCGTCGCCTTCACCTAAGTAAACTAAGCGGTTATTGGCAAACTCGTTGGCAAACACCACACTTAATTTATGTTGGTATTGCCACGGGTGGGCCGGCATAAATAGGTAGTCGTCAGGGTTTAGGTTTTGCGCTTTTAGCGCTTTGTTAAACGCATCACTTGTGGTTAAATCAAGCTCGCCACTAATATGGCTTGGGTAGTCACTAAAGTATTCACTATAAGCAAAATCACATACTGTTTTGTGCGCCGCTAACCACAGCACTTTAAACGGTTTACCCACTTCTGGCGCATAGCGTAAAAAGTCGTTTTTGCTAAAGCCAATTCGACCATTATTAGCCACAAACGCAGGGTGGCCTTCGCTCATTGCAGCTTCTATTTGTTGCAGCCCTAATTTCGCAAGTTCGGCTGCGCTAAGCGTGTTGTTTTCGCGTTTATAACAAGCACTGGCAAGTGTGGCATTAAGCTCTTCGAGGTAGGTGGCTAAACGCTCGCCAGTTAAACCCAGCGCAGGGCCTTGCACACTAAAAAAGTGCAGTACATCAAGCTCTACTTGCTCATTGTTAAGGTTATAAAAGCATAAACTTGGCTCGTCTATATCAATGTGGTTAAGCGCCATAGCGCGGCCATTAAATATAAAGTAACCCCCTTCAATATTTACTTTAAAACCTTGCGGGGTTTGCTCTGCAACCAATAAGCGCTCGTGTACCAGCTCGCTAATGGCTTTACATTGTAAGTGCCTGTTTGCCCACTGCCAGTGATCAAACTTTACATAGTCAGAACTTATATGCGCTTGGGTTTTGTGATGTAAATTTACATGCGTTTCAAACGCGGCTTTATTACAAAACCCAAGGTATGCGTTTTTATCACCAAGCGTTATTTGCTGGGTATGAACAAACCCTAAACGTTTATTTAAGGCATGAATTTTACTATTGGCAATATCGGGCTCTACCACTACGCGTGCATCGGCATTATGAGTAAAAATACTGTGCAATACGCACTGCATTATTTCAAAACTAAAATGGCGTTTAGGCTGTGTATTTGGAGCGAGTAAAATATGCATGCCGGTATCGTTTGGCAGTACCTCATAGGCGGCTGCGAGTAGCTTGTCGTGCTTGGGACTGTAAAGCTCAACAAGGGCAAGTAGCTCATTACTTTGCTCAATAACATAGGCATGATGATACGGGTTGTTTATTATATCTTGGTAGGCGCTGCACATTTGCTCGGGTGTGTGTTTACTCATACCCCAAAAATGCGCATAAGGCAGAGTAAGCCACTGACAAATAATAGGCATGTCGCTTTGCTGTAGTAACCGCATAGTTACATTACCTGTGTGCTGTAGTGTGGTTACAAAAGATGAAAAATTCATAAAAACTCCTAAAACGTTTAATTATTAAGTGGCTGTGTGTGCAGTGCGGCCAACAAATTTAACGCGCCATAGCAAAATAGCGCCAAGGCTTGCAAAGCCAACGGCAGCAAAGTAAAAAGGCACGGTGGTATTAAAATATTCCACACTCATACCCACCAATAACGACGCTAAAATAACGCCAATATTTTGCGCAATATGCACTTTGGCAAAATCACTGCCGTAGTGAGCAGGCTCACTTTTAGCAAATAGCATCACTTCTAATAAAACCATGACTTGAAACAGCGCTATACCGTATAAAACGCGCGAGCTGACAACTAGCCACACCGACTCTTGCGCCTGTAAATAAAGTCCAATAGCGCCAAAAATAAGCGCGCACGCAAACGTACTAGTGCGGCTAAGCGTAGGAAGAGGCAAGTGCTGCCTAAAGTGGTTAAACAAAAGCATTAGTAGGGCTGAAAAAGCAGGAATGGCGTACACAAGCGCACTTACAAACGCACTGCTTTGCGCGCTCATTCCTTGCCAATGGGTCGTAAAAAATGGCCTAATTAAAAATGCGCTAAAGTAAACTACCACGCTTATAAAGCAAAATTGCCAAATAAAGTACGGTGTACGAGTGCGCGGTTTTTCGCTTTCAATAGCGTGCTGATAAATACCTAGCTTTAAGCTCATCATTAAATAGGCACATAGCAGCACTTGTATTACATCGCCCGCAGCACTTAATAACAGTGCATAACGCGGTTCGTTTAGACTAAAAAAGTACCCGCCCACTAACGCGCCACCAATAGCCCCAAAGTGCATAAGTACCGAAAACAAGCCAATAATAGAAAGGTGCTTACTTTGCTGCTCTAAACGCAGTGCAAACGGGTAAATAAGTAGGTAACTGGCTTTAAACACCAACATAAGCTGATAATAAAACCAAAATTCCCACACATTAGTTGCAAAATAACAAAGCAAACCAAAGCAGGCGGCAATCACTTGCGTTACAAGCCAAAGAGCCAGTTCGTGGTATTTTTTGGCAACCTTTGCCCATAGTGGCAGCGCGAGCATAACGGTAATACAACAGTTAGCTACAAACACCCCAATAAGTGTGGGGTTACTTACAGAAAATTCGCTGGCAAAAAATTGCGGATAAAACGGCAGTAATAAGGTGTCGCACACCACAGAAATAACCGTAAGCAAAATAAGTGCTAAACGTAAACTCATGCGGCGTTACTCTTTTGCTGTGAATGGGTTTCTACATCGCTTAAATCAAAACACTGAAAAGCAATTTTTTGCTCAACCTGATACGGCGCATAACCGAGTATTTCGCGCAAAATTATACTGTTGCGATAACACGCCATGCCTAAATCGGGGGTTACAAAACCATGGGTGTGCTGCTCTGCATTTTGTACAAATATACGTTTTTGGTCGCTATCTACCGCATACTCGCGGCTAACTAAATAGCGGCCTTGTTCATCTTCTGGGAGCTGCTGCGCAATAGGGTTTAAAAAAGCGGGGCGCTTGTATTTAAAGCCCGTGGCACAAATTAAGTAATCGGTTTTTATTTCAAAGGCTTCATTTAGCTCTTGATGATAAAACTCAGTGACTAAGCGCCCAGCACTTTTATGTGTATTAGTAAGCTTACTGTTAGTTTTAAATGTGGTAGAAATAGGCCCATCTAGGCTTTGCGCGTAAAGGGTGTCAAAAATGTCATTAATTAAATCGCCATTAATGCCTTTAAATAGGTTTTTTTGATTTTGATTAAGCCAATCTCGTTGTTCGGTTTTTAAATTATAAAAGTAATCAACATATTCAGGTGAGGTCATCTCAAGGGTGAGTTTAGTGTATTCCAGCGGAAAATAACGCGGCGATCGCGCAATCCAATCTAGTTGCAAACCTTGTGGCACAGCTTGTTGTAATAAGGTGTGATAAATTTCAGCAGCACTTTGCCCAGCTCCCACAACCGTAACCCGTTTAGCAGTTTTTAGCTCATCAAGGCGGTGGCAAAAGTCGCTACTGTGCATTACGTTATTAGAATTACTTTGCACTGCACAATCAGGAATATATGGGGCAGGGCCAGTGCCAAGCACTAAGTGGCGCGTAAGGTATTGTTGCTCACCACTTGGGGTTTGACAGGTAAGGGTATAGCACTGAGTTTGCTGGCAAAATTCAACCTTAGTTACACTTTGCTCAAAGCTTACGTTACTAAGCTGCGAGCACACCCACTGGCAATATAGGTTGTATTCTTTACGCAGTAAAAAAAAGCTCTCGCGAATATAAAATGGGTATAAGCGATTATTAAGCTTGGCATAATTTAAAAAACTGTACTTGCTGGTAGGGTCTGCAAGAGTCACCAAGTCAGACATAAACGGCGTTTGCAAAGTAACACCTTCTAGCATCATTCCTGGGTGCCAATCAAATTGGCTACGTTGCTCTAAAAATAAGCTTTTAACGCCCTCTAATGGTTCACTTAAACACGCTAACGATAAATTAAACGGGCCAAGGCCAATGGCTATAAAATCATAAGGTTGGTTACTCATTATTTTTGCTCCTTATACGTTTGCCACGCAATAGTGCTAATTTGTTCAAGCACGGCGCGCACATAGCTCAATTGGCACTGCGCATTGAGTAACGTAAATTTAAGGTAGTGACGGCCGTTAATTTTGGTGCGCGCAATCATGGCTTCACCGGTATTTAAAAATGTTTGGCGTACGTGCAGGTTTAGGATATCGAGTAAATCGGGATTATGTGTTAGCGCCTCTGGCGCAAAGCGAAATACTAACGCGCTAAGCTCTGGGTAATTTATAACTTCAAAATCAGGGTGGTCGTTAAGCACAATGTGGGTTTGACGAGCAAGCCCAATTACTTTATCAAACGCTCGGCCAAGTGGCGCCTCGCCCATAGTACGCAGTGTTAACCAAAGTTTTAAGGCATCAAAACGGCGTGTGGTTTGTAAGCTTTTATCAACTAAATTTGGCGTGCCATTGCCGGCCTCAGCTAATGGGTTTAGATAGTCGGCGTAAAGGGTAATATGGCTAAAGTGGTGTTTGTCACTTAATAAAAAAGCACTGCAGCTAACCGGCTGCATAAATGATTTATGGTAATCAATGGTAATTGAATCTACTTGCTCTATGCCGTTTAAAGCACTTCGGTGATGCTCGCTTACTAGTAACCCGCCGCCGTATGCGCCATCAACATGGCACCAAAGCTGCTCTTTTTTAGCAAGTTTTGCTATCTCTTCAATAGGGTCAATTGAGCCGAAATCGGTTGTACCTGCGGTAATTACCACAGCGATAGGTAAATCGCCCTTAGCTTTAGAATCCGCAATTGCGTGGTTAAGTGCGTCCATATCCATTTGCATTTTATTGTTTGTAGCCACGGGCACTACCGCGTTATAACCTAAGCCCAGTAATGCCGCTGCCTTTTGAATACTAAAATGCGCCACCTCAGAGCAATAAATACGAAATCGCGAGGCTACATCCGGCAAACCTTGCAGTTTTACTTCGTGATTTGGTGCATAACGGCTTACAGCTACTTCGCGTGCAACAAGCATTGCCATTAAGTTCGATTGTGTACCACCGCTAGTAAAAACGCCATCAGCAGTGCTAGGTAGCTTTGCTTTTTCACAGCTCCAATCAATTAGCTTTTGTTCAATAAGGGTCGCGCCAGCGCTTTGATCCCAGGTATCTACCGAGGTATTAATTGCGCCAATTATGTGCTCAGCCACAACCGCAGGGTATGTAACAGGGCAATTTAAATGCGCCATATAACGCGGGTGATGAAAATATACAGCGTGATCTAAATACACACTTTTAAGCTCGTTTAATACCGCAGGAAAATCAGCAAGAGGTTTGGCTAAATCTACATCATTAACAGTGGCGGCAAGCGTATTAACCGACACACCAGAAAACGGCTTTTGCGCTTTAGCCATAGCTTGTTGTACAGCCGAAAGCCCCTGCAGCGACGCTATTTGATAATTAATAAACTGATCGAGATTAAATTGCGGCGGTAGGCCATTTTGCTCAAATAAAGATTGGTTTTGGATAGGGCTGAGCTGTGCAGTTTGTAATTGTGACATATTTCGCTCCTTGGTTCTTATTTGGGTTCAAGGATCTTAATGGTAATAATTTGCATTATCAATAATGATTAAGGACTAAATATAGGGTTATTATCGTACTTAAGGGAAAGTAATTAGTTATAAGGAATTGCTTTTAAAACTACCGATGTATATAAAATGAGTTATGCAAATATTTAAAGCGCATACTATTTAATTAGATTTTTTAATAATGTGATATTTAAAAAAGTGAGGAGAGGTAAGTTAAAACAGGCATATTATAAGTGGCTAACAAATTTAAAAACTGGACCCCATTTACAGCTAGGTTTACACCTAAAACTGTAAACGGGATATAAGTAAAAGTACGGCTTAGTTAACGCTTTCTAATTTTGCTTTTAAATCAAGTAAGTCGGTTGCGATTGTATTTGGCTGTATTTCCCACGGATCGAAAATTGAATCTTTAGATCGTTGAATCCACGCCGCGCGCATACCGTGCGATATAGCACCGGTTACATCAAACGGATTACTTGATACAAGCCACGTGTTTGCGCCTGTTGAATTGGTTTCGCGTAAAAAGTGGCTATAAACCCCTGGGTTTGGTTTAAAGGTTTTAACGTCGTCAGCACTTACTACCCCTTCAAAAAGCTCACTAATGCCAGCAGTTTCTAATAAGGTATGAACTGCGTCGGCAGCGCCGTTTGAAAATGCAAACAAACGGTAATCTTTTGCTTTTAGTTGCTCAAGGCCTGCTTTTACATCATCGAACGCAGGAAGCGTTTTATATAGCTCTAGCAGTTGACCCTTTTGATCTTCACTTAGCTCGGTTTTGTGCGCTAAGCAGGCGTAATCGAGTGCGTGTTTTGTACATAGCGAGAAAGGAATATAATTTTGCATTAATCCACGTCTAAATGAATACTCTAATTGCTTTTCGCGCCATGTATTTGAAAATGCTTGGGCGTTATCGCCAATCATGTCGTCGAGTAAGGACAGTACGCCGTGAGTGTTTATTAGCGTACCGTATACGTCAAATGCAAGTGTAGTTGCCATGTTTGCTCCGCAATAAAATAAATTAAGTTGGTTTTAGAGTACTTGCTTACAGCTTAACTTAATTTGAACGAACGCTCAAATTAATAAAACTTGTATGCATCAAGCGCTAAAATATCCATTTCTATATCTTCATGTATTTTTTTGGCTTTACCGTCACTACTTCCAAGCGCTGCAAAAAGAGGTAAAAAGTGCTCCTGGGTAGGGTGATTAAATAAAGCATAGGGTGCTTCATTTAAATAGTTAAGTAACGCTTGGGTGTTTTGCGCTATTAATTTTTGCTCAACCCAATGGGTAAACTCATTAACCATTTGAACACGATTAGGTGTAGCAGGGTTTTTAAATATTTCACGTAGATTGTGACTAATACCGCCTGAGCCAATAATTAATACGTTATCGCTGCGCAGTGGTGTAAGTAACTGCCCGTACTTATACATCGCCTGAGCACCTAAACGCGTGTTAATAGACACCTGAACAATGGGAATATTAGCTCTTGGGTACATTAAGCGCAGCGGGATCCACACACCATGATCCCACCCTTGATCTGCATTTTGCACCGTTTTAATACCCGCTTTGTAAAAGTACTCACAAATAGTATTAGCGAGCTTAGGGTCTCCTGGTGCTGGGTATTGAATTTCATACAGGGGCTTGGGGAAGTTATAAAAGTCGTGAATAGTATGCGGCGCATCTCCGGATGTAATAACTATATCGTGCGCTTCATCAAAGTGGGCAGAAAACACCACAATAGCACGTGGTTTACTAAGCGTTTGACCTAATGATGCAAGAAAATCTGACGTAGCCGATTGCTGAACAGCCATCATTGGCGAGCCGTGAGATATAAATAAAGCAGGCTGAGTCATACTAAAACCTTAAACAAATAGATGCGTTATAAACACTATATAAGTTTCTAATTTGGCGATAAATATGATACTTATTTATATATTATCAACAAAGCATTGTTAAAAATGGATAAACTCACCACCATGAAGACCTTTTTAGCCGTTGTGCAAGAAGGATCGTTTTCAAAAGCGGCCGATAAACTCGATATTTCGCCGCAGTTAGTCAGCAAATATGTTTCTGCGCTGGAAGATAATCTACGCACGCGTTTATTACACCGTACAACGCGAAAAGTAAGTGTTACAGAAGCTGGAAATCAATATTATCAGCGTTGTCAGCAGGTGATTATTGATATTGAAGACATGGAAAACTCACTAAATAACTTAAGCGAGAATGTCTCGGGTGTGCTTAGTATTAGTGCACCTATGTCATTTGGTACTAAGCATTTAGCAGGTTTGCTGGTTGATTTTCAAAAGCAGTATCCAAATTTAAAGTTAGATTTACGGCTCACCGACCAATATGTAGATATAGTAGAGCAGGGTATTGATATTGCTCTACGCATTGGCGTATTAAAAAACTCAACGCTCATAGCTAAAAAAATTGCACCTATACACCTAGCGGTGTTTGCATCACCCGACTATTTAGAACGCCATGGCACGCCACAAACGCTTTTAGATTTACAGTCACATAATTATTTACGCTATTCCCACAGCGAGCCCACAAAGCGATTATTTGGGGTTAATGAGTTAAAAAGCGAGCTAAAGCTTGAAAGTAACTTTGTGGCTAACAATGGTGATTTGCTACTAAATACAGCCATTGCGGGTGGTGGTATTGCTATGCAGCCAACATTTATAGCAGGGGAAGCACTGGCTCAAGGTAAAGTAGTGCGCATTTTAAAAGACCATGAACCCGAGCCAATGGGGCTTTACATGGTGTATGCAAACAGACAGTTTTTACCCAGTAAAGTACGTGCGTTTGTTGATTTTGCAAGTGGCTATTATGGCGATACACCTTACTGGGATTTAGCGTAATAAAAAGTAAACCGCCTAACAGGCATTATATAAAAGCTAAGTTTTTAAAAAATTCCGTAGTAAATTTCTTAGTACTTTAAACACCTCTTGATTACTGTGTTGCTGATGCTGTAATACATCAACATTAGCCAACCAACCCATTTCTTCAAACTCAAGAGGAAGTTTAACCAGCTCACCACTTTGTACTGCATCTACAGCTACATGGTTTGGTAATAAGCACCACCCGTTACCTTGTATTGCTAGCTCGAGTAATACAAAGTAATTATCGGCATACCAAATCTCTGGGCTAATTTTTAGCTGAAAGCTACTTGTTTGCGTATTGCGAGAACGAAGAAGAAGTTGTCGATGTAGCCGAAGGCCATCCATATTTTCACATCTGATCCCCGCTAAAGGGTGCGATTTAGCAACATATAAATCAAATTTTACCGATCCAATACATTCATAGTCCAAGTAGCTCGGTATATTTAATTCACTAAAAATAATACCCGTTATAGGCTTTTCGCTGTTTAGCATGTCAATTATGTCATGGCTGGATGCACTTAAAAACTCAAGCGATACGTAAGGATACTTACTTTGCAGCTTGCTAATAATACTTGCGATAGTTTTAAACGGGATCCCTTCGTCAAGTGCGATAGTGATTTCGGTTGGTGTTTTTTCGTTTAGTGCTAATGCAGAGTTTGTTAATCGCTGGTGTTGATTAAGCACGGCCTTAGCCTGGGGTAGTAACTGTTTACCGGCTTCGGTTAATTGTGGATAGCGCCCTGTGCGCTCAAATAATGTCGCATTACAGTCTATTTCTAAATTAATAATATGCTGGCTTATTACTGACTGCGCTTTACTTAAACCGCGCGCAGCAGCTGAAAACGATCCAGCTTCAACGGTAGCCACAAATGCTTGAAGCTGTTCAATACTAAACATATCGCTTTTCCCGATATTAAGTAACTAACACATATCTTTATAATGAATGAAAATACAGCCATCGTCATCAACTTAAGAAGTTATTTATATATGAACACAGCAGAACGTATTTTTCAGGCGCTAATATTTGAGATGATAGCATTATCTTTTGTTGTACCTGCATCATCTTATTTTGGTGGGTTTGCAACAGGAAAAATGGCAATAGTAGGTGTTGGTTTATCAATCTTCGCCATGCTTTGGAATTACATTTACAACATAGTGTTTGATAAAATAGTTGGGCATAACCGAATAGAGCGAGGTTTGGTAACCCGCATTACGCATGCATGTGGCTTTGAGCTGGGTATGTTAGTAATAACGCTGCCAATACTTGCTTGGTATTTAAATATTACATGGCTAGCCGCTACAGCATTAGAAGCTGGCTTTTTAGTGTTTATACTCATATACACGTATATTTTTAATGTGTTGTACGATAAGTACCAACCTTACAAAAAATGGGTTAAAAAATCATAATGTGCTTGATGTTTTTAAGTTTATAAAAGCAACGTTGTGGGGTATTGAGATCGTTTTGACAAAAGCGCAATGGCAATAAATAACGGTAAATGTGGCTTTTAATTAAACCAATTAGCACTGCTCAATTGACTAAGTAGTGCTAATTTACTATTTGCACAATTTACCGGCTAACTGTAATGGGGGTTTACAGTAACTTTTTGCGTTATACATTTAGCTCTTTTAATTTATTCCAGACGCTCTGGCCGCCAGGGTGAAACGCAGCATGATACCGATATGCGTAATATGTAATAGGCACGTAATAATGCTTTTGGCCAACCACAACTAAGCAATCCTCTTTTAGCATACTCACTGTGATGTTAATTTGATTTATAAGGTTACGAGCTGTTATATAAAATATTTTACTGCTTGAGGTAGTGTAATCGGTAGATTTTTCCTGCCTATTAGCTCTGCGCCTTGTGTCTATTATTTATCGAGACACAAGATGTATAGCTTGCTCACGCGAGAAGCGTTGCTTAAAAATAAACCATATATTAGCTATGAATAAGTGTGCCAAGCAAATGGCACACCTATTTTGTTATGCAGGTATGGGGGCGTTTTGGGCAATAAGCTGTTTAGATTTCAACTCACTCCAAAATTCGCTTGGTATGGTAACTTTCATTGAGGCTACATTAGCTTTAATTTGCTCCTCCGTGCGTGCCCCAGGAATAATTGAGGATACAGTTGAAGGCGCTTCTGCAAACTGCAGTGCAGCTGTTTTAATATCAATCCCATGTTTAGATGCAATGTCGCTTATTGCATTAAACTTCTGCTGCATAGGCCCTGGAATTTTAGGAGAATAATTAAAGCGGTTACGACCGGCTAAAAAACCACCATTAAGCGGCGCACCAATGACTGCTGAAATACCTCGTTTATCTAGCATAGGAAAGGTTTTATCAAGTGCCTGCTTGTGATCTAAAATTGAATACTGCAGCGCTAGTAAGCAGATATCTGGGTCTGACATATCAAGCGCTTTATAAACAGCATGAGGTGTATTTACTCCAAAACCCCAGCCTTTAATTATTCCTTCATCACGCATTTTAGTCAGCTCAGGAATAGCACCTTTAGCCGCTTGATCAAAATACTTAAGCCAGTCATCTCCCATATCGCTGTTTTGTGGTGATAAATCGTGAATATAGACAATATCGAGTGAAGCTACTCCAATACGATGCAAAGTATCTTCTATTGAACGGCGCGTGCCTGATGCTGAATAATCATACTTATAATGAAACGGTGAGTGATCAGCCCAATGCCAACTATTTTCTAAAGGCTCTGCTGAAGGGGTAAGAAGGCGACCTACTTTTGAGGATAAAACATAATCTTCACGCTTTTTGTTTCGAAGTAAATCACCGAAGCGCCTTTCGCTTAAGCTCAAACCGTAAAAAGGTGACGTATCAAAATGACGAATACCTGAATCCCATGCTGCATTTAGCATTGTTAAAATTTCTGTATCGCTTGATATAGTGTTAAAGCCATTCCCAGCGGCAAGGCCGCCCAAGCCCATTCTTGATTCCGGCCGGTAATGCTTAGCGTTAGTAACATCGTTTGTGGGTAGAGCAGCGCTTTTATCTATTGATCCTTTAGTTTGCATAACACTGCCGTTAGACATTTTTACCTTTAATTGCTCAGCCAAAGCTGAAGCACTAAAAATAGAGCCTAAACTTAAAGCAGCCCCTGCTTTAATAAAATTTCTGCGAGATACCATGTGACTATTCTCCTTGAGTAGGTTAAATATCTACGTTATAAGCTAGTATAAATAACAACCAAATTCAAGCAACAAGAAGACAATAAATATCAATACTATCAATAAGATAGTTAAATTAACAAACGCTGAACAGACGTTTGAATTAACATTAAAAACTGATTATTTTCTTTACTCGTATAGTCCTTTTAAATGTACAAAACAGTGCATTTTAATAGCTTGATAAAAAAGCATACTTCCAAATTGGTGCACGCTTTAATACTCATTTATACAACATAAAATGGTTACATTTATTAGATGTGTACAAATTAGTAGACAAAACCGCAATAAATTAAAGATGCACAAATAATTTCACTAGCAAAGCGATTGCGGCAATAATTGGCTAATTTAACCGAGCGTAGTTGAAATAATTGGGGTAAATATTACAGAAGCGTTTATTATTGAAGGTTTGCCTTGCAATACACGGCGTATTTTACACTTTCACAATGCAATTGCTGGCAAGCCCTGTAAGAGTTTTATCCTGCCAAGTAACACTGTGCAGTGCAGCAAATTGCAACTAAATTCAACGTAGTTAGCGCTGAAAATAGCTGCTTAAATAGATCTATTATTCAAGTTCAGGTTACTTGAGCTTTTTAATACCAATTAACACACAGATGGCACCGCCAATAATACCCGCCCATGCTTCTATTGGTGTGTCGCCACTAAATGCACGGCTAAGCTGCGAAGCCGCCGCATCATACACGTCGTATCCCCACATAATTAAAGCGATACCTATAACGATTAAAACAATTCCTACAATCTTATTATTCATAAATACCCTTAAGGTTTAACTTACATAAACTAAATAAAAATAAATCAGGGTTAGGGTCTGTTGATCTTTGCGGATTAAAATTCGTTCAAACTAGGGGCTATTTAATCGCGGCGCGAGGTTTGTAACCTAGTGGGCTCGGTAACTGCTCCTGCGTTACCCTACTGGCTTACATCCATGTAAGAATAAGTAAAAACCGAGCAACAAAGAGTAAATAGCCCCTAGAAAGAACCCTTTGGGCAGCGCCTGTTTGGCATTAATGCTACGTTATCGCCCATTTATGGGGAATAACCACACTACATAGGCTCTGCCTTGCCTAAATACCAAACAGACTGCTGCAAATTTAACCTTGAAAGATCAACAGACCCTAATCTAATTCTAATTGAGCACGTTCTACGCTCTCACTAGGTAGCTCTTTTTGTACCGACACACCTAGCTCTTTAAACTCTGATGCTTGTTTAATTAAATTACCTTTACCACGGTATAGCTGCGAAAATGCTTTATCATAACTTTCTTTCGCTTTATCAAGCTGCTTACCTACGCCTTCCATACTTAATAAAAAACCATTGAGCTTGTTATAAAAACGTTCCGCTCGACTTGCCAGCTCTTTTGAATATTTGGTTTGCTCTTCAAAACGCCAAAGCTGTTTAACAATATTTAAACTAGTAAGCAGGGTGGTGGGTGTAGCTACCAGTATATTTTTTTCGATTGCTTGTTGGTAAATATCGCTTTGATATTTGAGTGCTTCTACAAAAGCTGATTCTATTGGTACAAACATAACCACTACTTCTGGCGAGTTTATACCTGGCAAACGGTCGTACGATTTACTCGCAAGCTCATTAATACGCGCTGTAACGGCGTTTACATGCTCTTTAATTGCTTGATTAGCATCTAGCTCATTTTCAGCGTTCACATAGCGTGTATAGGCATTTAATGAAGTTTTAGCATCAATAACTAAGTGGCGACCTTGTGGTAAGTACACAACTACATCAGGGCGCAAGCGGCCATCTTCAGTGTTAAACGACACTTCGCGCTTATAATCAACGCCTGCACGTAAGCCAGCACTATCTAATACGTTTTCGAGCATAAGCTCGCCCCAATTACCTTGGGTTTTCTTTTGCCCTTGTAGGGCGTTACTGAGCTTGTCGGCTTGATCTGTTATAGCTTGGCTTTTAGCTTGCAAATGCAGTAGCTCGGTTTTAAGCGCAGTCCGTTGTTTTATGTCTTCAACGTGCATTGATTCCATTTTTTCTCTAAAGCCTTTTAGCTCGCCTTGAACTGGTTTTAATAATTGCTCAATGCTTTCTTGATTTAAGGTTTTAAAGCTTTGTGATTTTTCTTCTAGAATTTTATTGGCTAGGTTTTCAAACTCTTTTTTGAGCGTATTTTTACTTTGCTCAATTTGCGCGAGTTGCTCGCTAAAGTTTTGCTGTTTTTGCTCAAGGGTAGTGCGCATATTATTATATTCAACATCGCGCTGATTATATTGTTCACGAAGCGCTGTCAGCTCGCCTTCGGCTTTACGCCAAAAATGATTGTATTGAATGCTTTGTTTTTCTTGTTCGCTAAAACGCGTTTTAAAATGCTGCGCTTCATCGCGCTGCTCTTGGTGGGTATGTTCTAGCAGTTCATGATCTTCTAGCAAGGCGCTGTATTGCAGCTCTTTATTATCAAATTGGTTTTGTAACAGGGAAAGCTGTTGCTGCTGTTCGCTTATTTGTAGATGTAGTTTTTTGCGAAGCCGTGTTGATACAGCGCCGTAAAATAGGGCGCCTAAAGCAACACCAGCACCAGCGCTTAGCCAATCAATATTAGTGAGTACTTGAGTGAGCATAAAATAAACTTATAAAATTTAGAGACATGCCATCATAACCAATAACCAACAACAGAAGTAGGGGAGTTAAGAAATTACAGCCATAAAAAAACCAGCTTAAAATAAGCTGGTCAAATATTACTAAGTTAAGCAATCAAAGGGATAATCAACATCTGCCCGAGCAAGCTGCAACTTAAATACATAATCACCAAAATAACTAATATTATTGGGTGAGGCTATATAACAACAGGCATTAGAGTAGACCGGATAACAAAATAATTAATTCAAATTAATTTGCGGAAGAGCATTTATTTTATTCGGGTTGATATAAACAAATCAAATTATGGGCATAAAAAAGCCAGTTCAAAATGAACTGGCTCAATCATTACTAAAATTAGTAACTAAATAGGGGGAATCAACATGAAAACTTGTATTAACTGCAATTAATCAACAAGCATAATAGTAGACGTGTCTTTTTTAATTAAGTTCAAAAAAAATAAAAACTTTTAAAATAAGTGCTGAACGCTAAATTTTAGACATAAAAAAAGCCAGTTCAAAATGAACTGGCTCAATCATTACTAAAATTAGTAACTAAATAGGGAATCAACATGAAAACTTGTATTAACTGCAATTAATCAACAAGCATAATAGTAGACGCGTCTTTTTGAATTAAGTTCATAAAAAAATAAAAAACTTTTAAAATAAGTGCTGCGCGCTAAATTTTAGACATAAAAAAAGCCAACTCAAAATGGGCTGGCTCAATCATTACTAAAATTAGTAACTAAATGGGAAATCAACATGATGCTTGTGTTAACTGCAATTAATCAACAAGCATAATGATAGACGTCCGCTTTTTAATTAAGTTCATAAAAAGATCAAAACTTTTTAGATCTTTTTTAGTTTTTAATTAAAGACAACATTTGCTGCTCATCAAACTTTGTAAAGCTCATTGATTTATCAGTAAATAATGCATCAACAAGAGCTTGCTTGTCTTGCTGCATTTTAAATACTTTTTGCTCTATTGAGTTACTCATTATGAGCTTATAAACAAATACAGGATTAGTTTGACCAATACGGTAGGCTCTATCAGTCGCTTGCTTTTCTACTGCGGGATTCCACCATGGATCAAAATGAATAACAGTATCTGCTTGTGTTAAGTTAAGGCCTGTTCCACCGGCTTTTAAGCTAATTAAAAACACGGATGTTTTACCACTGGTAAACTCGTCGATTACTTTATCTCGTTGACGCGTTTGCCCTGTAAGCATACTAAAGTTAATGTTTATTTCTTCAAGGCGTTGAGCTATTAAATCGAGTGCCGATGTAAACTGACTAAATATAATAATCTTACGACCCAGGCTTAGCATAAGCGGTAAGTGTGTTGTTAACCATTCAAGCTTAGCAGAGCCTGCTTGAGTATCTGGATCTATTAATTTAGGGTGGCAACAAATTTGCCTTAACTTTAAAAGCGCCTCTAAAAATGCAAGCTTACTTTTTTGTGCGCCTTGTTCGGCAAATAAGTCTATTAGCTTCTCTTCTAATGAACGTGTAATGCCTTGGTACATTTCTTTTTGCTTAGGCTCAAACTCAAACTCTTTTGTAAGCTCTGTTTTTTCTGGTAACTCTTGCGCTACTTGTGCTTTAGTGCGGCGCATTATAAAGGGCATAATTAACGCTTTTAACTGCTCAGCCCTCTGCATATCAGCTTCACGCTCAATAGGTGTTTGAAAGTGCTGCTTAAAGTGGGCTTGAGACCCAAGTAACGATGGCATAGCAAAATCGAGTAACGATTTAAGCTCAAGTAAATTATTCTCGATTGGAGTACCACTTAAACAAAGTTTAAAGTCGGCATTTAAGCGTTTAACTAATCGTGAGACCTGTGCGGTATCGTTTTTAATGTATTGTGCTTCATCGAGGATTATATTTTCAAAATATAATGGCGAGTAATATGCAATATCACGCTTTAAAAGCGGGTATGTAGTAAGAATGCATTGTGCTTGTGCTAAGTGTTGTAAAGGATCGTTACGGTTTGATCCAAAAATAGTGGTTACTTTTAAACTTTTAGCAAACTTAGTAATTTCGTTTTTCCAATTACTCACCAAGCTAGTTGGGCACACTATAAGTGTAGGGCCTGCTTGAGGTCGGTTAAATGTACTCGCTAAAAATGCAATAACTTGGAGTGTTTTACCCAACCCCATGTCGTCAGCTAAAATACCACCTAATTGATGACGTTTTAAAAAGCTAAGCCAATCAACGCCTTGCTGTTGGTACTCACGAAGTGTTACAGAGTCATTTAAGCCATGTAATGAAACCTTAGGCATTGCCTTATCGGTATTATTTAACTCTTGTAAATATAGCTCAAGTGAATCGTCGTGAAGCTCTACGTTAATAGCTGTGTGCTTTACTAGTTCAGGTAAATACGAAAGCGGAATATTAAATTCGTCACGTGTTTTTACAAATTCAAAGCGTTCTTTAAATTCGTTTAATAAGTTAATGGCAGACTTATTAATAACCCCAAATTGACGACCAAGTGGGTAGTAATAAAACAGTTCACTTTGGCGATTCAATGACTGATAAAGCGAATCAGCATTAGTAAACAACAGCGCTGCTTTTGCGTCACACAACAATACTTTGCAGTGCATTTGATGCCCTGCTGCACGGTGTACATGTAAACTCACTTCACATTGTGGATTAGGGCTTGTTACTTTACTTACACTGACTTGCCAACCACGCTGCTTAAAGCCTGGGAATACTTCGTATATTAGCCAATGCAAATGGATAGGAGATTGCTTTGTAAATACAAGCTCACTTTGTAAACCCCCTTTACAAAATTCAAACCCTAGATTGATTAGCTCGTTAGTTACGGTGTTTTCAAATGCGCTATTTATAGTACTTGCTGGGGCAGAACCAGCTAAATAGTTTTTATTTTTATACTTAAATAATAGCGAAAGCGATAAACCTTGCTCGCCCATTGTTACTTTTAAAACAGCGTTACTAGATAGCTTAGGTAATGTTGGCTGCAAGTTAGTAGGGTGCGGTATAACACCTGCGCCAAAGTTATCGGCAAGCTGTTTATATATTCTGTCAAAATTAGCGTCATGCAAAGCAGGCATAGTTTGTAAATGCGCTATTTCGTCTGCACTCAAGGGTGTACGAAGACGACCCGCTTTTAAATGATCTAAATCGAGGTAAGTAGGCGGTGTTGTTTTTAATAAAGCCCAGTTTTGGGTTTGCTCAAGCTTAATAACTAATTGTGATAGATCTTTATCTTGCTCCCAACTAAAACTCAATGCTTGGCCAGATTGCGCTTTAATTGGCACGCGAGAGCGCTGAAAAAACAAGCGCTCAGTAGCTATCAATTGTTGCAGGGCACTAAAGCCCCATTGGCCTTTTAGCTCAATACTTCCTACTGCATTTTGTGAACGTATCCAACTAAATAATCTAAAATCACTTTCGAGTAAATCATTTGGCGTTACGAAACTATTTAACTGTTGCTCAGTGAGGTTTCGGCCTAACGTGTAATTCTTTTTAGTCTCAAAATTAGCTATTTTAGGTGTTAAAAATACTTTGTTATTTTCAATATCTAATACAAATAATAATACTTGCGACGGTGTATGTTGATCACCACTTTTAAGAGCGCTTAATTCACTAAACCAATCATTAATGAAGTAATCTTCACCGTATTCACCCGAGTGCTCTATTTTAAGCTTAAACAAAATAGCAGCTAAATGTCGGCATTTGGTTTTTGCATTACACGTACAGTGTGTATCAACAGAATAACCAGTTGGTACTTTACTGATCTCAATACGTTGGTTAAATGATGATCCGTTATCCACTTGCACGGTAGAGTCTACAACAGAAAAATTAGGGGTATGCTCTAGCCAGGTGATTTGACCTTTCTTGTAGTACTCTTTGCCTTTATCTAAGACATTTTCGCGGAAAAGTTTTTTAATAAAGCGTTCAGAAAGAGGAAACTGGGTAGCCTGCTCATTTTTAATTTCTTCAAAAATAGCCATTAAATCATTTTTTGATAAGTTAGCAGACATGTCACTCTAAGCATTAAATTTTAAAAATAATTCTGCCAGTATATGCCTTATGTGCTCTGAGCTAAAGCACTATTAACAAGATATAAACTGGTTGGAGCTGATAGGTTAGTAAAAAATCGGTTTATAGGTAAAAATGAGTATAAAATTTCACAAAATATTAGGCATTACATACAAATATAAAAATTAAACGGCACGTTATAGATCACAATTTTACTAACAATGATAATAAACCAAGAGCAAATAGCTAAAAGGGGGCGATTAGTTAGTAAAAAAGTGATCTTGAAGAGGAAATATGATTATTTAAGGTAGGATTAGCCTAGTAAAGATCAGATTTTTACTAACAAAACAATCTGTCAGATCAGTATTTAACTAAGTAGACATGTCTGACAGATCATTATTTAACTAGCTAATTAAAGGCACTTAATAGCTTAGTTAATTGTTCTAAGCGTTTGTCTGTCATCACTTTATTGTCGATTTTGATAGACACATCACCACTTTTTAAATTGCGTTGTACTGATACAAACTTATTTTCAAGTACAGCTTCACGCTTAACAGCAGCTTGAGGCTCAGCAGTTAGGCATTTGGTGATTGCCATTGCACGCTTGTCGTCACTTGTAATGGCGTTTAGCTCTTCATCACTAGCTAGGTCACTAACAAGTTGATTAAACGTCTCTAGGTCTCTCTCCTTTGCGCTCATGAGCTTTTTAGCCACTTCGCGACCCACGTGATTCGCAGTAGGGTAGAGTGCAATAACTTCAGCAGGTATTTGTTCATACGCTTTAACAGCATCAGCAATGGCGGTGTGTGATACACCTTCAATTGCAGCAATCTCTCTGTAAGATCCTTTTTTACCTTGTTCAATAAGCTCATTTTTAGTTTGCTGGTAAGCTTGTCCTAGCTCCCATAAACTTGGAGCGATATATTGATCTGAAGATACAGCTAAAATTTTAGCGTCTTGCTCAGTAAAGTCACTTGAACTAAGTACTAAATAATCGGCGTTACCTAAAATACAGGCCATACGACGGCGAGAACCTGCTAAAACTAGGCTTTTATCACCCTGATCCCAAAGTAACGCAGGGTGCTGATTACGGCCATCCTCTGCAATGGCAGGTAGAATATCCGATACTGACTTTTCGTTAAGAAGTGCTTGTACACGGCGATTTTTACCGTACACACCTGTTGTAGATTCAATGTCAGCGTGTGCGATCACTTTGCAAACAAGTGTAATTTGGCGCTCAGGATCGCTCGGTGCTGGCATGCGAATTACATCACCAGCATTTGCTTGTTCAAGTAATGCGTCAAGGCTACTACTTCCTACAGCTGTTGCAAATGGATCTAAGCGGGTGTCATTTTTACGTTTTTTAGCCATTTTTATTTAACATCCTTACTTAGGGGTATTGAGTGTTGATTGAGTTGACTGCCAATTTGAACGAATAAGCATTTCTAGCTCATCGACCACATCTTTAATATTTTCTTGAGCGCGCATTAGTGATTCACGGCTTGCTAAGCTGTCTGACGCTTTTTGATCAAAAATAGTATTGAAAGACGAAGAGCTAGCAGTAATCGCCGAGCTGTGGTTGATTGGGTAACTCATAACTTGGCGACCAAATGCACTACGAACATCTTTAACAATATCGCGCTGTGAGTGATTACCTTTTACATAGTTAGTCACTAAAAACTGCATAAAGTCCCATCCCTCATGGCCAAGTGCCGCAACGGTATGGTAAATCTCACCTAGTCGTTTTAAATATTTATTATTAGCATCAAAGTCTACAGCTTCTGGATGAACAGGGATAAGCATCGCAGTAGAAGCCATTAATGCATTATAAAACATAAAGTTAAGAGTTGGAGCTGTATCTATTAATATAATATCAAACTCGTCTTTAACAGGCTCAATTACTTTTTCAAGTAACTTATGGTAATGACGAGTTTGCTCATAATTTGAGGTGTCTTTGAGTAATGTTGCAGTTTCGTGCTCAAAATAAAAATCGTCCATACCTGATGGTAGTACACGAATATTTGGGATGTGCGTTGATAAAAATGAGTTTGAAACAAATTCAGGCCATGTTTCGCCCTCATCTAAATCTATACAATCACGCATTAAATCACCAACAGTAATTGGGTCATGCTCGCTTGAAGGAAAAAAGCTTGAAGAAGAACCTTGAGGATCTAAATCAATTATACCAATGCGATAGCGCTTAATATTTGTAGTTGCCAGGGCTGCTGCAATATTAACCATGCTGGTTGTTTTGCCACAGCCACCTTTGAGAGAATTAATGACAATAACTTGCAGTTTGTCATCACCAGTACGATGATCTGGTTTAATATCCATAATATCAGCCATAGCAAAAATGTTTACTAATGTGTAAGCATAATGACCATTGGCGCCGCGTTTTATGTTTAAATCATCAAAGTCACCATTGTCATGACGTCTTTTTAAAGTACGATTATTACAACCTAATAAATCGGCAGCTGCTTTTTGCGTATAAGTTCTTAATTCTTTTTCTTCTGATTTAAGATGAGCACGATAGTGCTGAATACGACCTTCTAATGATTTTTCAGCTACTTCGGCAGTTGCTTTTAAAAGCCGGTAGGTACTTAGCGCGTTATTATTGATAGACATACTTTCTTCCTCAAAGTTAGGCAGTTAGTATAATGTCCATTCAAATTGCTGTAAACAACTATTTAAGACGACATGCATTTTAAAAAGAAGACATTTAAAAATACTTTTACACCTTTAATATTGCTTAGTATAAATAAAGAAGTTTAAAGGTGGTTAAATATATAAGGTAGTAAAGGTTAAGGGCCTTAAATTAACACATAACATGATGATTAATATAAACAATATAAAAAAAAGCAGATCAGCGTTATACTTGGTTAAGATCAGATCTTTATCTACCTGCAGATCATCTTTTTACTAAGCCTTCTTTTTTAAATCAAGTTATGCACAGGTTGCGCATAAGGTTATGAACAAAAAGAGCCCTTGAGATCAATTTTTTACTAAGTAAATTATAAAGTTATGCACTAACCTTAGCGTCAATAGGTTCGTTTAATTAGTATAGATCTGATCTGTACTTGGTACAGATCAGATCTATGCTAACTCGATAAGCCTTTATCCACAGGGATATTAATTTTATTATGAATTTGTCGTGCTAAATTTTAAAATAAAGCCATTGTGATGGACAAAATAACAGCTGAGTTAGTAAAAAACAGATTTGTGATGACCCAGTTAGTAAAAATATGATCTGAAATCGCAAGTTATATACATTACTTAGTATAATAGTGATCTAAACGTTTTATTTAAAGTCAGATCACTTTTATACTAACTTAAACATTTAACTTTTGTTGTTTAATGTGTTGTTATTAGATGTCGCAATAAAAATGGAAATAAGAACAATGAGCCGAAAGGTCAACATCTCGGTAGATAATTTGCCCGATACACTCAGGGGCCAAATCCACGGGGTGGAAAGTGCAATAGATAACGAAAGTTTAGCACTATTTACAGACAACAAAGACGTGCGAATTTCTATTGAAAATGCAGCTCATGGTTTACGTGCATATTCAAACACGTTTAATCATTATGATTTGTGGGGCCGTTTTGTTCGCTCTGGCTATAAAAAATTGCCACTTGAAGAAGCGCCTAAAAAAACAATCATTACGCGTAAAATATCAGAGAAAGTAGATGGTATTTTATACGATGGTGAGATAAAAATTACCCCTGCTGTTGTCAGTACTCGTAAAGATGGCGAAGATATTGAGTATCTTGTTTGGCCATCGGACAGAGAAGAAAAAGTAGAACGAGCACTTATTCGTTTAGCTTCTAAAGGCAAAATAGTTAAAATTAATTTTAAGTCCGGTATTCAATACGCAGTTGTTTTTTCTATGAACGAATTAGCGCAAGAGCTCAAAGCGGTAGGGCAGTCAATGCCATATCCTGCAATTAAAGAGTCACTTGAAGCATTGCAAGGTTCTAAACTTTCATTTAAATATTCAGCAACCGATACTAAAAACTCCGATATAGATGATTCGTTTTACGAGTCAAATATGAACTTTTTATCGTCACTTCACTTTAGTGGCAAAAAAGGTCAAGGTGGTAATGTAAAGTGTGTGGCTTGTTTAAATGCGTTCGTTCATAACATGATTGATAACCTTGAATACAAAGGATATTACTTTAATAGTGCACAAGAACTAAAACGGGGATTGTCGCGTTGGATGATGCTTCGTTTGTACCACCTTTGGCGTTATGCAGCTCCAGGTAAAACGTATCATTTTAGATTACTTTCTATTATGGAAAAATATGGATCTATTTATTCAACTGATGATATTACGGAAAATAAATTAAAAGCGCTTCGTCGTGATATGACCACCACAATGAAAGATTTGATTGAAAAAGGTGCTATATCAGAATACAGCATTACAAACGTCAAAGATGACAAAACTGGTAACATTATTGATTACACATACGAAATGCACCCCTCTGATCAGTTTTGCGATGAAATACTTACATTGAACAAACACAACAAACGCATTGAGATTCAAGGCGGTAAACGTATTGTTGAAAATGCAGTGTTAATTGATGAAGATAAAATAGAAGAGATAGTAGAAAAATAATAAACGTTATTTTAAATACTGTACATATTTACTAAAAAGGCCACATATTGTGGCCTTTTTAACATAATAGCTATCGGTCAACTTGTTCTAAATATAGCCTATCAACTAAAAAATCATACTCACGTTTTCGAGGATGAGCTTCGGGTTTTTTATAATCAGGTAAGATACCTAGTTTAACGTCTGGTTCTGGATTAATCAGAATAAATGGTAATGCGGCGCTCACATGATAGCGGTTTTGTGCTGTGTATCTCACATTAACTTGAGGGCTTACGCGAGTAGGGCGACGAATTCTTAATTTTTCCTTATCACCTAAACTAGCAACCCGTAATTGTTCTTGAGCTACAAGTGATTGCCATTTTTGTTGATCTATCATTCTTGGATTTCGATAACTGGCCGATTTGTCGAGCATTTCGAGGGCCATTTTTTTAGTCAACGTTTTAGTTGCGTGCTTGTGCATCCAAGTAAACCTAACGGAAAATGGTGATTCGCTCTCACTGTGAATCTTACGATAAGCAGCAAGTGTTATTAAATTTGGTATTGCATTATGAACAGCCTCAAATCGGGCATCGTTATTATCAATTGCCAATATACACTCTTTGAAACTAGCTTTAGCTTTGTTAACTTGTGCTATACGATTATTTAAAGCTTGTTTATCTGCATTTTTAATAACAAGTAAACCAGGGTGCCTTTTTAACACGCGACTGCTTAAGCCCGATTTTTTATAAATGTCAGAAAAGGAGTTTAAAATTGCTTTTTGAGCCGGCGCTCCAGTTATTTTAGAGACTGGTATGGACTCAGGAACCTTATTTTCATCTAAATTACTTACATCAGGTAACTGATAGTACTCTGCTCTGGAAAACTCACATTCGTTTAATTCCTCAATTAACCTTAAAGTTAATTCGTTCATTAAATCAAACTGACTCCTAATTTGAACTTTAGTAACCACGGCACACCTCAAAGAACACATCTTACCAATGCTATATTATTGCATGCACTTTGCATTGAGTAAATATTTAATAAAGTTACGCTCGGTGTTTAGATAACATACAAAATAAAGTAAGTATGATGTGTTCTTTATTGGAGTGAATAGATCTACCTATTCCTGTAATTTAGTACTGTTTTATTGATTAAAGAGCTAGCCCGCTTAGAGCTTAATAGCCCATGTAGTGTAATAAATGGGGATGTAAAGTGAACTTGGTGCGGTTAAGATCAAAATAATAGTGTTGGTTTTGGTTGTTTCTCTAATTAGTGATTAATATTATAACGTGTTTAACTATGGGTTTATCATCCAAAAGCTCAGCATGTCGTACATGCTTTTTACATTAGAGCCATTTAAGGCATCGTTTTTAGTTATCACAAGTTGCTAAATAACGCTGGCGGCAGGGTGGGAAGATGCGTGGTGAATCAGCAGATTAACCTCGTGTCAGTTGTAAGTATATTCTGGCATCAGAATAATCAACAGCGCTATTCTACTAGGTTTAAAGTGCATATAAATGAGCAACACAAAATCCCATATCATATATTTAGGCCTGCACATAGCCCCTGTTAGCTAATAATTAATTTAGCGCGTAAAGTTAAGGTTACATTTAAAGCAGTTTAAGTATGATGTGTTCTTAAGTAAAATACATATAATATACCCTTGTGCCTTATTTATTCTCAATGTGTTAAAATTGAAACTAATTAACTCTAATTGTATGTTTTAAATCACTTTAGTTTATTTGAAATAAAACTAAAGTGATTGTTATATAACCACCTGAGTTAAGTAAAATTACTTTTATACTTAACTCATAACTAAATAATTGGAAAATAGTGAATTTAGTCCTTGAACATAGGGGTCTGCATACGTTAATTTCTTCTTATCAGGTAATGTAGGAATGAGGAAAAATTATGTCATCGTGGAACCCAAATAGCTGGAGAGAGCTGCCAATACTGCAGCAGCCACAGTACCCAGATCAAGAAATACTTAAATCAGTAGAAGGCCAATTAAAAACGGCTCCGCCTCTAGTTTTTGCAGAAGAAACAAGAAGCCTATTTAAACAACTTGAAGACGTGTGCGAAGGTCGTGCATTTTTACTTCAAGGTGGTGACTGTGCCGAGTCGTTTAGCGATTTTAATGCCGCTAATATTCGCGATACATTCAAAACAATTTTACAAATGGCTGTTGTATTAACTTATGGCGGTAAATGCCCTGTAGTTAAAATAGCGCGTATGGCTGGTCAATACGCTAAACCTCGTTCAGCAGACTTAGAAACAATTAATGGCGTGTCTTTACCATCTTACCGTGGCGACATCATTAATAATATTGAGTTTACAGAAGAAGCGCGCATTCCAGACCCACAACGTTTAATGACTGCATACCATCATAGTGCCGCTACGTTAAACTTATTACGTGCATTTGCACAAGGTGGCCTAGCCGATCTTCATCAGGTTAACCGCTGGAACATGGGCTTTGTTGCTGCAAATCCACTTAAAGAAAAATACCAACAACTTGCAGATAAAATTCAAGACGCACTAGAGTTTATGGAAGTGTGCGGAATTAACTCTACAATTGCGCCAAGCTTAAAAGAAACCGATTTATACACTTCTCACGAAGCTTTACTACTTGGTTACGAAGAGGCACTAACACGTCGCGACCATTTATCAGGTGATTGGTACGATTGTTCTGCTCACTTTGT
Organism: Pseudoalteromonas sp. APC 3355; assembly: GCF_030407615.1. Lineage (NCBI taxonomy): Bacteria > Pseudomonadati > Pseudomonadota > Gammaproteobacteria > Alteromonadales > Pseudoalteromonadaceae > Pseudoalteromonas > Pseudoalteromonas sp. APC 3355. The sequence goes on along the minus strand of NZ_JASDDB010000003.1, from coordinate 248,197 downwards.
TTGGATTGGTGAACGTACACGCCAACTAGACCATGCACATATTGAATTCTTTAAAGGCATTAAAAACCCAATTGGTGTTAAAGTTGGCCCAGGTATGGACCCAGACGATTTAATTCGTTTAATTGACGCATTAAACCCAGATAACATTCCTGGTCGTTTAACGCTAATTACACGTATGGGTGCAGACGTACTGCCAGAAAAACTCCCAGCACTAGTAAGAAGAGTTCAACAAGAAGGCCGAAAAGTAATTTGGAGCTCAGATCCAATGCACGGCAATACTGAAAAAGCGACTTCAGGTTACAAAACGCGTAACTTTGATAATATCATGCGCGAGATCAGTCAGTTCTTCGCTGTACACAAAGCTGAAGGTTCATACGCAGGTGGTGTTCACCTAGAAATGACAGGTCAGCACGTTACAGAGTGTACAGGCGGTGCTTACGGTTTATCTGACGATGACCTAGCGCAGCGTTACAAAACACAGTGTGATCCACGCCTTAATGCCGACCAAGTATTAGAGTTAGGCTTTTTAGTCGCTGATTTACTAAAAGACGCACGTAAATAATATTTACTGATACAAAAAAACCGCTTAATTGCGGTTTTTTTTATTTCAAATTTGATGACTAAGTTAGTACTTACGTCGCTCCAAGTCTGTCTCTATCAGTATTTTTGCAGAAATTTCTTCAACAGAATGATGCGTCGAATTAAAGTAAGCTATTTTGTGACGCTTATACAACATTTCCACTTCGCGCACCTCAATACGGCACTGTTTAATTGAAGCATACTTAGAGTTAGCCATACGTCGATGCCTTATAGCCGCAAGCCTCTCAGGGTCAATCGTCAGTCCAAATAACTTATGTTTATAAGGGACTAAACACTTAGGCAAACCTTCATTATCTAAATCTTCTTCTGTAATAGGATAGTTAGCTGCTTTAATGCCGTACTGAAGTGCTAAGTATAAGCTTGTCGGTGTTTTACCACTTCTGCTAACGCCAATTAAAATGATGTCTGCTTCGGAAAAGTTTTTAATATTTCCGCCATCATCATTCATAAGAGCATAGTTAACCGCATCAATTCTAAAATCATAACTTTTTTCGTGGATAGAATGCGTACGATGCATTTTTGGAACAGGAGCTACGTTGAGTTCTTTTTCTATTTTTTTGCTATACGTAGTTAAAAAATCATACGTAACTGCATCAGCCGATTTTATAATTTCACTTAAATTGTGATTCACAAAAGTAAAAAACACGAAAGGCTTTTCACCTGTTTTTGCAGCGGTTGCATTAATTAAAGCTTTAATTTCGTGCGCTTTTTCTTCAGTTTCTACAAATGGAATTGTTTTATGATTAAAATCGATAGGAAACAACGACAAAGTCGCATGCCCAAACACCTCTGAAGTAATTGCTGTTCCATCTGATATATAAAAAGCAGTTCTCATAATTAACCTTTTTATTGCGTTTAAATCCCTAAAATGGGTTTCCCACGGTTTACGTGAGGACTGTTGCCAGTGTAGAATGATGACGACCTTTATAAAAGGTTTTCTTTCTTAACTCTCACAGTTAGACCTACAATTTGTTTTTTTTGGAGAAAGATCCGTGCAAGAATACGTTCTCTGGTATCAAGAGCTTGGTATGCAAGATGTTCCTCGAGTTGGCGGTAAAAACGCGTCACTTGGCGAAATGATTTCAAACCTCGCAAACGCAGGTGTACAAGTACCGGGTGGTTTCGCAACTACCGCAGATGCTTTTAATGAGTTTCTAGATCAATCAGGACTCACCGCCAAAATTCATGACATCTTAGATACACTTGATGTTGATGATGTAAATACACTCGCTAAAGTCGGTGCCGATATCCGCCAATGGATAATCGACACACCATTCCAACCAAACCTAGATCAAGCCATTCGCGACGCATATAGCCAACTCCATGGCGATACTGCAACAGATGTTTCATTTGCGGTACGTTCATCAGCTACCGCTGAAGATATGCCAGATGCATCATTCGCAGGCCAACAAGAAACTTTCCTTAACGTTGTCGGTATCGATTCAGTCATGGTCGCTATTAAACACGTATTTGCTTCATTATTTAATGACCGCGCAATCTCATATCGTGTTCACCAAGGTTACGATCACCGTGGTGTAGCGTTATCAGCAGGTATACAGCGCATGGTACGTTCAGATAAGTCAGCATCTGGCGTAATGTTTAGTATTGATACAGAGTCTGGTTTTGAAGACGTTGTATTTATTACATCAAGCTATGGCTTAGGTGAAATGGTTGTACAGGGCGCGGTTAACCCTGATGAATTTTATGTTCATAAACCAACACTCCTTAAAAACAAACCTTCAGTAGTACGTCGTAATATTGGCTCTAAAGCCATACAAATGATTTACTCAGAAGACAAAGCACATGGTAAGCAAGTAGACATCGTTGATGTTGACCCTGAGCTTTCTAATAAATTTTCGATTACAGATGAAGAAGTGCAAGATCTTGCCAAACAAGCTGTAATCATTGAAAAACATTACGGTCGTCCTATGGACATCGAATGGGCAAAAGACGGAAACGACGGCAAACTATATATAGTTCAAGCACGTCCAGAAACTGTCCGCTCAAACGAAGACTCAAACGTAATGGAACGTTTTCAATTAAATGGCACAAGTAATGTACTTGTTGAAGGCCGTGCAATTGGTCACAAAATTGGTAGCGGTGTTGTACGTGTTCTTGATTCAATCAAAGAAATGGATCAGGTACAAGTAGGCGATATTTTAGTAACCGATATGACCGACCCTGATTGGGAACCAATCATGAAACGTGCAGCAGCGATAGTTACAAATCGTGGTGGCCGTACGTGTCACGCGGCAATAATTGCACGCGAACTTGGTATTCCGGCAGTTGTTGGTTGTGGTAATGCAACTGATTTAATTAAAGCGGGACAAGAAGTAACAGTATCGTGCGCCGAAGGCGATACCGGCTTTATTTACGAAGGTATTTTAGATTTTGAAATACTAACGTCACGCGTTGATAAAATGCCAGAACTACCAATGAAAGTTATGATGAACGTGGGTAACCCCGATCGTGCCTTTGACTTTGCACGCTTACCGCATGCAGGTGTTGGCCTTGCGCGAGTTGAATTTATTATCAACCGTATGATTGGCGTTCACCCTAAAGCGTTATTAAATTTTGATGCGCAAACCGATGCATTAAAAGCAGAAATTACTGACATGATTGCCGGTTACGAATCACCAGTAGAGTTTTACATAACAAAACTGGTTGAAGGTATTTCAACGCTTGGTTGTGCTTTTGCACCGGAGCGTGTAATTGTGCGTATGTCTGATTTTAAATCAAACGAATACGCAAACCTAGTTGGTGGCCAGCAATACGAGCCAGAAGAAGAAAACCCAATGATTGGTTTTCGAGGCGCTGCCCGTTATATCTCTGAAGACTTCCGCGATTGTTTTGCACTAGAATGTGAAGCTATAAAACGCGTAAGAAACGACATGGATATGGCAAACATTGAAATCATGATCCCATTCGTACGTACCCTTGAAGAAGGTAAACGCGTAATTGAATTACTAGAAGAGCATGGCCTTAAACGTGGTGAAAATGGTCTTAAAGTAATCATGATGTGTGAGCTGCCTTCAAATGCATTACTTGCTGATGAATTTTTAGAAATGTTTGATGGTTTTTCTATCGGCTCTAACGATTTAACACAGTTAACGCTTGGTCTTGATCGTGATTCAGGTTTAATCGCACATTTATTTGATGAGCGTAACCCAGCAATTAAAAAACTACTTTCTATGGCAATTAAAACAGCTAAAGAAAAAGGCAAGTACGTAGGTATTTGTGGTCAAGGTCCTTCAGATCACGAAGACTTTGCAGCATGGTTAGTAGAGCAGGGCATTGACTCTGTTTCACTCAATCCAGACACAGTAATAGAAACATGGTTATACCTAGCTAAAAAATTAGCAAAGTAATAAATAGGTAAGCTATAAAAAATGCCAGCAATGTATTGCTGGCATTTTTTTATAACCAATTAAAAGTTAAATTAACGGGCTAATTTTTTATCTAAATAAGCACATGATTTAGTTAACGCCTTTTGACAAAGTGATAAGTAATGTCGCGCTTTAGGGTAGTAAAACGAAAAACACAATAAACCCGCCATAAAAAATATAATCGATGGGCCAGGGACGATCGCAAAAAATAGCCCTAACAAAATAAATAGCACGCCACTGATCTGTAATAGTAATTTTTTCATATAACACACCTCATTACTCGTTAACTTGAGTATAATTTAAGCTGCATTAAAATCGACTAAAAGAGTGTTACAAACTGTAAAATCTTCAATTTCTATTCGCCATCACCATGATATAATTAGTCAAATGCCCTAAAATATCGCCGTCATGATAGCAACAATTACACAGCAAGATGCCGCGACAGAACTTGTCGCAAATTACCTAAGTACCATTGCAAGCCAAGGTTTTAGTGGAGATACCGATGCAAGTTATGCAACGCGTATTACTGCTTCAACCGATAACAGTGTGTATCAGGAAATACCCCAAGGTGTTATTTTTCCAAAAAATGAAAAAGATATTCAACTCGCACTGCAAACTGCATCTCGCGACCCATTTTTATCATTAACTTTTGGGCCTCGTGGTGGCGGAACAGGTACTAACGGTCAATCGTTAACACCAGGTATTGTTGTAGATTTGTCTCGCTATATGCGCGAAATCCTCGAAATAAATGTAGAAGAAGGCTGGGTACGCGTTCAAACTGGCGTAATAAAAGATCAACTTAATGACTTTTTAAAACCTTATGGTTTTTTCTTCTCGCCCGATTTATCTACCAGTAACAGGGCAACTATTGGTGGCATGATAAGTACTGACGCATCGGGGCAAGGTTCGTTAGTTTACGGAAAAACAAGCGATCATGTTTTAGGGCTTACAACTTATTTAGTCGATGGCACACCTATGTGCACCTCACCAATAGACATCGACAAAGCAAAAATTATAGCCGAGCAAGACTCTCTAATTGGTAGTTTATATAAAACAGTTTTAGATATTTCAGTTAATGAACGCGCAGCTATTTTAGCTAAGTTTCCACGGTTAAATAGGTTTTTAACCGGCTACGACCTAGAGCATGTGCTAAGTGATGACTTACTTACTTTTGACATGAGCCGACTAATAACAGGTTCAGAAGGCTCATTAGGTATAGTAACTGAAGCTAAATTAAACCTAACGCCTATTGCCGAATTCAAAACCCTTATAAATATCAAGTACGATAGTTTTGACTCAGCACTTCGTCATTCACCGTTTTTAGTTGATGCACGCGCAACATCGGTAGAAACCGTTGATAGCAAAGTTTTAAACTTAGCGCGTGAAGACATCATTTGGAATTTAGTATCGGACTTAATAACCGACGTACCAAATAAAGATATGCAAGGCCTTAACATGGTCGAGTTTAATGCAGTATCAAACGATGATATAAAAGACAAAGTAGACACACTTTGTAAGCTTCTAGATGAATGCGTAGCAAATCAAACTAATGGCGTTATTGGATATCAGTTAACCAGTGATAAAAGCGATATACTAAAAATTTACGCAATGCGTAAAAAATCAGTGGGTTTATTAGGTAATGTAAAAGGCAGTCAAAAACCACTCGCCTTTGCAGAAGACACTGCAGTACCCCCTGAAAATTTAGCAGATTATATTGTCGAATTTAGAGCATTACTCGACAGCCATAATTTACAATATGGTATGTTTGGCCATGTTGATGCTGGGGTTTTACACGTACGCCCAGCACTTGATATGTGCGACCCAGAACAAGAAAAACTACTTAGAACTATTTCAGATCAAGTAGTAAAACTAACCGCTAAGTACGGTGGTTTAATGTGGGGCGAACACGGTAAAGGTTACCGAAGTGAATACAGCCCTGAATTTTTTGGTGAGCATTTATATACGCAACTTCGTAAAATAAAAACAGCTTTCGATCCTAACAACCGCATTAACCCCGGTAAAATATGTACTCCTATCGATAGTGAAGACTCACTAGTTAGTGTTGATGGACAAAAGAGATCGCACTTCGATAAGCAAATATCAATAGAAGTTAAAACCAGTTTTAACAATGCAATGACCTGTAATGGTAATGGCATATGCTTTAATTACGATGAAAATTCACCTATGTGTCCATCGTATAAAGTAACCGGCGATCGTCGTAATTCACCAAAAGGTCGCGCAAGTTTAATGCGCGAATGGCTTCGTTTACAAGAGTCAAAAAATGTAGATTTACTCGAAGTAGAAAAGCAGCTTAACAAAGGTGAAGTAATCACCTGGTGGGAACGTTTCGTTCACAGCCGCGAAAAACGAAAAGGTATTTACGATTTTTCTCACGAAGTAAAAGCGTCAATGGATGAATGTTTAGCATGTAAAGCATGTACAACTGCTTGCCCAATTAAAGTAGATGTTCCTACTTTTCGTTCGCGCTTTTTAAATTATTATCATAGTTATTATGCACGTCCGATAAAAGATTACCTTGTTGGTAACATAGAAAACAGCGCGCCATTAATGGCAAAGTTTGCAAAAGTTATAAACCCAATTGTTAAAACATCATTAGTAAGCAATGTTATTAAAAAAACAGTTGGCTATGTTGATACCCCACAGCTAAGTATTCCTGCACTTTCAAAGCGTATTACTAAAACACAAAAATTTGATTTTGATTTATTAAATAAATTAAATGCAGAGCAACAAAGTGAATATGTATTAATAGTACAAGACCCATTTACGAGCTTTTACGAAGCCGAACTAGTAGAAAGTTTTATTACTTTAATAACCCAACTTGGCAAAAAACCAATGCTATTACCTTTTAAACCAAATGGTAAACCGCAACACGTAAAAGGTTTTTTGCATGAATTTAAAGTTACAGCTAAAAATGCAGCTGAGTTTTTAAATAAATTAAATGATATTAATGCACCGTTAGTCGGTTTAGATGCTTCACTCGTTATGTGTTACCGCGATGAATATAATACAATTTTAGAAAATAACCGTGGTGAATTTAATGTGCAACTTGCCCATGAGTGGCTCGAAACACAATCGTTTAAATCACTAAGCGCAAAGCAAAATACAGATACCGAATTTACATTACTGAGTCACTGCACTGAAACAACTGCGCTGCCAAAAGCAGCAAATGTATGGCAAACAATTTTCAATGATATTGGTTTAACATTAAAAACAACAAATACAGGTTGTTGTGGAATGGCGGGAACTTATGGCCACGAAGCACAAAATCAAGATAACTCACGTGCGCTTTACGAAATGAGTTGGAAACCAATTGTAGATAAAAATAAACCAGAGCAACTTTTATCTACGGGCTTTTCTTGTCGCAGCCAAGTTAAACGTTTTGAGAGGTTTAAACCAAAACACCCAATTGAATTACTAGCACAGGTTCTTAAATAACTTTATAAAATAAAAAAAAGGCGCAACGATTAACTTCATCAGTAATGAAATAACCGTTACGCCTTTTTTAATCAGTATTCTTACTTTACCTAGTTTAAATGATTATTTTTTAACAAAACTATCAGCAATAGGTTTAGTGCTAATACCATGTATAAATACACTAAACAGAATAGTCGTCATTGCTATTGTCGCTATTTGATATTTATTTTCTATTTGTGTATCTATCACCATCAATGTAAAAACAATTGATGCTAATCCTCTTGGCCCAAACCACGCAAATGTAAAACGCTCTTTAATACTCAATGCCGTAAACTGCAATGACAACATAACAGGAATTATTCTAATCAATGTTGTACTTAACAAAGCGTAAATTATAATTTCAGTATTTAATTTTGGAATAACTAAGTAAGCACAAACAAACCCGAACAAGCACCAAATCATTAGCGATGTAAAATCTGCAATGTGCTCTGAGTCTTCAATTAATTCTGTTCTAACTTCTTCAGTCGAAAATTTATCAAATAATAAACCGGCAATAAACACCGCAATAAATCCACTGCCATGAAAATACTGAGTGACAGAAAAAACAGCCATAGCAAAACCGAGTAATAAAAACGGACTGGTATTTTGCGCAAAGTAATGACGTTTCATTGCAAAGTTTAAACTCGGTATAAAAACAGCAATACTTGTAATAGCTATTAATAAAGCCAAGCCAAGCTCTCGGCCAAACACACTTAATGTTTGTGTTGCGGTAATAGCTGATTCAGGATTTTTAGCGAGTAATATAAATATTAAAAATATGGGTACGCATAATCCATCGTTTAAACCACTTTCAGTATTTATTCCTTCGCGTATTTTTTCAGGCACTTGTGTACTTGCTAATAGCCCTTTACTTAAAGCTGCATCGGTAGGCGTTAAAATAATTGCGAGCAACGCCGCTTGAATAAGTGAAAGCTCAGCAAAGAAAAATAAAGCAACAGCAATACCGAGTAATAATGTTAAGGGTAGGGCAACAAACAATAGTAAACTAGGATACTGAAAACTATGCCTTAAAACACTTAGCTTTGATTTAGCTGCATCAGAAAATAAAAAAATACTTAGCGTAAGCTCTATAAATGGTAATAAAAGATCAACGCCTTCTTTTATTTTATCCCCTTCGTTGGGTAGCATAAAAGCTAAACATATTCCGCCGACAACAAAAAACATTGGGCCTGTTACTTCTGTTTTTTCTAACTGGCGAAGTGTTAAAGAATAAATTAAAAATAATCCGCCTATAAATGCTATTACTAAATACTCCATTAAATTTTCCTTTTAAGTCCTGACTTTGCTCGCTCTTTAATATTTGTTTGAATATAAATTTGATCGGTAGTCGCAATTTTAGAATGACCTAAATCTTCTGATAAATGTTTGAGCGGTCTGGTTTGTGCATCATGTGTTGCACCAGTATGACGAAGCCAATGCGCAGTTGCAGCGCCAAGTTGTTCAGCATCATCTTTAAAACCATCATCAAGTAATGATTGCTGTGCATAATCAAAACTTTGTTGTACTAAACGCCTAATTTGCCTTACGGTCATACCACCTTGCCCGCGAATTTTATGAACTAACGGCTCAGATTCATCAACCCGAGGAAGGGCAGGTAGCGCTCGATATAATCTGTATCGTTTTAAATATTCAACAAAATCATCACTTAAGGTTACATCTCGTAATTTATTACCTTTACCCATTATACGTAAAAACCAAAATCCATCATTATCTTGCCAAAAATGAGACATCACCGGCGACCATTGTGGGCGCTCAGATAATTCTGAAATTCGTAAATAAAGACCTTTTAAGCAGGCAAGCGTAAATAAGTTTCGCTCTAAATCAGGGTTATGTTCGCATAAATCTCGCGTTACACCAAAAACGTATTCCCATTGAATATCACTTAATGTATCAGGAATTTGAATTTGTGATTGAACAACTAAATACGGGCTATTTTTTTTAACAACAGGGACAAAGTTCGCGAATGTTTTTTCTTCGAGTAGGGCAAACTTATAAAATACATTTAAGGCAGTAAACATGGCCGATAAAGTTTGTTGGCTGGCAGTTGATTCTTTTAGCATAAAAGGGCGCCAATTTTGATTTAATCTACGAATTCCTTGCTCATCTTTATAACGCCATTGCACTGAAGTTGCAGCCCATTCTTTATCAGGTTCGACCATAAAATCAACGTAAGCTTCAATATCTTCACGTTTTAAATCGAATACTGATTTTTCTGCTATTAACCACGACCATAAATAAAAGCGTTCAAGTTCATTTCGAAAACGGCTATAAGTCGCTTCTGATTTTCTGCCATAAACATATAAAAACTGATATAAGAATGTCAGATCGGCTTTTGATTCAGTTACAGTCAAGCCAACTTCCTGTATAAAGGATGCAAGTTCTGGGTATTCTGAATTGAGAGTACCGTCATCTAGATGGGCAATTTGATATCTTAATTGTTTTAACGTATCAACCAAAGCAACAAGCATAATGTATAAATATTCAATTAAATAATAGGCTTACAGAATAACGTTAAAGTCCGATACTGTCTAGTATTGGACATAGTAAAGCTCTAATTATTTTAATGCCGTGATTATTCTATGGTTGTTGGTTGCTATATCTTATTAAGGAAAAAATCATGAAAAAACTAATTATACTAAGCGTACTTGCTTTAACTGTTTCGTTAACTGGGTGTGCTACTACAGGTAGTGCATCACCAAGCGAAAAACGTTCACTTGTACAAAGTATGAAAACAAATACATTAGATAAATTATACGCTGAAAAACCTGACGTTAAAAAACAAATTGCTAATTCGGCTGGTTACGCTGTTTTTGATAACGCGAACGTAAATGTTGTTTTAGCCAGTTTTGGTGGCGGTTACGGCGTAGTTAAAAATAACCTTACTGGTAAATCGACTTACATGAATATGGGTGAAGCCGGTTTAGGGCTTGGTTTAGGTGTAAAAGATTTTAACGTTGTAATGGTTTTTCATAATCAAGCAGCACTAAATAGATTTATTGAACACGGTTGGGCATTTGGCGGAAACGCTGATGCAGCAGCTAAATATGAAGATAAAGGCGGTGCACTGGTTGCCGAAGCGATTGCAGATCAAGTTACTGTATATTCTGTAACCGAAAATGGCCTTGCACTACAAGCTGTATTAAAGGGAACTAAGTTTTGGGTTGATTCAGAGCTTAATTAATCACCAAATTACTCTCCTAAAAGCGAGCTGGTTTGTATAATCACGCTCGCTTTATTAATACCCACCCAATTTAACATAACGTAATTTATGGGTAGTTCTATAAGTAAGTATTCTATAACTATGAGTAAACGTTATATAAGCCCACTATACTTTTTCGATACAAGTGTTCTGCAACAGAATCTGAAAATATATATAAAAGTTGAAAAATGAGCAAACAAATATTGATAGTTATATGAATGCTCTTCAAGATAAATTACTCGACTTAGTTAGTGATATTTCAAACAAAAAGTTAGGTTAATTTAGCTTCTTTTCTGATTCAATTAAAAATATTATAGTAGATGCTGTTGTGTGAAGTATATACCCAACAAGTTCTTCTGGGGCCTGTTGTTGAACAATTTCAGGCCCATGAGCATATTTATTTCTTGCTGTTGGAATTGCCGACTCAAGCATTGATCTCAAACTAGACAGTTGGGTTTGCCAGTAATTTGGAATTAAATTATTCTTAAGGCATATATCGATTAATTTATTTGCGGTTTCATTACCTTTTAGTCCCCAACTTTGTTTTCCACAGATAACTTTCATTGTACTTTCAAAAGCTTTATTACAGTCTATCAGTGCTTCATTATATTTTTTTTGTATGTAATGTTCATAAGCGTTTAGATAAGAATTCTGTACTACATTATAATCAGCTGCATTCTATAATTTTAGCGCGGGTTTAACCACTTCTTGGTGCATTAATTGTGAATCTATTTTTATTAATTGACTTTCTTCAAAAGCAAATCCTACTCCATTCTCTTTAAATCTATTATTTAATACTTTTAGTCCAGTTTCCATAGCTTCATTTAAATGCTTATTGCGATAACTATAATCAGTCGTGCAGATTTCGGCAACACGAAATGAAACTTCAACTAAAGATAATACTAATTCTGTATCTTTTTCATTAATTAAAAAGTAACTCAGTTCTTCATAACTATTTATATTAGGCTTTTCAAACTTGACATTTCGATGGTTTATATCAAATACCCCTAATTCTTCTCTTAATAGATCGTAAATATAAGTATAAGTTGCTTTTACCTCTGGATTGTAATGATGATCACCGCCATCACCTAGTAAGCCATCCAATATGAATTTTATTTGTATGCGTAGTGGGTTTGGTAACCTCTCATACTGAAAAACATCATGTACCTCACCCCTTAATTCTTTTTGTCTTTTGAAATAAATTTGATAATCCACTTTTTCATCCTTTAATATTATTTTATAAATTATGATATCTCAAAAGAAAAAGTATAACCAATTGTTTGCTGTCTGTTTTTTTTAAGTATTCTAGCCAAACTGTCAATCATGAAAGCACGTATAACTCATTAATAAAAAAGGGCTTCTCGCCCTTTTCTTATTTACTACATACCGTAATTTATGGACTTTCAAATATCTTAAATATAAGAATCATACCGACAGGCATTTATGCTTTATCACAAATTGAACATATATCAGGTTCTTTATCTATTTCAGCTTAAGTTCCATTTTCTAAGTTTATTCTTAAACTCATTTTACATGCCTTTTATAAAGTTATATTTAACTTCAATTTAGTATCAAACGCTTCAGCTAATTTTTCGGTTTCACTAAAAACGGTATTCCAATATTTAATGCGTGTATCGGCATCGAGATCGGTAAAGTCGTTTCTGTCTGGAATTTTTCCGTAGGGTAAGCTCGCTATAAATTTTTTTGATGGGGTGATCATCACTACGTTATCGTAATTAAGTGGTGATACTTTACGTTTTAAATTTTTATCGAACCACCCTGCTTTTGGCTCGCTATTAAAATGCGGATATAAAATTAAGCCTGGGTTATTAATTTTTAAATCAAAGTGGTAATCGATAATTCCGCCGTCGCGATATATTCCTTGCGGCGAGCCTGCAATATTTTTTATGCCTTGCATAACAAGTGGTATTGAACCCGATGCAAGTAATGCATCTTTTAAATTATTTTGAGTAAGCGCTATGTTTTGCGTTTTAAAATTGTAGCTGTCGGTAATTGATAAGTCACTTGTTGCTGGGCCAAATATAAAACGCTCATACTGCGAACCTAATAATTTTCGGTTAACGCGGTTAAGCATGTAACTTTTTGATAAACCCATTAACTGTATTAATTTATTTTCGCTGGCGATAAAGCCATTTGATTTTGCGACAATAAAGTGCGCTTTAAATATTGGGTTATTTATAATTTCGGTGACGCCGTTATCGCCAAAAACATCTTCAAGTAATGCGCGTGCTTTTATTGTTATTTCACTTGGTGTTGGTTTATTACTTGAATATCGGGTTTGCGAATACGATTTTGCTAATCGCTCAATCGCAGCAACAGGATCGTTTTGTGCAAAACACGCAGAGCGAAAAGCGCCAGCAGATGAGCCAATTAAATTAAGTGGTTGGGTGCGGTTTTTAAAAAATTCACCAAAAATATATTTATCTAAGCCAAATAATGTAAACCATTTAGGACCGCCACTTGCACCTAAAAAAGAGGTGAAAAGTTCAGGTTTAAAGCCCTGTTCGTTAATAATTTTAGCCGCTGTTTTCCCTGCGTGAATCTCGATCATCTAAAAAATTGTGCCTTTTATTTTGGTTGCTGTAGTTATTTTTACAACACTAAAAGTGAATATTTATGCAATATAAAAAGCGGCTTTATGTTGCCATAAAACCGCTTTTTGTAGTTAAGTGTGCTTAAAATACGTGAGTTAGTCCCAAATGCCGTCTTCGCATTTGCCCTGTACTTTTACATCTTTTACTTTAAATTCGGGCTCTAAACCTTTGTCTCTTTGTGCGTGGTAATCGCTCGTAACAGACAAAATAGTCGGCGTTAACAGTATAATAGCGATAACGTTAACCACTGTCATTAACCCTAAGGCAATATCGGCTAAATCCCAGACTTCTTTTAATGTGGCCGATGCGCCCCACAACATCATTGATAAATAAAGCAAAGTGTAAATGCCGCGCCCTACTTTGTTGTCGAGCTTAAATAAGTGCAAGTTGCTCTCTGCATAGGCGTAGTTTGCCACCACCGATGTAAAAGCAAATAAGGTTATAGCGGCTGCTACAAAGTAAACACCACCTTGTGCTAAATGAGCGGTCATGGCGCTTTGTGTTAAACGAATGCCTTCCATTTCACCGCTTATGTCTATATCGGCTAATAAAATGATCACAGCGGTACAGCTACACAGTACTATTGTATCGAAAAATACGCCTAGCATTTGTATGTAACCTTGCGTTACAGGGTGATTAGGAATTGGGCTGGCACTTGCTGAAGCATGCGGCACACTACCTGCACCGGCCTCATTAGAATATAAACCACGTTGAATACCGTTTTTAATCGCAGCGCCCATTGCACCGGCGCCTGCTTCTTGTAAACCAAACGCTGATAAAAATATATCTTTAAGCATGGCGGGTACTTGCGTGAAATTTATAATCGTAATAATTACCGCCGCAAGTACAAACACAATGCCCATTATTGGCACAACACGCTCTGCAAATCGGGCAATTGCTTTAAAGCCACCGAGTATAATTGAGCCCGCTAATACGGTAATAACTAGGCCTGAATAAAATGTAGGAACTTCAAACGCGTAGTTAAGTGCGTCGGTAATTGTGTTAGTTTGCATTGCGCTAAACGTAAATCCGTAACCTAAAAACAAACACGCGGCAAACACAATGGCAAACGCCCGGCTACCCAAACCTTGTTGAATATAATACGCAGGCCCGCCTCTAAACTCGCCGCCACTATCGCGCACTTTATATACTTGCCCAAGTACGCTTTCGGCAAAGCCTGTAGCCATACCCAATATGGCTATAACCCACATCCAAAATATAGCGCCGCTGCCGCCAAGTGAAATTGCAACCGCCACACCGGCTAAATTACCGGTACCGACCCGCGCGCAAAGCCCTGTACACAACGCTTGGAATGAGGAAATATCGTTTTTTTTACATTTGCTACTGCCTTTTAAAAGGCTAAACATATGTTTAAATTTAAGTATTTGAATTGCTTTTAGTCGTACTGAAAACCATACCCCTGTAAACAAAAGTATATAAATAAGTACTTGCCCTTCTCCCCATAAAAGGTTGTTTACGCTTTTGACGACGGTATCGAACATTGCTAATTCCTTCTTATATTTTTTATATTAATACCCTTTTTGGGTATAACGGCATTTGCTTGCGACATCGACTAAAAATTTAATGCAAATAAGGCAGCTAAGCTGCCTTAAAACTATACATTATTTATTTTGCAAATGAACTCCTGCAATCATGCACCTAACTGAGCCACCAGCCGACTCAATAGTAGGTATTGGTAATGGCACAAGCTTAGCCGTTTTTTGTATAACTGTTATTTGTTCAGGTGTAAGTGCATTAAACGCAGTTTGCGATAACGCTAAAATACGACCATTTTTACCTTGTAGCTCAATAGCATTGCCACAAAAGTTATTAATTTGCTCAAGCGTTAAATCGATAACTTGATGATGGCTTTTCAAAAAATGTTTAGCTAACTGTGCACGTTGTTCAATTGGCACCATATTTAAACTGATCATTACAAATTTTGTAGCAATACACATTAAAACATTAGTGTGATAAACCGCAGTTCCTTGCTCGTCATATGCGTTAAACACTATGGGTGATAGTTTTAATTGCTCACATATTGTATTAACCACCGACTTGGTAGTTCTTTTTGATTCTACCGCGTAAGCGAGTTTATTTTGATGATCGATAACCAGTGAACCAGTGCCTTCAAGAAATGAATTTTCTTTCGATAAAAATGAATAATCAGTCACTGAAGACACTTTATAGTGATCCGTTAAAAAATCAATAATATCTTTTCGATATTCTAACCTTCTGTTTTCTACAAACATTGGATAGATTATTAATTGGCCACTTTGATGAGTTGAAAACCAATTGTTAGGAAAAACTGAGTCGGGAGTGTGTGTTTGCTCATCTTCAAAAAGGTGAACTGTTACCCCTTCATTTTTTAATATTTGTACGGCATTAGTCACTTCCTTAAATGCTTGTTCACTTTGATTTTGTGCTAAGCATTCACTTTGAAATGCGTTATCGAGCATTGTGTGGGGGTTAGATGTAAAGTGATGCGGCCTTACCATCACTACAGCATTGGGGGCTTGGTTTACTTCGATCATGCCACGTGCTCTTTTACTAATGGTTGATCACTAAGTACTGAAAATAAATTACGAGGGTCCGCTTGTTGTGTAATTAAATCAAGCAAAGCAAACTCGCCCGTTTTAATTAACTCATCGCGTATAAATACCAGTGCGGTAAAGTCTTCGCTTGCAAAGCCAACGCCGTCAAAAATGGTTAATTCATCTTGGCTAGTACGCCCAAGCGACTGCTTATTAATAACTTTATGAAACTCAGTTACTGTAAAGCTTGGACTCATTTGTTGAATTTCGCCTTCTATTCGAGTTTGTGGCTCGTACTCAACAAATACATTAGCACGCTCAAGCAATCTAGCATCTAACTCTGTTTTACCTGGGCAATCACCACCTATGGCATTAATGTGCACACCTTGTGGGATCATGTCATTTGTTAAAATAGTGGCGTTAGTTTTATCAGCAGTACAGGTAGTGATAATATCGGCCCCTTTTACTGCTTCTTGTACACTATTACAAATAGTCACGTTTAACCCGCATGCACTTAAATTAGCAAATGCTTTTTTAGAGGCGCTTTTATCTATATCGTATAAACGAATATGCGTAATACCTAGTACCGCTTTAAAAGCGAGAGCCTGAAACTCTGATTGGGCACCATTGCCTATTAAAGTAAGGGTTGTTGAGTTTTTAGGTGCTAAATATTTAGCTACCATTGCAGAAGTTGCGGCTGTACGTAGTGCTGTTAGTAAACACATTTCGCTTATCATAACCGGATAGCCACTATCTACATCGGCTAAAATACCAAATGCAGCGACTGTTTGAAGTTCTCTAAAGGTGTTTTTTGGGTGACCATTTACATATTTACAGCTGAACATTTGGCCATCACTCACTGGCATTAGCTCTATTACACCCTCTGGTGAGTGTGCTGCATAACGAGGTGACTTATCAAACTCTGTCCAACGGGCAAAGTCGGTTTCTAATTTATGTGTTAGATCTAGCAAAACGTTTTCGACCCCTAAGCTATTTATAAGCTTAGCCATTGCCTGAACGCTAACAAATGGAACGCCTTGTTTTGGCTGTGCTATAAAATGACTCATGTGGAAACCTCTTGAATAAATGTATTAGTTAATTTAAAACAAGTTTAGCGAGGCTACGTGCTATTTAATATGGTAATTAATTACACAAATAGTACTATTTTTTATCATTTTGCTATGCAGTTATATACAATTTATGTATTTTGGTCAGTAACTTCTTTTAAAGGTTTGATTTATGACTCCTTACATTTATGACTCTCTTGATAATGCTTTAATAGCTGAATTACGAAAAGACGGCCGCGCTTCTATTTCAGCTTTAGCCGGTTCTTTAAATGTATCACGCGGGACAGTGCAAAATAGGTTAGACAGATTAGTTAGCTCAGGTGCAATATTAGGGTTTACTGTACGCGTTCACGAACACATTGAAACAGAAGCCGTGCGCGCAATTATGATGATAGAAGTCGTTGGTAAATCTACATCACAAGTTATTAAAACAATGCGCGGAATACCCGAGCTTATAAAATTACACACCACCAATGGTGCATGGGATTTAGTTGCAGAGCTTCAAGCTGCAAATTTAAGTGAGTTTGATGGAGTGCTAAGGCAAGTACGCGAAATTGATGGTATTTTAAATAGTGAAACAAGCATATTGCTTTCATCAACTTAAGTTATTTTTAATATTTAAATGACACCCATTTAAATTTTTTAAAAACTGAGGGACTAAACACTTAAAAATTATTTATTGTGTCTCTTATATCCGGTTAATTCTTTAGCTACATCAACTAATTGATTAGAAGCTTCTGTTTATCTAAATCGCAGATGAGTTAAAACCTTGAGTACATTCAGTCTAAACTTTGATAAGTTGTATTAAATAGTAAAACTAAGCAGTTAAAGCTTGGCTATTTCTGATATTGGGTCGTCGTTTGAAATGTTGATTATTGCAGTAGATTTCTATATTTTCGGCTTTACCAACAGCACCATGAAACATCTTAGTAAAGCGGGTTGTTAGTTTAAGCCAGTTTTTTTCGGTTATGTTTAATGTTTTTAATATAGGCGTTGTACTTTGATTTATATAACCTGGTTTGTCTGCCCTTATACACTTTCCTGTTTGCTCTACTAATTCTAGATAGTTTTTAAACTCAAATGGTAAACCTTTACTTATCTTTTGTGAGAGCTTTCCTACAAATTTAGCTAAAAACTTTGGCTGATTACCTGCTATTGCATGTTCAATTCGTTTTTTAATACTGGTGAATGATGATGTTTGAATGCTCTGTGAAACTTTTGCCCTTATAGGATTTAAGTCAACATACGCCATGCAAGCTAATAGTGCAGGCTCATCCAGTAAAGCTTGAGATTTAAAGCGCCCCTCCCAAAAACGGCCTGTACAACCGTCTTCTTTATTAGCTTGCCTTGCTATATTCTCGTTTAACGAACGCATAAACCAAGAAATATCTTTTAAACGATTTCTAAATTTCACTATACTATGTTTTAGTAACATTTTTTCTATATCTGATAGCGATTCACCGTCAAGATAACGCTTTGATATATTCGTCCCTTTAAATGCTTTATGCCACCTTATACAAACAGCTCTATCTGTAAGCCTATTTGCTTTTTTATCATCTATATAAAGTACTAAATGTGTATGGTTACTCATTACCGCGTAAGCACAAATATCAATACAAAATACCTTCGCCAAAAATAATAAACGTTCCTCTACCCAATCTCTACGATGCTCATAGCTTTTGCCTGTTTGTGTATCAATTCCACATAGGTATGCACGTCTCACACACCGAGAAAGACAGTGATAGTAACGTGTATTGGAGAGGCTTATTTGTCTTTTTCGTGCAGTAGCCACAGGCATTATGCTCACTTTAAAATTTTATAAAGTATAGCCGAGGTTAATAAATGTACAAATTAGGGTGGGTGTCATTTAAATAAAAGGCATTTAAATGAATAATACTGCAACTTTAAGTCGCAGTATTATTCATGATTTGGGTATCCGATTGGCTTAATTGTAACGATACTCGCTTTGTGAGTAGTTATGCGTATTGCTGATCTCAAATTGGCTTTGCTGCGCTAAATAAGACCGACCTGCAGCTAAGCCTAATTTATGATCAAAACGTAAATCGTTATTTGAACTACCTAATAATTTGCTATGCAGTTTTTCGTCTGCAAAAATTTGTATTATTTCCACATCACTTGGTGGATTTGCAATAAACTCAAGCTCATCTAAATACGCTTTTTCGTGCTGTATTAAGTAGTCCAATGTTTTTGGGCAATAACCTGATGCTATAGCAAATGTTCTTAGCTTTTGTACCCATGCAGATTGCGCTTGAAAATTAGCGTCAACCGTTCTTATTACAACAATTTTACGAGCACCTCGGTTGTAAGCTTCACGCACGGGAAGTGGAGCGGCTAAACCGCCGTCTAGATAAAAATCGCTCTGTGCTTGTTCTTCAACAAGATGTGTTTCATTCGCTGCTTTTGCGTTTAACCAAGGTGTTAACTTTACACCTTGTTTGTATAAAAACGGGAGTGCGCTAGAAGCCTTTAACAAATCACGCCATTGACCACTATCACCTGTAGGCGATAAGTAATAAGCTTTTCTGTCTCGTGCGTTTGTTGCTGTTATAAGTAGTTCACGCTCACCTAAACTAGTTTTCGCTGTTTTGAAATCTATAGCTCTGTTTACTTCAGTGGTTTTGTCAAAGTACCAATCTAAATCAACTATATGCTTACCCACTAATCCGCGACCAAGCTGAAAAAAGCGCTTATTACGCGAAAGCCCTCTAATCAGGCGTTTAGCGTAGCCTTTTTGACGCGCTAAGTAGCTAGTTAAGTTTTGCGAACCCGCTGAAGTACCAATGAATAAATCAAAAGGGTCATAGCTTTGCTCTAACCACGCATCAAGTACGCCAGCTGTGAATATCCCTCGCTGCCCGCCACCTTCAGCAATCAGAGCAACTTTTGGCTGCGCTGTTTTGTTAACTGAATTAGCTGTTGCGGTGTTTAGAGAGTTCACGGTGTACCTGCCTTTAATTTTATGATGTCTGGTTTAATAGCTACATTATAAAAAACAAAAGTGATATCTTAAAATTGATTATTTAAATCAGTTCAATTGAAAAAACAGAACGGTATGTAAAGCAAAATATGTACTAAAAATAGCAATCAAATTTACTTTGAATATTTAAATAACAAATACAGACATCACTTAAAGTTAATAAAATGAGTAAACTAATTTAACTTTTGATGATGTCTATAATCTTAACAAGCCCAGAGTGTACGCTTCCTTAACTAACTATATTTTAGTGTTTTATTTCCATTAAAATTTCGAGTGCACGGTGGCGTTTTTCACTATCGAATACATCATTGGTAAATATAAACTCATCAACTTCTAGCTGTTTAGCTATCATCTCTAACTTGTGTTTAATACTTACATGTCCGCCGACTACGCTTAGGCTTAAAAAGTTCTCTACATGGGCGCGCTCTTGTTCGCTCCATAACCCGTCCATGCTTTCAACAGGTGGTTTTAGCCACAGCTCGTTACCGCGTATAAGTTCGAGCACACGTTGCTTAGAAGTAGTCGACAAGTATTGCGCTTCATCGTCGGTGTCTGCTGCCACTAAAGGCAGTGCAAGCATTACGTATGGCTTATCAAGTACGCTTGATGCTTTAAATTCGCGCTTATACAGCGCTATTGCCTCGTGCACAAAACGCGGTGCAAAATGCCCTGCAAATACATACGGTAACCCTTTTTGCGCCGCTAGTTGCGCGCTAAATAAACTCGAGCCTAATAACCAAATAGGAACGTTTGTGTCCTCTCCCGGTATAGCACGTATAGGATGCGTACCATTGTAAGGACCTAACAATGTTTGCAGCTCAGTTACTTCACCTGGGAAGTTTTCTGCGCGACTCATATCGTTATTTAGTGCACGACTCGTTACAGGGTCGCTACCTGGGGCACGCCCTAGTCCTAAATCTATTCGCCCAGGATATAAGCTCTCTAATGTACCAAATTGTTCAGCAACAACTAATGGGGAGTGGTTTGGCAGCATAATACCGCCTGACCCAACGCGTATCTTTTTGGTATTACCTGCAATGTGACCAACCAAAATTGAAGTGGCCGCACAAATTATACCTGGCATATTATGATGCTCAGCAAGCCAAAAACGGTTAAAGCCAAGCTCATCTGCACGTTGGGCGTATTTAGTACTTTTATGAAGAGTGTTAGTAACGCTGTCCCCTTTAATCATGGGGGCAAGTTCTAATAACGAAAAAGGAATGGAATTCAACAAAATAGCAGCTCCTAAAAATGCATGCTAACAATGTATTACATCATTAGCATAAAACACTTAAATGGGTCTGCTATTAGGTCAATTCAAGTTACGCAGTGGTATTAAAGCAAAATAGGTATATGTTATTTTGCTCTAAGGTATTCAAGCAAGCTGTGCATCACGTTGGCGCAGCTCTTTATAGCCTTCTGAATCCACGCCTTTTTTCCAATACCCTGAGGAAACAATATTACCGCGTGGTATATTAAATTGCTCTGTTAACAATGTCTTTGCTTTACGAACAAGCCCAGCTTCCAATGCCATAAATACAATGGGAGGCTCTGCTGTAATGTGCAAATTTTGAAGCGCGCTAAGTAGCGCTTCGTCAGCATTGTCGGTAACAAGCCAATTAACATCGCGGCTTGTTTCTAAATCAATAATGTCTTTTTCGGTGGGTACATGTACAAAGGCATCAATTTTTGAAAATAAAGGTAATTGCTGTATATACCCCTTTATTGCATTTACCGATGTTAAATCCCCTAGCAACACATAATGCGAATGCCCATAATTATCTAGCTTTTTAGGGCCTGGGCCTGCAATACCTACCTCATCACCTACTTTTGCAATTTTAGCCCAGTCAGTTGCCGGACCTTGGTGCATATTTATAACAAAATCAAGTGTTAACGCGCCTGTTTGTGCATCTACATGCCTTATTGTGTAAGATCGCATACACGCTGTTTTTAAGTTAAAATCTACTTCACCATTTTTTGGGATCAGTACTTTTACATAGTTACCAATGTGCTGTGAGGTTAAGTCGTTAAAATCATCAGAGCCTACAACAATGCGTTGTAGGTGTGGTGTGATTTGCTGCGTACTTAATATGTTAGCTTTGCGAATTTGTTTACCCATGCATTACCTCGTTTTACAAAACTTGGACTTTAATACCAACCTGCATAAATCTTTGATCAATTTAACGAATTAAATTGCACTATAACGTTGTTAAAAATTTTTTATTTAGAACAACTAGATACAAAAATTTTAGCCTAGTTCTAGCGTAATTTTCTTAACGTTAAATAGACCCCATATATAAGCAGATTGGTATAATAATTGGCTGCTATAAAAGCAGACATTGCACAACGCCCCATTGGTTGATAAAATCAACTATAGCAAATTAATTGACTTTGTCAACTATATTGAGAGTTTTATGAATACACCTTTATCAAATACGCTATTTGAATTGATGCAAAATTACCGCGTTACAATTCGTGAAGCAATTAACGCAGGCGAACTTGGTATTAATGCTATGCACGTACGCTGCATACATATTATTGCGAGCGTAAATAACTGTACGGCTAACGATATTGTTACTAAAACGCAGCGCGACAAAGCGCAAATAGCACGTTTAATTAAAGATCTTATTGGCTTAAATTTAATAAATAAACAGGCAAGTGAGCACGATAAGCGCTGCTTTATTTTGTCGCTCACAGAGCAAGGCAAAGTTCTTTTTGATAAGTTATTAGCCTCAGAGCAGAAAATAAATAATCAAATGTGTAAAAACTTAAATCCTCAGCAAATCAAAGACTTTTTAGATGTTGCACAACAAATGATCAAAAACATGGATTGATCAGCCATACATTCTTGGCATAACTTACACAAAACGCATATACTGTACACTTATACAGTATATTCGTTTTAGGTTGTATTATGTTTGTCATTCCCATTTATATAGAAGCAGGCGTGTGTGGTTTTGAATCCCCCGCAGCGCAGTACACCGAGCTAGGTGTAACCCTTGATGAGCTTTTAATAAAGCATCCAGATGCTACGTTTATTGGTATTGCATCGGGTAACTCTATGCAAGAAGTCGGAATTTTTGAAGGGGACTTATTAGTTATTGACCGTGCAGAGCCTGCAGAAAATGGTGACGTTATTGTTGCTAACTTAAATGGTCTTTTTGTATGCAAGCTGCTTGATAAAACCAATGCACGGCTGCTTTCAGCGTCTTCTTTACATAAGCCTGTACAACTCACCTCTGCAGACGAGTTTCAGCTCGAAGGCGTAGTAACGCTATCAATAAGAATGCACAGGCAAAGCCCAGAGTTATTAAAATGTATGCCTTAGTTGATGCTGTGTCGTTTTATGCCAGTGCCGAAAAAGTATTTGACCCTGCTATTCGATCCAAACCCGTGGTTGTACTTACCAATAACGATGGCTGTGTATGCGCTATTTGCCCTATTGCTCGGCGCTTAAATATTCCTAAATTTGGCCCGTACTTTAAAGTTAAGCATTTACTTGAGCAAAACAACGTTGTTATTCGCTCTAGCAATTACGAGCTTTATGCTGATTTAAGCGACAAAATGATGAACATCATCGCTCGCTTTTGCGATACACAGCACATATACAGTATTGATGAATCGTTTTTGCACTTTGATGGCTACACATCATTAATTAAAGACTGGCATGAATACGGTCATACAATAAGGCGCACAGTATGGCGCGAAACAAAACTTCCTGTAGGTGTTGGTTTTGGCCCGACCCCTACTTTAGCAAAAGCCGCTAACCATGCCGCTAAAAAGCTCAGTGGTTTTAATGGTGTAGCAGTAATAAATAGCGAACAAACTCGCCAAGCTATTTTACAAAGAATGAGCTGCGAAGATGTCTGGGGAATAGGCCGGCGGCTAGCTAAAAAACTTAAAATAATGAATATACACACCGCCTGGGATCTTGCTCAGCAAAACCCTAGAGCAATGCGCCGTGCATTTAGTGTGGTTGTTGAACGCACAGTAAGCGAGCTTAACGGGATAACATGCTTAAACTGGGATGATGTACGACAAGACAAGCGGGAGATTTATTCGACCCGTAGTTTTGGAGAGCGCATATGTGAGCCAACAGCACTTAAAACAGCGCTAATTAACCATGTAACCACAGTGGCTAATAAATTAAGAGCGCAACGTTCGCTCACTCACCAGCTTTATATTTTTGCAGCCAGTGGCGCGCACGAAAATAAATATTATAAAAAATCGTTTGTGTATAAGTTCCCCTCACCCACTAACGACACCTGCGTGATGGCTAATGCTGTATCTGAGGTATTTAATAAGATTTACCAACCCGGTATACGGTTTTATAAATGTGGTGTAGGCGCGGTAGAGCTAATATCAGAACAGTTTCAGCAAAATGACTTATTTAATAAAAGCCCTGATAATCCAAAACTTATGCAATGCTTAGACACAATTAACAATCGATACGGAAAAGGAATGCTAAGCCTTGCAAGTAGTAAATTAAATGACCGGTGGCACATGAACCGTGATTTTTTGTCGCCGCAGTACACTACGCGTTGGCGCGATATCCCTAAAATATACTGCGAATGATTTGCTACTTACTAGATGCTTTATTTACTCTCATCTGCTTTTTTAAATGTGCACTCTACATTGGGTTCGCTCAATGTGTATTTGAGTGTGTTATCAGCTAAAAATTTGATACTTTGACTGATTGTTTTTTCGTTTGCTGGGCTTTCACAACGACTCATTCTTAAGCCGTTTTCAAGGCCATCACTTTTATATTTAAGCGTGCTGGTTATAAAGCAAAAGTTTGGTTTTTTAATGGTTCGGGTACCATTGTGGAGCGATCCAAATACAATTTGCTCACCAAGTTTAAAACCCGCACTTAAATCACTTTCATCTGTCAAACTCAAATTGCTGTTAACGCATAACCCTGAGTTGCTCGACACAACTTCGTAGGCACCTAATTTTGACTTTAAAAGCGGTATAAATCGTGTTTTATTACTCGGCTCAGAAAAAGCATTTGCACTTGTAAAAGCGACAGTTAATAAAGCGAGTGTTAAATATTTCATTTCGTGGGTGTATCCTCGTGAGTCAGCGTGTTAAATAATAGCAAAATGCCTAATCACTTAGCTTTTATAACTTTTAACAACTATAACAGAGATTTACTATAAAAGGAGAGAAGTCGTATTCAGGAACCAAGACACGAGCAGCTAAGGGAGCTTTGCTCGACTATACTGATTCTTACATGTGTGTAAGCCAGTAAGATAACGCAAGAGCAATTACCGTTCCCATTAGGTTACAAACCTCGTGCCGCAAATAAATCCCTTAGATTGAACACATTTAAATCCACAAAGATTCCTCCTAGATACTGCATTACAAACCATTTTGCTGTTAAGTACTTTAGTTAATACGTACTTAAACAACAAAACGATTTATATCAATGCGCTTACTTGTAGGGAAATTGAACTCATTAAATTGTTTAAATAGCGCACAAATTACTGTTTGTTTTATTGCCAGTACTTTGCAAATAATAAAGGGTAGCTTTGCTTTAAGAACTTAGGTTTGTCTTTAAAACGTTTACCTTTAGGTTCATCACTGCCTGATGGAATAAACGGTAATTCGTCTTCGCTGCGTTCTTCAAATAATAAACCGGCTATTAAATCATACTCATCAATATACGGGTAAGGCTGCTCGTTTAAGTAATAAACAGGTGTACACTGCGCTAACGAATCAGCATTTTCTAAAGCGTTTTCGAATACTGTTTTACCGCGCGAAATTAACCAACATCTAAACTCGCTAAAACCGTAATCGTCGTTACATCCAGCCATCACAAAAGCGGCACCAAACAAATCCCAGGTAAAACATTTACGCATATGTATGCCAAAGTGTTTATCAAAATCAATAAGGTGCTGATCGCTTAAATCATTAAGTTTAGTTTTTAGGTTATCGCTCACACTTTGCGGATCGAGCCCTAAATCAGGCGTTGTTACCAAATCCCAAAAAGCCTGCTCTGTTAACGTTGCCATTATAAAATCTCTTTTACTCGGCCAACTTGACCATCTTCTAAACGTACTTTAATACCGTGTGGGTGATTTGGTGATTTTGTTAAAAGGCGCTCAACCACACCCTCAGTTAATGTGCCGCTGCGTTGATCTTCTTTTAATACAATATTTACTGTGGTACCTGGTGAAATTTGCGAACGCGAAGGAACAGCCATAATTTAAACCCTAAAAATAATTTATCTAATTATAACGTCCATGTGATGTCATACCAACTAAACCGCTGTTAATTGGCTAAAAATGAGATGTGTGCTGGTTTTGCGTTCAACTTAATAGCTGCTAGCTGGCTAAGTATAATCTGCGTTAACTCATCAAGTTGCGGTTTTGCATCTTCACGGGCTATCTCATCAATAAAGTAACATTGTACTTTTAACGTGTTTACTTCGTTATTTAAATCAACTGTATGCGTTAGATAATCAAAACCAATTACCATTTCTTTTATTGCTTCGCATGCATTAGTAAGCGCTAAGCGAATTTGCTTATCGCGCTGTTTTTGAGTTTTAGTCATAAATATAAAGGTTACTTATTTAGTCTGAGCTTGTTGCTGTTTTTTAAACTCTTCGTAGTTAGAGTCTTGTTTATCTAGGCATTCGTAATATTCTTTGTCAGCTTTATAGTTACACTCATCAAGGCGCGCCGATTGTAATTCATGAAAACGTGCATCAGAGCTGCAGCCAGCCAAAACACATGATCCAATAATAAGTAATGCGCTGCTTTTTAGTTTATTGATAAACATTAAATTTCCTTACACTTTCTATATCGAAAAAGCGTTAAATTATTACGATACTATTGTATATTAGCGCCATAAAATCTTAATATCCAAAGGATCTATTACTATGATGTCGCAGTTACAAAAGTTGTTTCAGCGTATAGACAATAGCAAGATATTTCAATCATTTGTTATAGCTGTAATTATTGTTTCTGCCCTTACAGTAGGTGCACACACTTACTCACTACATCCTACCGTAGAGCTTGCTCTAAATTGGATGGACGTTGGCATTACTGCATTCTTTTTAATTGAACTAATAATCCGCTTTGTTGCAAGCAAAGGCATTAAAGACTTCTTTTCTAAGGGATGGAATATATTTGACACTATCATAGTATTGGGCAGTTTATACCCTGCTGCTGGCTCTACAATGTTAATAGCTAGGCTGTTGCGCATATTTAGAGTGTTACGATTGGTTTCGATGATCCCAGAGCTGCGCTTATTGGTTAACTCATTGCTCAAAGCCATTCCGCAAATGGGTTATATAGCCCTGCTCATGTTTGTTATTTTTTATATATACGCTGCAATGGGTAGCATGATGTTTGCTGAAATCAACCCTGTTCTTTGGCAAGACGTCTCAATATCAATGCTTACCTTGTTTAGAATAGCAACGTTTGAAGATTGGACCGATTATATACTATTGTCTTTTCTTGTGCTTTATGTTGACAATAGGCTTTTCTTTGGTCTACATTTTTTATGTCAACAAAAGAATAGGTTATATAAATTAATTGCTAGTAGAGAGGAAGATAGTGAGAGTCGTCCAAGTAAAAGGGATAAAATACGCGGGGGGTGGGATCAACCTAAGTACAGTTGTTGATGATGATGGTATTCCCTTATTAGCACCTTCCTTATATCTTCTTCATGTCGCTAGAAACGGTAGAACTTCCGATAACAGAACCACAACGAAATCCTATGCACAAGTCTTGAAAGACTTCTTTGAAGTATTAAAAGCTTCTGATGAACTAAGCTATGCGGATGTGACGGACGCCCATATGACCGCCTATTTCAATGCTTATCGCGGGCAAAAAAGAGGCAATAAAAAAAGTACGATAGAATATCATGCCACAGTTTTAAACAATTTCTACGCTTACATGAAAAAGATAGGTATATCGGATGCAATTGATTATTTGTCTTTTACTTACGATGACAGTGAAGCACAGAGAAACGTTAAAGATCTTCTAATGGGAGAAATACTCACTATCTACATGGATGAAAAGGAGTTTAAAGATAAAGTATTAGCACAAGTGAAAGCTCAGAATCCATTCATAAGAGAGCGTGACGAATTAGCACTGAAACTTGGCTATTATGCTGGATTTAGAACCCATGAACTAGTTTCGTACAACAATTTGTATGCCCCTTCCTTAAGACGTCAGTTCCCAGAAAAGGATAAGGACGATATACGAGCAGATGAACTAGAAATTATAGGTAAGGCCAAAAAGTTGCGAACAGTTCACATATCGCCTGAACTTGTATCTGGGATCAACAAATTCTTATGGGGTAGAGGTAAGAGCCTCAAAGGGAGTTTGATGGCGAAAGCTAATGGAAAACCGCTTACGGACATAAATTATGGCAGCAGATTGTTTTCACGCATAAAGACCGCTAATTTGGCTGAATTAAATAGCAATAAGAATAACTGGAAAGCTAGGGTTTTCCACTCTCTTAGAAAATGCTACGCAACCAATAGCGTTAGCTTTTGTTACGATGAAAATAAAGATCCTATGGTGTTTATCCCTCAGTGGCTAGGCCATAGCGATGAAGGGACAACAAAAGTCTACATATTCTATGATGCAGTAATATCTAATCGCATCGACGTAATGAATACGCTGTCATTAAACAATTCAGAATATGCTCAAAAATATAAGAGCAAATCCTAATGAAGCTAGTCGTAGATAATACCGGAAAAGATGAGAAGCATGTAATTTTAGTTGATGGCAAAGTTAAATGGGAACTGCCGGATGACATGCATTTTCAAAACTTTTTATTACTTTATATAGACTACACGAAACGTAAGAGTTTTCGCGATCTGTCTCATGAAACCAAGCTTAATATAACAAGGGTATTAGTAACTTTTCTTAACTACACGATTGTATTAATAAGGAAGTATGGCGCTGTGCCATCTGATATATTCTCCCGATATACCTATCATATTAAAAGCACGACCAATAAAACTGGTAATACGTTAAACAGCACTGTTACTGCCATGATTTACATTTTAAAATTATATGGTGGTCAAAAGGAAAAAGTGTATGACTGTGAATACTGGATTCCAGAATTTTATGTAATGATCACTAAAGCTCCAACCTTTACGTGGGAAGAACCCAACCCAAAGCAATCTTTATCAACTAAGTATGATCTAGGGTTTACTAGCACAGAAATGGTTGAATCCTTATTGCTGCTATGTTGCTACATCATCAATACGTTTGATGAGAAGCGTAAGTTGTTGTTGCAAAACAGCAGTCTAGAAAAAGCGGTTTTGGAATCGTTTCAAATAAGTTCAAACAACTATCCGACATACGCCCTAATATCCGATCTGAATCACCCAAAATATAACGTGTCAAGAAGGCTTTATGGAGAACTCGCGAGGGCAATTATTGCTACTGATGATAACTGGCTAATCGAAAGGTTTATGCATGACAATCCCTACCCAGATGAATTTTTACCAGATGAATCTGATATCAAGATTAGACGTAAGGAATGGCTAAAGCGATGGGTCAACAAACGTACAGGGCATATTAAAACCCTAGTTACGATAAATAAAAAGAAGTATAGGATTCAAACCATGAAAACCTATTGCATGAACGACTTACACGGATTGAGCCATGAAGTTGTTTTTGCCATGCAATGTATCTTAGGTTGCCATAGAATTCAAAGTTCCGGCGTAGATAGAATGAACCTCAATGATGTTATTTCAAACAATAAGGGCGTGCAATTTAAATATTTTAAAGGTCGAGGCAAAAAGAAATATGCTACGCCAGTATTAAACAAGGGCACCCTGCCCTACAAAACTGTTCAGATATTTTTAGAACACTTCAAACAGCAACACTCAGGCGTCAACCCGAAGCTTATTCAATACCATAAGTTGCGTGGCAAAACCGATGGTAAAGGCCAGATTGGTGCAAAGAAAGAGGGACGTTTAGATCATTTTTTTATTGATTTGCTCGATGAAAATACCGAAGTGCATAAACACATGAAAGCCGAGCTTAAGGAGGAAGCTGCACCAATTCTAGCTTTTCTTAAAAAGATCTTAGCAAATAATTTGATGGCTATGAAAAATTCTCCTTCTTATGGTGGCGACAAGAAAATGCCCCATGTTTCTTTAAATATTGATTTAATCGCAAGAGCACGCATCGAGATCGAAGATGGGAAAAGTGGTGCCGCTGAGCCAAAAGAAAACTCAGAATATGACAAACCCACCTTTGAAGAAAAGGCCGAGAAAGAGGTTGGTGCTATGCTGACAGCACACAGTCTCGAAACTAAACAAAGTACGTATGAAAATCGTTCACGCAGCCCAGAAAAAATCAAATCAATGCGTCGTTTTGCGGCACAAGTTGGTGATGCGATGGAGCAAGATGCGCGCGCTGTTGAAGAGCTATTTAATAAAACTAAAGTGCTCAATCTGAAGGCCGTTGCGAAGTTACTCGGTATTGAAGATACGATTAAAGAACAAAAGGATTTGTATGGCATCATAAACCAGGAACTAGGTGACGTAATAGGCGATATTGGAGACGTTGACATTGACGGTAAACGTATCGTAATTCAAACACCGTTAACAGCGGCGCTTATTTTGTCAAAAATTAAACATATTGAAAATGAAATACCAAGATTAAAACTAGATAGCGAAAAGAAAACATTAAAAGCTCAATTGCACCGAGCATACCTCGACATGCTATTAGCAGAGTTCTCTAGCTCGATAATCAAGGAAGGTGAACTAATGTCTAAAAAGTATAATTTTCCTTTTTCATCAATGGTATAGGATAGAAAATGTTTAATACAAATGTAAAAAAAACTCTTGTCCCTGATACTCCTTTATTAAACGACCAGTCGCAAGATGTATTTTATTTATTTTCTTATCCGAAAAACCTAAGTGAAGAAAGTAAAGTTCATGAAATTGATTTTACCGATGCACGACATAAGGTATCAAAAGAGGACTTCGGTCTTCTGAAAGCTTTGTGGATTGAAATGTCCGGTGGAGTTGACCCTGTAACACGGGAAATCACAGGAAAACTAAATACAATCAGGGCATATGCTTCTAATTTGATGAGGCTCTTTGTATGGAAAGAGTCTCATTACCCTGATACACCATTGAGGCAATGGACTGAAGCACACTGTCGAGAATTTATCGTTGATGTTTTGTTCAATCGTATTGCTTTTCACACCGAAGGTAGCAGGGCAGAAAAAAACAATGCTACTAAAGAAATTGTTGGTAGAGGCCCTGTTGAAAGTGCATGTGAAATTTTGAGGAAATCTCAACGACTTTATGCTCTGGGTTTAGTTCATGATGGGTTGGCCTCTTCATTACCTGCTAGCTTCATTCAGGACACTGTTGAAGAGCATCTAGTAGCTAATGGAATTAACTTTTCAAAATGGATAGACGGTGAAGGTTGGAGTTCAATTCCATTCGCGGCACATATGTTTAATTTGGCGCACGCGATTAACGTTATAGAAAGTAATGACTGTCGTATTTTGAGAGCATTTTTCAAACATCAGCAAAGCGAGTTATGTGTTTCTCACAACACTTTGTTTTTTTCAGGTAGATATGACAAACCCAGCTCTTATGATGATTATTGTGCATCGCCAGATGTTACATCTTCTATTGGTGAAAAGAGAAAGACAAAGAGAAAGCGAAAGAAAGAATTTATTCTTAAATACAGCACTTTAAAACGAGCACTTGAACAGGCGGCTGGTAAGCCTGTCAACACATTTCCGTATACTTGGGAGGAGATGACAAAAATATATCGTAAAGTCTTTAATGCTTGTTTAACAATAATTGTGGCACTAACAGGAGCAAGAATAAGCGAGATGAAAAACTTTTTTGCAGACGATTATCAGCAGGAAAGTGATGGTGTCTGGACATTTAAGAGCGATATAGTTAAAACCAATCATGGTGTTCCTGCTTTAAGGAGTATGGGGGGATTAGTCGCTAAGGCAGCAGATGTAATGTGTGATATGTCCTACATCCCTAAACGTAATCGCCCTGACGGGAAGCGCTTCCCTATTTTTTCGATGACACATCAACCTAGATTCTCAAATGGCACTAACGCAAGTGTTGCAAGTGAGAACACCTTAAGAACTAGCCTTCAAGATAATTATAACGATGCAATTGATAAATTTGGCGAGGAGTTAGCTGAACTTTGTGAAAAAGTTCACCCCCATATGTTTCGCCATACGTTCGCTGAATTTGCGATTCGTCGCTTTGATGGCCGTGTTTTTGAAGCTATAAGGCAGCACTTTAAGCATACATATCAGAGTAAATACACAAAAGAATATGTCGGTGGGAAAGATAGAGAGTCCATAAAGAAAGGTGCTGAGCGACGCTACATCAGAGAACTGATAGAGAGAATGGCTTTGGATGTTAATGATTCATTTTCAGGAAGCTTGGCTTTGGCTATTCAGCGAAAGGTCAAAGATTGTATGGTAATTGAACCATCTGAAGTGGAGGCAGTTTTGACAGAGTTTGAAGAAAAAATTGTGGATATTACCGTTCATGAATATGGCATGTGCATGGTGTACACTGAAACTCAGTCTTTATCAAAATGCTTAGATAAGGAAACTGGCTTACCGCAAATTGAAAATGGTTGTTTCGAGCTTTGCTCAGGATGTGTTCATTATGTTAGCAGTGCTAATAGTCACAGAGAAGAGATCATTCGTATTGTTTTGTCACATAAAGACTTTCTTGAAAAATTTCCTTTTAAAACTAAAGCACACAAGCTGAGTGAAGCAGCGGTCAGAAATAGCGAAAAAATCTTAAAGCAAATGAGGCGAACATGATTAATCTAAATGACTTTTCTATCGAAAATGAAGATGACCCCCAATTAGATACTGAACTTCCTGACTACCCTGGTGATACCTCCTGGATGAACGAGCTGACGCCTAAACAAAGTGCGGTAGTCAAGAAAGTTACAGCTAGGTTTATTGAGGCTAGAGATACAATCATGGCCTCTGAAAAACCAAAGAGTTTGAAGATACGTGAACGAACAATTATAGCTACCAAACTTGCTGAAATGGCAGTGGTTGATAAGTCAAATATCAGAAAAGATAGAATGGATATTATGCCCTTCAAAAAATATCTTGAACACTACAATGATACGCTGAACGCTATCTGGCAACAACGTTGCAATACTTGCAATTCAGGACGACGGCTATCAAGAAAGGAGCTTGAAGTTAAAAAAGGTGAATTGGAACTGAAGTATGAGCAAGAGTTAAACAAGAACTTAGTTGAATATTTTCAAGCTGCTTTGCATTCGGAGGTGGCTCAAAATCAGATTGAGACAGCGCAAAAGCTTAGAGAGCTGAAGATCGATTATGAAAAAGCACAACAAACAATAGCTAATTTACGCTCTCAACTGCGAGAAATGACTATGCAGGTAAACAGAAAAAATTAAGAATTAGTTAGTTTATGCGTCGAGATTAAAGGAAAGTAAATCTAAAAAGCTCATATTTTCTAGGCATTTATATTAAATTCTTTTGACAAACATATCACATATTCTTGAACTAAATATTAATAAATCCCCCTTAAAAAGTGATTGAAAATTTCGAGTCAACATAAAAAAATAATTGCTAGTCCAATATAGGT
The DNA here is from genome assembly GCF_030407615.1 of Pseudoalteromonas sp. APC 3355. Lineage (NCBI taxonomy): Bacteria > Pseudomonadati > Pseudomonadota > Gammaproteobacteria > Alteromonadales > Pseudoalteromonadaceae > Pseudoalteromonas > Pseudoalteromonas sp. APC 3355. Next base: position 214,697 of record NZ_JASDDB010000003.1, on the reverse strand, counting down.
CATTACTTCTATATAATTAACAAAATTTACTAGCTTAGATAAAAGTTGAACACTTAATGTACGAAAACATAAAAATAAAGCTGAATAAGCTCAAAAATAACAAAGCATTTGAATTATCAGTTGTAGCTGTAATCATTATCTCGGCACTAGAGATTGGGGCAAAAACATTTCAACTGCCCGACAGTGCTATTTCAGTAACTCATATTTTAGATATATTCATAACATTATTCTTCCTCTTTGAGATTTCAGTTCGATTTATAGCTGATGATGATAAACGTAACTTTTTTAAAAAGGGCTGGAACATATTCGACACCTTAGTTGTTTTAATCAGTTTGATACCTATTAATGATAGTGAAATGGCTCTTCTAGCTAGATTAATTCGCGTATTTAGAGTTCTTAGGATGATATCGGTAGTACCCGAATTACGAGTTCTAATTAACTCATTGATCAAAGCTCTACCTCAACTAGGCTATGTCATATTATTAATGTTTATTATTTTCTATATATATGCGGCCATCGGTAGTTTTATATTTAACGAAATTAATCCTAAATTATGGGGTGATATTGCAATATCTATGTTGACTCTTTTCAGAATAATGACATTCGAGGACTGGACTGATATTCAATATGAAACGATGGAAGTGTATCCAATGTCATGGATATTCTACTTATCTTTTATCTTCTTCACAGCGTTTGCTTTCTTAAATATGGTGATTGGCATTGTTGTTAATGTAATGGAAGACGAACACGCTAAAATGCGCCAAGAAACACAAGAGGCTTCAAACATTCCAACAATTGTAGATTTACATAAGGAAATTCACGAATTAAAGCAAATAATTAAACGTAACTTTCCAGACTCTTAATCAAAAAAATACAGGCTGTAGGTATGAGCTAGTACAACTAAATAGAAAATTTTAGATGTAGTAGCTCATGTGTAAAAGCGCAAACGATGCTAGCTCAGACTTGATCTTGCAGTTACCTATTTTGATATAGTGCTTGTCAGTTCAAGTACCGCTAATTTTTGCGAATACACATTTATGTATCCAGCATATCCCATTCGTCTCCCAGTACCCATCTTAATGCCGATAACTTGCCATTTATCATTCCCCATTCAAAGTCATCTTTTGGAATAAGGTCTGAATATTCCTTTTCTACTAATTTAGCAGAGGACTTTGCCCGTACTAAAACATCTTCGTGTATGACTCTAGAACCTGAAGCATCTGAATCAGAAGGTACTATTTCTATTTCACCTGAGCTAATTCTATTCAGTAAATTTAAATGTCGGTTGTACCAGATTTTCCTATCAAACTCTGTCATGTAGTCCAATATTTCAGAAAGAGATCTAGTTTCGTTTCCTTCCCAATTTTGCTCAAATTCATATTCCTCCAATAAAGCGTCATCGATTTTATTAACTGCGGAAACTAGATCTAGAAAGTAATAAGAATAGTCATCAAAAATATCAGAAAAATCTTCATGAGGTCGGCGTCTATCTGTAGCGCTAAATTCAGTGTAGTTTCCTGAAATAAAATAAAAATTACTATCTTCTAAATAATCATCATTGCTTTGAATACTTCTTTTAAAAGTACCAAATGACTCAATCAATAATGCATCAGCGAAGTTGTTCTTAGAGTTATGAAACGGCGCTTTTTTTTCCAGTGCTCTTTGTACTACTTTGAGTTTGATATCATCCGTAATTTCAAACTGAATACATTTATCCATAAAACTAATCAACCTGTTAGCTATTCTGTCGGTTACATCAGACATTATTGGAAGTTTTGCATTTATCTCATTTAGCTCAGTTAAAATTGCTACTTGGTTGGCAGTACCATACTCATTAACTACATGCTTAACTTGCTTAAATTCATGGTCAAGCCGTTGACGAGCACTTTTAACAACGCGCTCTTTATTTCTGAGAAACTCATCTTTTACTAGTTGCGGAACTACAAAATGCACATCACCGCTTTCATGAAGATCTTCTAATGCTGTAACAATATAATTTGCATTTCGATCTTTGGCTAAATTTAGCCAAACACACGTATCAATAAAAAAATAATTCAATTTTTAACTCCATTTTAAATCGTTTTGCTAGCTAAATTCACTCATTCAAATACAACTCCGCCATGCCATCTAACTTAGCCTTAACTTCTTTCCAATTAGGCATCACTTGCGTTAATAAGCGCCAGAATTTATCGCTGTGGTTGTGCTCAGCAATATGGCAAAGCTCGTGTAAAATCACGTAATCTATGCACTCCTTTGGAGCTTTAACAAGGTGTGGGTTTAGCATCAAGTTGCCCTTAGTTGAGCAGCTTCCCCATTGTTTAGCCATCGCCATAATGCGAAACGAAGGTAACCCGTCTACCCATGATGCTTTGGGTAACATTGCTTGTAACCTTTCATGAAAAATAGCGTTGGCACGCTGGATGTACCACTTATCTAAAAGTGCTTTAATTTTAACAACCCGATCATCAAAATCTTTTTTCAAGGTGACCGTTAGTTTGCCTTGGTGAAGCTTCACACTTGGTACTTGTTCAGCGTCAACAATTACCTTTAAAACATAGCGTCTACCGAGATAAAACTGAGTTTCACCGCTAATGTATTTCCGTGGCATTACATACTCATGTTGAGCAGAAAACTCACAAATGCTTTCCCAGATCCATCGAGCACGCTTTAGCATAGCCTCTCGAATTGAATCTGGTGTCGCGTCATGCGGTACAGTTGCAACTACACGTTGGTCAGGGTGCACTTTTATGATGACTTTTCGTGCCTTTGGCTTGGCATCATTTTTTTCAAAGGTACGGCGAATGATGTCATAGTTAATAACCTCGTCACCGTAAATGAACACGCCTTGTTCTTGCGTAGTTTTTTTAATTTCACTCATTTAAAACAACAGCTTCATTATCATTGACGAGAAAGCCCTAATCGCGTGATCTTCAGCACTTCTTCAATAAGCTTTTGAGCATTCTCAATACCAAAATCCGCGAATAGCATAGGTAGTAGTTTTACGTGGATAGCGTTTTCAATTTCACTAGGATTTATTGAATACTCTGCTACAGCAGTCTTAACTACTTCGTCAATATCGAAGGCATATTTCACAAGTTTATCTTCATCAATATCACTGCCAGTGTGATCGTCTTTTTCGAATAATTGTTTAAATAATCCAAAATAAGCCTGCGCATGTTTGTTTAGCTTGCCATCTTTATCAGTAAACGCACTCGGCATACCTTCAACCTTGCGTTCTTTCACCTCTTGCTCAAAGTCGGCAAATAGCATGTATTGCTTCACAGGCGCATCAAACATGGCCTTTGTTTCATCTATCGCTTTTTTGAGTAAATTCGAGAAATACTCTTGTGCATACGGATCATCAGCTAAGTCTTGCTCGATCATTTTAGTGATACGGCCTGTGATCTTATCTGTTTGATTTCGAGCCTCGTCGTCAGTTAGATCTTCAGGTTTCACATCTTTGCCCAAATTACCAACGAGGTATGCACCATCAGGCTCTTTTACTTCAATGCCTGCAATATGTTTATCTAACAACTGACGCACGTCTTCAGCATATTCGTCGTAGTTTACTGTTTCATTAGCAAGTTCACGAACCTGTTTCCTTAAGCTAACAAACATTTTTAGTGTTTCTTTATAGTGATCACGTTTGTTATCAAAACTCTTATCATCGAAGAAACTCGCCGATTGCAAAGCTACTTTCATACAGTTAGAAAAAGCTGTTAAGGCAGCGTAAAACTCATCTCGTTTTTTAAGGTTTTTATCTAAAAGCTGACCTTGAACATCTTCAATCTTAGGTGCAAGTGCCTGACATAAAGCAGCAGGATCTTTTTTGTTAGCAACACCGTCAAAAATAGCCCACAGATCGTTGTACAAACCTGGTAGTTTTTTATATTCGGTATCCATCCGGTTATATAAACCTTTAAGATCATCAACATCAAAACCATTTTGATTACGGTCAGCAAGTTCTTGATACTTCTCAATCGTCATATCAAGCTCTTTCAAAATGCCACGATAATCAATTAAGTAGCCGAACTGCTTTTTACTGTGTAAGCGGTTTACACGAGCAATAGCCTGTATCAAGTTGTGCTCTTTTAACGGCTTGTCGATATACAGTACGGTATTTTTAGGCTCATCAAAACCAGTTAGCAGTTTATCTACAACAATCATGATGTCAGGGCCATCATCACGGCCATAGTCTTTGATTATTGCCTTGGTGTATTCTTTTTCATCTTGCCCATAAGTTTCGGCAACATTATTCTTCCACCAGTTTTGAACAATATCTTTACTTTCTTGATCAACTGCCTCGTGCCCCTCTCGCGTATCAGGAGGAGACATTGCAACAACTGATGTTACTTTGCCTATTTTATCTAAAAGCTCTTTATAGCGAATTGCAGAGCCTTTAGAGTCACATGCTAGCTGGCCTTTTAAACCTTGCTGCTTAAAATTTTGGAAATGATCAGAAATATCGTGTGCAATTAGCTCAATTCGACCTTCTGTTTGATAGATCTGACCTTTCTGAGAAAACTTCTTCTTTAAATCGGTTCTTTGTTTTTCTGTAAGCTTTTCAGTAATGCGGTCAAACCAGGCATCAATAGCTTTGTCATTCACATTAAGGTCAGCAATACGTTCTTCATAAAGCAGCGGTGTTACCGTTTTATCTTCAACCGCTTGCTGCATGGTATAAGAGTGAATAATCGAGCCAAATTTGTTTTCAGTTTTATCATCTTTTAGCAACGGCGTACCAGTGAAAGCAATAAACGCTGCCTTAGGTAAGGTTTGCAGCATACGAATGTTGTTTTCACCGTTTTGGCTTCGGTGGCCTTCATCAACCAAAACTAAAATATTCGGGCTGTCGTTATAGCATTCGTCATATTTAACCGCTGAACCAAACTTATTAATGATTGAGAAGATAACTCGCTCATTACCTTTACCAATTTGTTCCGCTAAGCGTTTGCCCGAAGTTGCCATAGCATCTTTTTTATCGCGCTCGGTGAGTACACCACCTGAGGCAAAAGTGCGGCTCAACTGTTCTTCTAGGTCAACTCGGTCAGTGACAATAATTACGCGACACTTTGAAAGCTCTTTTAACCAGATCAATGCTTTTGATAAGAACACCATAGTAAATGACTTACCACTTCCAGTGGTGTGCCAAATTACACCGCCATTACGTGCACCTGGGCGCTCACCTGTTTCATCAAAGCTGGTAATGCGCTCTATCAGTGCTTTAATACCAAACACCTGCTGATAACGCGCTACAATCTTACCAGCTTTTTGATCAAACAAAGTGTATAAACGGGCCATCTCAAGAAGGCGATTTGGTCTCAATAAACTAACAATTAGTCTGTCTTGATCTGTTACAGCGAGGTCGCCTCCTGCCAATAAAGTTAAATATTCGTCTTTGGCAGCGGCTGGGCGGTGGTTGAAAATAGCATCCAACTGCTCGGTGCTTAACCTTGCATTTTTTAACCGAATAAACTCGGCTTCAATGATTTTTTCTTCTTTCCATTTCGCCCAAAATTTTTCAGGTGTGCCGCAGGTTGCGTACAAGCCCTCATGCCCATTCACTGCGAGCAGCAATTGGCTATAAGCAAACAGGTGCGGGATTTCTTTTTGGCCTTGGTTACGGATCTGTTGTGAAACCGCTTCACTTAACGTAGATTTCCCTTCAGTTGAAGAGTCAGGGCGCTTTGCTTCAATCACAACCCAAGGTAAGCCATTAACAAAGCATACAATATCGGGAATACGGTTTCCCGTGCCTTCACTGTTTTGCACCACCATTTCTTCAGTAAAATGGAAAAAGTTATTTGAAGGTGTTTGCCAATCGATTAGCTGAATAGTTGGTGATGCTTTCTTACCATCAATAAACTCAGTTACTCCAATGCCATACATCATGGCGTTGTAGAGCTTTTCATTAGCCCCTTTTAAACCCTCGTTCATTGCAGGGCTGAGGTCATGGATGATTTTATCAACGGCGGCATCTGAGAGCTTATGATCTTTACCTGCAAACGGAAACGTTTGTTTGCTCAAAAACTCGCGCATAACAGGCAACAACATCACTTGTCCTGTTGATTTATTTATTAAAGAGTTACCTCTAGCTTTTTCACAGCCACTAGGCGGAATAAATGAGTATCCAAGCTTACTTAGTAGAGTAAGAGCTGGAATTTTTGAGCTAAACTCTTCCTTAAAATTAGCTATAAGGGTTGTCATTCATTAGCTCCTTTGCTTTGGTTTTGGCTAAGTTCGCAGATATAACCAAGTAACTCCGCATAATTGAATGCCGCATAAAATAAAGCAGTAGCTAAAACAAGCCACAGTGTAAGTGGAACTTTATCTCTGAAAAATCCAAACTTTCGATATTCCTCAATCCAACCTGTTTGTTGTTCCCAAAAGAACTTGTAGTGAGCAACCCAAGTAGCAAACATTATGTGGTGTGATGAGCAGCCCTTACTAAACTTATTTTCAATTAAACTCAGCCTATCTGAAAAATCAGTAAGCTCACCAGAGGCTGATTTGACTTCATTGTTAAGACGTTTTAAGTCATAAAATAAATTAGTTAACTCATCCCCTTTGATTTTATAGAGTATCTTGTCACTATTTCGATTATTTACATAAAGACCAACAATACCTAGGATCAACAATGTGCTTGATATCCCTTTTGTTGATAAACCTTCAAAAGCTAATGCGTAGATGCCAAAAGCCATAGATACAAAGTTTATTAAGCCTGGTATTTTTTCAATTATTCCATAGCTGGCAAAATGAAGTTTCGCTGTATAGCCCACGTTGTATCCAGTTTCAGCAATGTGTTTTAATAAATCGTTCTTTTCCATAGTTTCCTCACTGAATAGGTACATCAATTCTATCTTTGGCTACAACCACTCCATTTTGAATGGCGAAGCATTCAAGTATATGTTCACCTTTAAATGTGGTCGTTTCTCTTCTTTTTCTAAATCCATCATCTCTAAATATTTGCCCTCGGACACAATCTCTTCGCTCCGCTTCAGCGCCTCGGTTTAACACTTTCCATTTAATGATGTATTCGCCAGGAACATTAATCTGGTCAACCATGAAATCTAATCTTTTATTGGCTAACAAAGGAATTCGGCTTGCAAGCATTTGGGTAAGTGAATTTGACCTAAAGCCGTTTTGTGATACTTCGCATTCAATTTTAAGAGAGTAGCGTATATCGATTGGGTGTAAGTCCTCAATAAACTGCTCAGTATTTTTAAAGGCACTGAGAGATTTACTTTTTTGTACCGTATGAGCTGCTGCTGGAAAATTTCTACCAAAAACTTTTTTCCATTTCTTATTAGCGGAGTCTTGTTCACCAGCTTTTATCGCATCAAGGCATAACTCATAAGCATCTTGGGCTGCGCTTTGGAATTTTTCTTTGACTTTTACTTGTTGTCGGCTGCCTAGTGCGAGGTAGTAATCCTTGTCAGGCTCATCTGCTAAGTATTTGAAGAAATCTCGGCACATCCAATCATAATAGGTATAACTTTTATAATCGTAATCAGCAGTCGAGTTGAGGAAGTTGTGAGCAAGGGTGTCTATTAATAAGCCGCCCATGCCAACACCATGTTTGTTTCTCCACGCTCTCGCCATCTTACAAAGCCTACGCAAGTTCTTATTTTTTTGATCGACAAAATCCTTCATTGCATTGATTTCTTCGCGAGGCTTTGTGATCTTCCAACTTCCGCCATTATATGTGTCGGGGTACTTGAAGCTTCCATCGTCTTGTTCAAAAACAGGCTGAACCTCGACCATAAAGTTAGTATAGGTAACTTGAACAACTAATCGGTCAACCTTTACTTTAGTGTTTGGGTATCGGGTTTTGATTGCGTCCTTAGTGTCTGTCAGTAGCTTAGATTGATCATTCTTATAATCATCCCATTTGGTAATAGGCATGATATAAAGCATGTCCAAATCAGAAATGCCCTTAATACCCGTCCACCGACCATATGAGCCAACTTGCAGCGTATTCGCCGTTTTAGATTCAGTATCTCTAAACTTTTTGTTTAATGAGCTGGTGATTTCTCCATACCTTAAGCTGATGGTTGATGAATTATCAACTTGTAAGTTGCTAAGAAAGTCTTTGAACATTTCTGATATAGTCATTTGTATCCTTACTTCTTATCCGTTGGCGGGTGCGAGTCGTTACCATAGCTGTTGCCAGCCCTGATTTTACCGTTTCGTCCGTGTACTTTTGTATCTGATTGCTGGTTTCTAGCAATATCTTCAGCTAAAGCAATCGCTTCTTTTTGAGTGTTAGTTACTTTTGTGGCTTTACTATTGCCTGCACCTGTAACTGCCCAACCATCAGGATGCTTTACTACGTGTTGGTTTTTTCCACTAGTCATAAAGCTGCTTCCTCATTAATCATTAATTTTTACTCTGCGCTTGCCTGTTAACAACTGCTGCATCAGGGCTTTCTTTTCTTGCTTTAGGTCAGCTAGTTGTTGTTCAAGTAGTTCGATTTCTTTGTCTGCGTTGGTTAGCACTGAGGCTACTTTTTGTTGTTCTTTAATAGTAGGTATTGAGAATTTAACTGATTCAAATGTCTTTTGAGTAAAGAACCCTCTTGCACTTCCTTGTTGAGATAGTAGGTACTTTGCAACCACTTGATAAATCACATGCCTTAAGAATATTTGACATAATCGTTTACTATCCTTTGACCTCAAAGACCACATATTTTGATTTAGCAAAGCTGGTAAAGTATTATCAGAAACAAATCCAAGTTTCCCAGCAGTAGCTCCAACCATAACCAATAGAATATCGTTTTCTATAAGCTCATACTTTTTGTATTCATAAGCTGTTTCAGCGGGAATATACACGCAGTCAGATAAATCTATTTTTCCTGATGAGTCGATATTTGTAACCCTAACGATTTTGTAGCCACTTTCAGAATATTGAGTGCTTTTAAAAGCAAAACCTCTGCCTGTTGATACAATATCACCCAACTTAACCTCTTCCCACTCACCCTCAAACGCTTTGCCTGAATCATCAAGTAGGCGCTTTCTTTGGGTATGAGCGCGAGTGAGCAGTTGTTGCATCAGCGCTTTTTTCTGCTGCTTGCCATTGTCGATTAGGCGCTCAGTGGTGCGAATCGCTTTATCCCAAGTCGATAGGATTTTGGAAATTTTACGTTGTTCGACAAGCGGTGGAATTAAAACAGGAAATTCTTTTAACTGGGTCGAATTAATACTTGCAAGGTTCGTGCTACGTTTTGCGCAACTCAAAAAGTATGTCTTGCCATAATGACTGCCAGACAGTGCTGCAAGATAATATGGCTCTAAGTATTTTGAATCCACTCGCACTGCAAAAACATGGTTCTGATTCAAGCAAGGCTGTATTTGACCTTGCCAAACATCTCCACGCCCCAATTTGTCGAAGTCACCTCCTTCTGTCATCAATACGTCTCCAGACTTAAGGGAGTACCGCTCTAACTGGTGGCGCTCAATAGCAATAGTTTTAACTTCTGTTAAATCGATATGACCGTCTTGGACATTTGCCACTCTTAAGTAAGGAACCTCAATTGGGTCTTTAAGTCCTTTTTTGCCCTTCGCTACACCTGTTCGAATTTCAGCAACATTGACTAATGGTTTTCGTTTCCATCCACTAGGCACCATAGCCCAACTCCTTTAAATATTCTTCCATTTCGACTTCAAGAGTTTTTAGCTCATTTTGTAGTTGTACACGCTCATTGCGCACCGCCACTAAATCAATCTCAGCTTCTTCTTCAAAGGTATCAACGTATCGAGGAATGTTTAGGTTAAAGTCGTTTTCTTTAATTTCATCAAAAGTTGCTAAATAAGCGTATTTATCAACAGTCTCTCGCGCTTTATAGGTCTCGATAATTTTCTGAATATTGTCTTCAATTAGCTGGTTTTGATTTTTACCTGACTTAAACTCACGACTGGCATCGATGAACATTACATTGTTATCGGTTTTGTGCTTTTTGAAGATAAGAATCGCCGCTGGAATACCCGTACCGAAGAATAACTTTTCTGGTAAACCTATTACGGCATCTAGTAGGTTCTCTTCTATAAGTTGTGTACGGATTTTACCTTCAGATGAAGCACGGAATAGTACGCCATGAGGAACTACCACACCCATGCGTCCTGACTCTGGCTTAAGAGTTTCAATCATATGGCTGATGAACGCGTAGTCGCCTTTGGTTTTAGGGGGCACACCACGGCGGAAACGGCCAAATTCATCATTTGCAGCACCTTCGTAGCCCCATTTATCGAGTGAGAATGGAGGGTTGGCAGTTACAATATCGAAGTGAAGTAAACCAGTACCTTCTTTGTCTAACAGCATAGGGTGGCGAATGGTATCGCCCCATTCAATACGGTGGTTATCTTCACCATGTAGGAACATGTTCATTTTAGCGAGCGCCCAAGTAGAGCCAATAGCTTCTTGACCGTATAGTGCATACTTTTTAGAACCTGAGTTCTTACTTACCATAGCGCCACACTTCATTAATAGTGAGCCTGAACCACATGCTGGGTCACAAATTTCATCCCCTTCTTTTGGCTCTAAAATAGCTGCGAGTAAGTCTGATACTTCAGGAGGTGTGTAGAATTCACCAGCCGACTTACCGCTGCTTGCAGCAAAGTGTTTGATTAAATATTCGTAAGCGTTACCAATGATATCGAGAGAGCCAATTCGACTTGGGCGCAAGTTAAGAATGTCTTTGCCAAAGTCTTCTAGTAAGTGGCGAAGAATATCGTTCTTTTGTTTCTCTTGGCCTAGTTTGTCTGTGTTAAAGCTAATATCTTGGAAGACATTATTCAGCTTAGTGCCGTTCGCTTCTTGAATAGCGTGAAGTGCTTGGTCAATACGCTGGCCGTTACCTGCTTTATGACGGTCCTCGTATAGATCATAAAAACTAGCGCCTGTTGGTAATACAAAGCGTTGCTTTGCCATCATTGCGTGAATTAATTCAGGTTTGTCTCCATATTGCTCTACAAGCTTGTCATATTCATCTTGGTACACATCAGAGATGTACTTTAAGAACAACATGGTTAAAATAAAATCTTTATAAATAGAAGGGTCTACTGTTCCTCTAAAGGTATCGCAGGCATTCCATACCGCCTTATTAATAGCGTCTTGGTTAATTTGTGTTGTTACCATCTTTTGAGTCCTTAATTTAAATTCTGCCTAGCCCTGATTATCAGAGCCTAGTAATTCTTTAGCAATGCCTTGCATCTGTTTTGCCCTGTTTTCAATTAGAGCACTTAGCACCTGTTTTTCTTGTTTAATTTTGTTATCAAACCCAACGATAGCCTGCTGTTTTTCTAGGGTTGGAATAACAAGTGGGGTTGCTTCTAATACAGCTCGCCTAATACTCATTTGTGAACTTCCTTCAGCAGAGTTAGTAAAGTACCGCTGTGCATCATCTTGGTTTAGCTGCCAAGCTACAAATTCAGGTAACACTGATTTATCAGTTACTTGAATTAAAAAGTAATGTGGGGCACAAACCGTTGGTTTATCAATCTCGCCAACACAACCTGCTAAGTTACGAGCACCACGAGCCGCAAACAGCACATCGCCTTTTTGTAACCAATCAGGTATTTTACGCCCTAAAATATTTGTGCGAATGAGTTGATGCCACTGAATGATCCCATCGTTATCAATATCCCTGATCTGCACCGCATAAGCGTTACCTTCCTTGTCTTCATGTATCTTTCCCCTAAAAGGGTGGCCTGCTTTCACAATCGCAATATCAGATAATGTTTTATTCATTCTTAATTGCACCATATAAATGATGCATAAAAGATAACGAAGGATGATTATTTAGTCAATAACTATTTTGCATCTTTTCGATGGTGCAATTATTTGCTGTTTTTGAAAAGGGCTGAATTTCTTATGGATTAAGCTTTAACTATTATAAATTCCGGTGACCCTGAACCATAGTTCCACTCTATTGAACCATAAGACGGTTATTTTATCGGAACACAAAAAATGACTATTAGGAGCATAGAGTTTTAAAAACGAGTTTAGATTGGCTACCGAGCAGTAGCCACCGTTAATAAATTCGTTAAGACTTACCGATTATCTATCGTCTATCTAAATCCCTATTTTTCTTTACGACGGTTGAAAGCATCTTTGTCACCTTCAAATATTTTGGCAACTAAAGCTTGGATTGATTTCTGATCAATAGATCACTGATTTGAATTGACTAATGTCGCGTTGTCAGCAGAAGCCTCTAGTACACCAACCCATTCTGCATCGCCAAAAACTGGAATATTGGCGTTATGAGTTGCAAAAATGAATTGTCTCGTAAATTTAGCACTTTTGACTTATGTAACTATCCGACCTGCAATGAATCCGTTGTTCAGATTATCTCCATGTAGATTCTGCACCAAATAGACTGCGCGTCCGTAAAAAACAGACCACACGTCCGCACAATTGGTACACTCGACGTTCTATGCTACAAGTGGTGCTATGTAATTTGAGTTTGCATAGCGGAGCCAAAATCACACGACCTTGAAGCCAACCTTTTCAAGTTCTTCTTTCTCCTTAGCCTTTAGTTTCTTTACGGCCCAAATTAGGTAGTGCTGAGGGCGTGATGAAGCAACGTAAGCGAATCGTGCTGCTTCACTTTCTGGGTCACTAAGCCAACTCACCCAATGCGAGCCAGGCTGCCCTCCTGATTTAGCCGTGGATACCACAATCGTCACATCATGGGTTTCTCCTTTAGCACCGTGAATTGTTGATTTACTTAACGATATTGTTGTTTTAGCTGTAGAGCCTAAGAAAGAGATTACTTCTTTTTTTGCTAGCCCAACAGGAGAAGTAAGATTGACTTTATTTAATGGAGTCAAAGCTGTAGAAATAGCTTCAGTACAAAAGTCTAAATTTATAAGAGTTCGAACTAAAGTCTTTGATAGTTTCACCCAATCTGACCATGATGTTTTCATATCCTGAAGACCATGTTCAGATAAATACTCCAACGATTTACACAAGAACCTTCGCCAAGCAAGGTTAGAGTCTACAGATTGTGGGCAGTTAAAGCTTCTTGGCTTGCAACTTTCCTTTAGGTGGTAGCGAATGAATTCGGAGAACAATTCCAATGAATTGTTTAATGCTTCCATATTGTTGGGGTTAAACTGTTTTATCGCTAAGGCTAATTGTTGTATGTTATTTAATTTAGTCGCTGATGTTTGGAACTTACGTAGAATAGAATGTCCTCTTGATACGATGACATTATGCTTAAACCCATTACACCTTTCTTCAAAAGTTTTTATAAGCTCTGTAGGGCATTTGTCGTACTGGATGACCAAACATCTTGGTTCAAGCCAAGATATATTTCCAGTTATATTGTCTCGGCCAGTAATCATAGAACACAAATTCACGATATTTTGACAACTACGAAAGTTTCTACTGAGCTTTAACGAAGTGAATTTATTGGTTTTAACAAACTGTTTAACTTTGTCTGGTTCTACATCTCGAAAACCATATATTGCTTGATGTAAGTCCCCTATAAAGTGAAGCTGAGCACCATTGTCAGCAAGAGCTTGAAGGATAGCTAATTGCTCTTCAGAAAGATCTTGGCATTCATCAATTATTATCAGAGGGTATCTTTTTACTAGTAAGCCAACGAAATGTTTGAGATTGTCATCACTTAATGCATTAAGTGCTAGGTATTCAATGTCTCTATAAGTTGCAAACCCTCCTTCAAGCATTTTTATTTTAGCTTTCAATAAGTCTCGTTCTTGCCAGCCTTCGAGAGCGAGTGCGTTCAACGTTCTATTTTTCACTGAATCACCAGTTTCAAATATTATTTCATTACTACCGTTGAAAGAAAATTGATGTGCAAATACTTTTCCTCTACCACCATACTGGTATTGCGTTTGGTAACCTAGATGTCCTGACGGCTCTACGATCCTGATAGATGAGTCATTACCATCACCTGCAAACCCAGTCAGTTCTGTCGCAAGTGGATTAACAATGTTTTGATATATAAAGCTATCAAATGTACCTAGAAAGTGAGGGTACATACTATTACCTGGAGAGAGATATTTAGATATACGTTTTGTCAGTTCATCTGTTGCACTGTTAGAAAATGAAAGTACAGCTATGCCTGTGGTTCCTGCATTCCAAGATTTGAGTTCTTGGGCGACTTTAGCTGCAACAACCTCTGTTTTTCCACTGCCAGGACAGGCTTCAAGAAATACGTGCTCCTTTATACTTGAGTTAATATACTCAAGCTGCTCACCTGTAAACTCAATAGCCATTATGCTTCCTTAACTTTATCTAGTGAGCAAGCCCATAGAATGGCATCTTTAATATAACTAGGGACTGAAAAGGCTAAATGCTTCTTCTCAATTCTATCAGTAAGGATTTGAGCAAACATTCCCTTGCCAACATTATCGTCGTCAATTCTCTTTAGGATTTCAAGAGAAGCTGACGCTTTATCTTCAACGGGTTGTTTAGTCCAGTCCTTCAAAGCTATTTCGTTTAGTTTATCAATTACTGTACTTTTTCCTTTTTTGGGCTTAGGCCATAATGAAGATAAAATCTCTGCCATTAATGCAGCATTGTTACCTTCCATAGCTAAGTCATACTCTAATGTTTTGTATTTACTTAGAAATAGGCGTGCATTAGTAGAGCTATTAATTGATTCGACCAGTTTAATCGCGTGGTTAGTTCCGCTTTTCATATTCCCGTCATAAGGCATGAAGTCCTCGTCAACTTCTTTAAACTCCCCGTCTTTTTCAGGATCGATAACTTTAACCTTTACCGTTTTAGGAGGATCTAAATCCGTCACTCCAGCACATCGAACAGGAACGTTTTCTCCATTTATATCTTCATCTTCAACATTTTCTTTAATATTGCAGTAAAGCTGCATGAAGTGTTTAAAGTAAATACCATTCAAGTTTATGGTTGATACACCTAGATCTTCTAAACTCCTTTTTCCATCTTCCTGCTCATATAGAACCACTTTTGCCAATGTCGGCAGAATCATTTGCTCAGCAATACCTTCTACAAGTATAACGCCACTCGCAAACAGGAGGTTTGACTTAGTTACATCTAACCATCGGTTTACGAACTGGGAACTATTTGTAGGTAGTCCACAAAACCTCAACGGGGTAGCTATTGGTTTAGTGGATTTGGACAAGTGAATAATAGAATCTAGCTCTACAGAAGAAGCAAGGACTGTGGAGTGTGTAGTAACGATCACTTGTACATTTTTGTTCTCTTCAGCAACTGATTTTAGGTGGTTTAGCAGCCTGACCTGTAGCTGCGGATGTAAGTGCGCCTCAGGTTCTTCAATGAGCAGTAGTTTAAATAATGGTTGTGTGTCTTCCTCTTCATGCAGTGTTAGTTCAGCAAGAATTGACGCTATGTATAGCAGGTTGTTATAGCCCAAACTATTTTGACTTAAGCTACGAAACAAGCTTTGATCTTCGACTGAAAAGTCAGGGAAGAATAAAAGGGTTAAGCTTTCAGCAATTTTTGTAAAATTGCTCTCGGCAAATTGAATACTTGTTTTCTGACCAAAATGCAGACCTATGGCCTGTGTTAACTGCTCAGTTATTAGCTCATTGGCAGATTTGATAGTTAATTTTTTATCAGCGGCTAAACTTTCATTAAATTCTTTGAGCTTTTCTTCAAGTGGATGTGGTTTTTCTTCTTTTTGGCATTGTCTTAGCTCATTACGGTTCAACGCCTTTAATAGCTTAGATAGGCGTGATTGACGACCATTGGTTAACTTTGCTTCAGCATCCCTTAACGGAGGTAAATATATACATTGAATTAGGTCTAGTAATTCAGGATCGAATTGGGAGCTTTTTGAATTGCCACCCCATATGCTCTTCTTAAACCTACCTCGAATTTCTTTGTTCTCTGCCTGTAAATTTAAAAGTGCAATATCACCTGCACCTACCCAAGGTAACAAAGCGACTTTATCGTCAACATCAAGACCATCAAATTCTGAATTAATTGAAAAAGAAGAGGCAGGTTTTGCTTCGGCACTAAATGAGTAAGAAAAATCGTCGCTTGTAACTGTGTACCTGCCAGACTCAGAGTCATGAAACAGTTGCCGAATCGCACTAATAATCGCAGTTTTTCCAGCTCCGTTCTCGCCTACGATTACGTTTAATCCATCTGATAGCTTGATGTTGAATTCATTCTCAAAGCATCGAAAGCCTTTTACCCTTAGGTTACTTAAATACATATATCTTTCAGTCCTTTTTTCAATAAGATACGTATATTAAACAAATTTATGATTAGTGCATATTCCGGTCTACCTGAATCATTGCGCATTTTTATTCGAACAACCAATAATTTTCATCTGAGCCAAGCTGATAATGAGACTGGAATACCCCTTGAAGCTGGGCTGTTCTGGTAATATCTTTTCTATTCGACTTTCTTAACAGTTCTACAATTATTGGCTTGCCAAGATTATCTACAAATTTGTCTCCAATCTTTAAGTCTATAGTATCGACCCAACCTTTTCCTAAAACAAAAAATGGATGGTTTGAAGTAGCTTCAATTGTCTGATAATTGCCATCTAAGGAAGTAAAACCAATCTCATAAATTTCCTTATCTTCAACAACCCAAGTGTGAGCAACAGGTTTCCATTCAGATAATCCTGTTTCGACGTTTTTCGCCCAAACTAAATCACCAACAGAAATATCTTCTATAGACTTGTGTCCATCTTTTGTTAAAACTTCTGTACCCGCAACAAAACAACTCAATGGACAAGGGCTATTCTTACCACCTCCCTTCATAACACTTGCTAAACGTTTAGCTTTCTGAAATGTCTTAGCTGGATTTAAGGCACCCACAGTAGCATCAGTTACAGCACCACCAAGATTCAATGAGCCAGTTTCCGCATAATTAAGTGCAGCTCCCAAAGCAACATCAGCTACGAATTTAACAGCGAAATTTAGAAACTCACCATTTGGATCAGTGTATTTATACGGGTTATTGTTCACGTATAAATAGCGGTTGAATGACATGACAGGGTTTTGAGGTGTCCAACCAACAGGATCATTCGAATAAAAACGACCTATGACTGGATCATAGTATCGTGCCTGCATATAGATTAGTTACATGTACGATTCCTCAAAGTTTCAACACTAACCATTACATCATTGATTAATAACAACCCTTAGCTTAACTCCACTTACCTCATCAATATAAGCTGCCGTGGCTCCTAGAACTGATAGTTGATCATCGGATACTTGAGCTTTTGATATAGCTGGCTGAACGATAGCTACACTAAGCCTGAAAGTTGAATACCTTGCTACCTTTGCAAAGTGAATCAAATCTTCGTACTTGCCTTTATCAATTCGTGAAGCCTTTCCTTGATTGAGCCTAGTACGCTCGCGATCCATCAATCGCAAGATTAACTTTTCTTTATCACCAAACCACTTAATACTTTTTTCAGCTTGCCCCGCCACTTGATATACGTCGTCAACCCTTGCTCCAGGACGTGCTACCCCATTTTTCTTTGAACAATACTTACAGTGAAAAAGATCAATGACGAGTTCTTTGTCACCGTTGTTTTTTATCGCTACGATATCAGCCACTTCACCTGCACCGTCATCATCAAAAACTAAATCATAACGGTGTTTCAATTTCTGAATTGTATGATATTGAATAGAGTGAGTTAATTTGGCCGTCGTCTGTGACTCAACAGATATATCAACTCCAACCCAATCCCAGTCTTCTGTATTATTGACATCATATAAATAGGCATAGTCTTCATTTGGGTAATACCTAAACCCACCATCAATAACGGATGTATCACACATAAATATGGTTGGAGGATATTCATCAAAGAAGTCAGATAATTGCTGAACTTGCTCACCGACTTTGATATCAAGATTGTCTTGCGAAACGAAGCTGACCTCACCTTTTCCTGTAATTATTACTTCGATTGGGCTAACTGCATACTGACTCTTTAGAACCAAGCTTAATCTCTTAGGGTCGTTATTTTGCACCTCCGCTATCAATAGCTCGCAATTAATTAAGCTATCTTCCCAATTAGCTGATTTTATAGTGACTTTAGATTCATTTTTTCTTAGCAGCTCTACAGGCCATTCTACAGACAAAGGGGAAATTTCAGGATATTCTTCCAACTCTTCCGTCTGCATTGCCGTTTTCATGACTTCGTTAGTATCAATGGTCTCATCTAGAATTTTTGCTCCGACTCCCTTGCACCAAATAATCCATTTGTCCAAAGAATCACTATCCATCGCCCAAACTTTACCTTTATGGGAGCAACCTATACTTACTAGCTCACCATTTTCGTACCCTTTACCAAAAATATTAGATTTTGTAGCTCTATTTGCTTCTATATCTGGAATCTGCTCGTTAATCTCGGTGCCTGTATGCATTGAATAACGTAGACCTTTTTTATTTTTATTTAGACCTACATTTTGGAGCTTCAGGCGTTTAAGCCCAGCTAAAGATCTAAATACATGCTCCCCTTGCACTTGAGTTGCATTTTCAGCTACTAACTTGATCAATCTTTTCACCAAACCATCTTTAGCTGAAGAGTGGATAAATAGGAGGTTTGTGTTCCTGTCATAAAAGGCTATATACAAGTCCCAAGACTCATCGAATAGTTCTTTTGAGCTTGTCCATCCAACTGGCAAATAGGATTTAACAGAGAAAACTAATGTATTCTTTTCATCGTTAAGAACTGAATCCACTATCTGAAATTGCTTATTCGCAAACCTTTGAAATCGCTCTGGCTGCCAAGTAGCTACGCGCATCCTATAAACAGTCGTGCTTATGCTAGGTGTCAGACCTAAATCAAGTAGCTTACTTGGAGTCGAAAATTCAGCTCGAAACTCTTGATAGTCTTTCTCATCTTTGATTTTGCGAGAGCTGATGTCGCTTATAACGTTGTTCCAGTCGGAATCTTCTTTGTACAACTCCCCCAAGCATTCATTAACATTGGGGTTAGCTATGTTTGCCACGAACTTTGCATCACCAACATCTTGGGTAGTCCGTGTAAAGCGACCTGTGAATTGAAGCATAATGTTTATGCTCTTATGCGGGTCGTGAATCGCCGATATCTTTAACTGTGGCAAATCAAAGCCTTCACCTAGCATATCAACACAAACAATGATTCTGTGTTCTCTATTTCTTATTGCTTGTAAGACTTCAGCTTTCTTTTTCACCTTACTGTTGATTAAGACTGGCTTTAAATCCTCTTCATTAGCGTATAACTCAAAAATGTCTTTGGCTCTTTTGATGGTACTAGCCCTAGCCATTACAATATGATCTAACCCAGCAGCCAGATCTGCTCTCAGTAGTTCAATAGCTTTCTCTGCAATCGCCTGATCAGATTGCTCCTCAACAAACTCCCTTACGGGGTGAAACTCAATTGGTTTGAAGTAGCCTTCATCTTGCGCTTTTTTAAGAGGGTAATTAAATATAATTTTTCCCTCAACTCTTGAACCATCACTTCTAAAAGGAGTAGCAGTAAATTGAAATACGGATTTATCTTTGAATTGTGATTTTACTCTTGCCCATGTTGCAGCAGTGATATGATGAGCTTCATCCACAACGAGGTGTGTGCACGCTTCAGTCAACTTTACAAAGTATTCACTTTTGAATTTAGTCAGTGCCGATGCAGATGCGACTATGACGTTTGATTTCAATAACTCGTCTAAATGTTCGTGATCATCAACACCATGTTTTATTGTGGCAACAATTGGGTTGAGAGTATTATCTGTAATTAACCCAAGTTCTCGAAGAAGACCTAATTGGACGAACTTATTCTTCGTTTGTTCTCGCAATGCGTCAGAGGGAACTATAACTAGGGTTCTTTTAAAATGGCCTGCTACCACAATGGACAATATGGTTTCAGTTTTCCCTGTACCCGTCGGCATGACTATAGTCGCAGCTGTTGCGTTATCAGAACGTTCGTACCCTAACGCCGAAAAAATCCCCCCTATTTGTGGGGGTCTCAAGCCACTTACCTGATTGGCTACATTTTCTTCTTTGAACAAAAAATTAGATTGGCACCATGAAGAGTGAATCGATTCAGGAGTATGCTGGTCAGCATTAATTGGTAACCAGATTACCGTACTATTTTTAACTTTTACTTCTTTCAACTGTTCCATCAAATTATTTCCCTACTAACCATCAATAATCGCTTGATTTTTAAACTCTTAATTTACCACTCAGCGAACAAATTATCTACAAAAGAGACGATAGCCTCGTAGATATACTTCCAGCAACATATTAGTTAAAACAAGCCACTATCACTTTGTGCAGATGTATGGGTGTCAGAATACACGGCACTCAGTTTAGCTCTACTAACATGGGGGTATATTTGAGTGGTGGATATGTCGGCGAGTCCAAGTAATTCTTGGACATGTCTTAGGCCTGCATCATTTTCAAGCATCTCGCTCGCTGTTGAGTGTCGATACAGGTGACAAGCTCCAGGGCGTTCGATGCCAGCTAACTTGACGTATTGAGATGCCATATCAGAAAGTTTGCCTAATTTATAACGTTTACCATTGTTGTTAAGAAACAATGAGTTACCAGAGCCAATAAAGGCGAACATTGGCCTAATCTTGCCAATATATAGAACTAGCCACTCCAATGCTCGTTTACTGATGGGTATTAGCCTTTCTCGCTTCCCTTTGCCATGTACTCGAATTAGCTCGTTCTGAAAGTCAACATTGAGCTTTATGAGTTCCCCTCTGCGTATCCCATTGAACACATCCCAAAATGGCCGATTAAACAAAGGATTAAAAGTATGAAACCTTATTTGGCTGTTAAAAAACTCAATAACACTCGGATATACGCAAACAAAAGGCAATTCCTTATTTAGGCATTGCTGTTAGTCACAGTTTCTTACTTACGTTTAACAAGTAAATACCTGTAATTGAATTTTGTCTGGATGATCTAGAAAGGTAAAATAATTGTCTTTTTTTGATTTAATTTTCAATCAGTGTTCTAACTACTTTGGTTTGAGAGTTCCAACTAGAACGTTTCGCTGTTCCAGATAGGGAAGATCTGATGGTTCAATTAACCGGACTATACATTTGTGATTGAGTGAATAGTGAATAGTGAATAGTGAATAGTGAATAATGATGATTAGTGGTTCATTTTAGGAAATATCAAAACTCAAAGCGTGAGGATAACATTCAAATATGAATTTTAGTCACTGCATAAAAGTTATTTTATTTTTACGCCATTAACCTCTGGAAGTATTTCTGAGAGCGGGCATTCAAGTGCTGCGGCTAACGCATAGACTTTAGCAAGTGTGATTTTATAAGAACCGCTTTCTATTTTACTTAAGTAACTTCTATCGAGATTAGCTTTACCGCAAAGGTCTTCTTGTTTCATACCTATTTTAGCTCTGGCTGCTCTTAAATTTCTTCCAAATTGAATAGCTAAATCATTATCAAAATTTTCGTCACTCACTTGTGGTTTCCTTCAAATAAAAGGATATATGTTCCCACGTTGTCAACTGTAAATGTATAGAGTATACTCCACACTAAGTTGCATATACTCCACATTTGGTAGCATATACTCTAAATTTAGGTGCTTGAATTGGATTCATAAATGGATAGGTCAACCTTTAATCAGATAATAGTTTTAAAAAACATAGATCACTTCTCGGCTGTCGAAATTAGAACTGCTTATCTTTCAATTAAAAGGGATGAGGGGTTAGATCCTGCTTCTGTGCGACGTTTTGTATATGAAGAGCTTTTAAAATTAATTAAAAGAGGTTGGTTGAAAAAGAGAACATCAGCTAAGAAAGGGGTTACTCGTTATATAAAAACTGAACAATTTAATCATGATTATCTAAAAGATTTAACTAGATCTAAAGAGATTATAAATTTAGGCGATGCTGATGAGTCAAACTATTTTAAAACGTTAGCTAACCGCTTGAATCAGTATAATTCTGAGCTTCTTGAAGGTTTAGGTGCTGTTAATGAATATATTGCGCTTAAAGATATTTACCCTGAAAGATATGCCGCATTAAAGGAACGCTACATGGCAGTTCAGGAAAACAACCATATCTTAAAAGGAAAGATTTCAGTTTTAAACGAACTTATTAAATCAACAAAAGAGAAGTAATAAATGAAACTAAGAAATTGGCAGTCAGAGTGCATTCACTTTGCAATTTCTAAATATAAATCACTAAAGCATTTTTTAGCACTTGCTACTCCTGGTGCTGGCAAAACAGTGATGGCCTCTGTATTAGCTAAATTGATGTATGACCAAGGTGACATTGATCTTGTACTTTGCTTTTCTCCTTCATCAATCGTCGCGCATGACTTTAGTGAAGCGTTAGGTGAACAATTCGACGCACATTTTGACGGCACCATTGGCGCATTGGGCAATTCATTCACTTATCAGGCATTGGGCACACTAGACAATAAGGTATGGCGCTTATTTGAAAAGTATCGCGTGTTCGTGATCTTTGATGAGATCCATCACTGTGCTGGTTCAAATATAAAAGATGCTAACGCTTGGGGTAAGCCAATCATAACAACGATTAAAGAAAAAGCGGCTTACACAATCGCGTTAACTGGCACACCGTGGCGATCCGATGCGCTACCAATCGCACTTGCGGAATACTGTAATGAGTCAGAGCAAATACAATGTGATTACGTATATGGCTTAAAACAAGCTATTACTGACAATGTATGTCGTATCCCTCAAGTCGTTGCTTTAGACAACGATCAGATAACCGTTGTAGAAGGTAGTGAAACAAGCCATTTCACCAGCTTTTTAGAACTGCTTTCACAATCAATTATTCCATATTCTGAGATTGTGACTAACACAAGCGTGATAGAGCAACTATTGATCCACTCTAGTCATAAGCTTAATAAACTTCGATGTTTCAATAAAGAAGCTGGGGGGCTAATAGTGGCCTCTTCAATTGCCCACGCATGGCAAATACAGCTAATAATGAAGCAGGCTATTGGAGAAAGCGCACTTGTTGTTACTAGTGATGAAGGTAATGCAAATGGTCTCATTCGATCTTTCAGGTTTAGCCAAGATAAATGGATTATCAGTGTTGGAATGATCTCAGAAGGCACGAACATACCCCGTCTTCAGGTATGCTGCTATTTATCTAACGTAAAAACTGAAATGAATTACCGACAAGTAATGGGACGCTTGCTACGCATTACCAATGCGCCTAACCAACAGGCATTTTTGTTTATGCCCGCCGAACCAAAGCTTGTTGAGTATGCTTATCGAGTGGCCCAAGACATCCCTGATGAATTAGCAAAAGTAAAATTCGCTCAGATGGATGAAGAGATAATTACGGAGGCTCATCATGCCTTAGATGATGCTGATATAGGTATTGATGATGAAATCTCTACTGATATAGAAGCAGCTAAAGCAATTATAAGTATTGGAGATACATTAATGCATACCGAGGAAAGCCCAACCTCTTTTACAGATCTACTACCAAGTGAAATAGCCATATCAACCGATAAGATCATGGGGATATTTGGTAAGTTTAACCACAAAGAGCTTGAAATTGACGGCTTCGATCAACTGATCATCTCCGAGCAATCAATGACAAAACTCAACAAGCTTAGCTCTGAAGTGTTTTAGAAAAATTGGTGTATTTATGATTCACAAACCTCACGGCTGGGTAATTTTAAAATTCACTAATGAAGGCGATGTGTTTTTTAAAATCTTTGCAAGTTGGCGCGGTGGCTATTTAGATGGCGATTCTTGGAGACTCAGCTCTGGTTCTAATAAGCCTCCCGCTTTATCTGATTGTGGAAAGTATTGGATTTGGGCTCAAGAATCTGGTTCGTGTTATCACCTTTCAGATCATGGTGAAGATGGATATTCATTTTATACCGCTCAAATACTAGCAGATATTATTCTTCAATCTGATGAAAAAAATATTCTAATAGAAAGAATCAAGTTATCTTCGATATTAAATTAACTTAGTCTTTCGTTTAAAGGCTTGTTATTTGATATAAGCGCTCAGAAGTAGAGAGACTGATTTTTGTCAACAAAATATCTTCTTGGGTATTTAGTTGTCATCATTTTTAAGTGACTTGTCAACAAAAAGTAAAGTTGACAAGGCAGGTTTGGTGGTGTTTTGTGTTTTGGTGTAGGAAATAAAAGGGATTAGAACCCACCCACCCATTACGTCAACAAAAAACAACACATATAAAACATACATAATGTACGAAACAATGGCGGTGTACGAATTAAGCTGGATTTATTACCTTACGTTTATATTCTTAACTGCATTTGTATTTTTAAACATGATGGTAGGTGCAATACTTGAGGTAATGAGTGAGGAGCACCGAAATGCCCGAGAAGAGCTTGCGGATAACGATTCTCTACCTGCAACACAAGGTCAGATAAATGAGCTACAAGTTCAAATTGCAGAGCTTAAAGCGCTATTAAGTAAAGACAAATAGAAGCCTCTAAACTAAGTAACACCAACATCAATGATGTTGGTGTTACTTTGAGTTAAACGTTTAATTTGGGAAATATAAATACATTAATTACTTTTATTACTTTTATTACTTTTATTACTTTTATAACTTAAAGATTCATCACTCTTTGGATCTTCAAAAGAAATAACATTATCCACTTTCATTTTAAACGCATCAAAAAAAGCATTTTTTAAAACCGAAATAACAGCTTGAAAAGTCGAAACATCCGTATTATCTAATTGCCCCTCTATAGGAATGCGTGCAGCAACCAGTTTAGACTCATCGTTTTCAAGTATAGAGCCCAGTAAATCTACACTGCCTTCAAATATAGCAGTAAAGATACCGTCATCATCTTTTTCTATATCTTCTCGCCAAGAAAATACACTCAGGTTTTGAACACCCGCTTTTACATAACCATTTAAGTTATTATCTTTAGCCACAAGTTCCATTGCGCCATCAATGCCCCCCGCTTCAATATCAAACGGTGTATACACTTTAAATACAGTGTCGAGATTTTTAACTGAGAAGCGCTGTACCTCTGCGTTAAAATCAAAATTAGCGTGTTTACTAAAAGGGTCTAGTTTGCCATCAAGCTTTAATGCGGCCTCCCCCATTAACGCCCCCTCTACATTTAGAGTAGTCACAAGTGTTTTTGATAGGTTTTGCGCATTCGTTATATTTTCAATTTTGGCATTAATATTTGATATAAAAGTGGGTTTTTCACCGCTATTGGTTGAGTTAACTAAGGTTAACTTGCCTTGCTCAATTATTAAGGTATCAATAGAAAACAGTACTAAGTCATTAGCCAGCCCCACCCAAGTGGTTTCATCTTTTACTTGTTTATTTTGCTCAGAAGCATTGGGGTCTTTATCGTAAATAACTATCTCAGGACGCGTAAAAGCCATATTTGTGACTAAATTCCCTTTTAAAAGGGCTGACCACGCAAGTGAAAAATCGAGAGTTTGAATACTCAGTAAAGGCTTAGGAGCTGAAGTTGCATCAACAGCGTAAATTTCAACGTCGTCAATAGCGTAGGCACCGCGATATAAAAACAAATCTACATCACCAACATGCCCCGTAACACCTTGCGTATGTTTTAGCTGATAATTTACGTACTGCTGAAGCGCATAAGGTGCGGCTATTCTGGCAATAATAAGGACTAATAAAATAACCGCAAATGAGTTAAACCATTTGCTATGAAATACATTAGAAACCGAGCTCATTGTAATTTCCTTTACCTAATACTTTCAAATGAGCATTTTAAACATGTAAGAATTACGCAAAATTGTAACAACACTACGTAAATCGTATTTAAAATACATCGTTAATAGCCTGAGTGAAGTTAAAGTGGCTAATTTAAGTATTAACAGCAAAGGTTATACCAATTTAAAATTGCTACAAAAAATTGGGTTTATGCAGCAATGCTTAACTAAATAAAAACAGCGAGCACCTTTAATATATCAAGGATAGTGCTTGATCAAATCTAACTGGTTTACTGAATATAAAACCTTGGTATTTATCAATTTCTAAGCTTTGTAATAACGTTAACTGAGCTGGATTTTCTACGCCCTCAGCTATTACTTGGCAACCAATCATATGCGACATGTTAGTTACCGCAGAAACAATACTTTTATCTTTTGAGCACTCACAAATATTATCAATATAAGATTTGTCTATTTTAATGTAATCAACTGACAGCTCTTTTAAAACCGATATAGAAGAAAACCCAGTACCAAAGTCATCAATAGAAATACGCACACCGGTATTTTTTATGGCCGTAATCACTTTTGACAAATACGGTAAATTTTTAATCATGACTGTTTCTGTTATTTCTAAATGCACATTGTATGGTTTAACTGCGTATCTATTTAAAAGCGCAACTAAAAAATCTAAAAAGTTATGGTTTTCTAGTTGCAACACCGACACATTAATCGACAATCCAATCTTACTATTTACGGCATTTAGCTTACTTAAGCTCGCAATGGCTTGCTCTAGTACAAATTCGCCGAGTATATTAATTTTTCCATATCGCTCTGCAATATCTATAAATTCTGAAGGGGGAATAAATTCATCATTAAACTGCCAACGAAGTAGTACTTCAAACGTAGTTATTTCATTTGTGCTTATATCAACAATAGGTTGATAGCACAGATGAAAGTCACCTTTTTCTACGCACTCTTTAATTGAGCTGCGAAGTACTTCTTCTCTTTTAAGCGATTCATGCATTCGCTCGTCAAATACTGATATTTCATTACGGCTTTTCTTACCTTCATACATAGCTACATCAGCGTATTTAATCGCCTCTGCAAGATTAAAATTTTCGCGCGTAAAATACAGCCCAACCTTAAAAGAGGGGTTTACTTGATAGCTATCCATGCTTACTGTTTTCGTTAAGGTTTTAACTAATCTAAAAACACAGTCAAAAAGTTCATCTTCGGTGTTAGTGCGAGAATAAAAAATAAACTCATCACCTCCCCATCGACAAGCAATAAAGTCGCCTTGGGTTTGTGCTTCAACTAATCGTTTACCTGTTTGGGCCAGCACAAAATCACCAAAATCGTGACCGTATTTATCGTTGATGATTTTAAAGTCATCCATATCTAAAAATAAAACAGCTTTAATATCATCATTTTGATTGGCTAAATCAAGTTCAACATTAGAAACAAAGCTCCCCCTGTTAAACAATTTAGTTAGGTTGTCTTTTTGCTCTAAAGAAATTATTTGTTCGGTACGAAGTTGCACTTCGTTTTCTAAGTTTTCAATAAATTGATCTAACTTAAGTTCATTATTAATTGATGACTTTACATCTTTTGCACTACGTGAAGCCGTTATAAAACACAAAATAAACCATAAAACGAGCCCTAAAACACCTAGTACATTCTCATCTTCAATAGGCTGTAAAAGTAATAAAATACTAAAAGGAACCAATAAGCAGGTTATATACGACAAGGAGGAACGAATATCAGAAGCTAAAACGTTTACACCGCCACCAGCAAGGGAGCTAAAAACAACCAGTGATACAAATTTTTCCTGCATTTGCATGTTTTCATAAAACAAAATAGGAAAAGCAGCCCATGTTAAAGCCGTTAATAATAAACCTATAAAATACAGATGATATTTAAAAGCATGGGTGTTGTTAACAAATACATGGCTTGCTATTCGAAGTAATGAAATAAATGATAACGTAAAAAGCCAGTAAAGCTTTTCTTGCGAGGCGCTGTGGTTAATACTGCTAAAAATAAGAAAACAAGAAACAACCGTGTTTATAGCAATTGCAGAACTAAAATAGGAGCTAACAAATGCTAATCGCTTATTGGCAAAGTTATTTGTGTGAGAGGTCATTAATGTTACTTGAATAGGCTGTTGCACAATGTAAACAGTTTACTTAAGTTCAATAATAAACAAAAGTGAACATTCATAAAAAAGTATTGTTTTAGCCTCTTAAGCGGTTTTATAAGCCATTAAACTAAAAAGGGCTGGCAAATTGCCAACCCCTTTTGTTAATACTGATTATATATTATACCAATTCGCTTAATTAAGTGATCTATTTAGAGGGAAGAAAATCGTGTCGATAACAAGGCAAAAATTTCTTTATTTAGTTGTTCTATATCAAAAATATTTAACGTAGTTAACGTCAGATTTAACCCCTCAAATTAATTAAGTATTATTGCGAATTGGTATTACTCACCATCAACAATTATGCGTAACATACGACGAAGTGGCTCTGCCGCGCCCCATAAAAGCTGATCGCCTACTGTAAATGCGCTAATGTATTTTGGTCCCATCGCTAATTTACGAATACGCCCAACAGGAATGCTTAAAGTGCCCGTTACTTTAACCGGTGTTAAATCTGTGGCACTAATTTCACGCTCGTTTGGAATTACCTTAACCCACTCATTATGAGACGCTAAAATTTCTTCAATTTTTTCTACGCTAATATCTTCACGTAATTTAATGGTCATCGCTTGTGAATGACAACGCATAGCGCCAATACGTACACATAAACCATCAATAGGTACTGGTTGCTTAGAAGAGCCTAAAATTTTATTCGCTTCTACTTGCGCTTTCCATTCTTCTTTAGACTGACCGCTTGGCATAGGTACGTCAATCCACGGGATTAAACTGCCCGCTAATGGCACACCAAATTGATCTTGTGGTAAGTCTTTAGACGCCATTGTTTCACTGACTATTTTATCAATTTCTAAAATAGCAGAGCTTGGGTTATCTAATTGCTCAGCAACACTTGCATGAATAGCGCCCATTTGTGCAATAAGCTCTTTCATATTTCGTGCACCAGCACCAGAGGCTGCTTGGTAAGTCATTGGGCTTACCCATTCAATTAGGTCTTGCTCAAATAAACCGCCTAATGCAAGTAGCATTAGCGATACTGTACAGTTACCACCAACAAACGTTTTAACGCCTTGCTCTAAGCCTTGTTCAATAACATCTTTGTTTACGGGATCTAGCACTATTATGCTGTCCTCACTCATACGCAGTGCTGAAGCTGCATCAATCCAGTAACCATCCCAACCCGACTCTCGAAGTTTTGGATATACCGCATTGGTGTAGTCACCGCCTTGGCAAGTAACAATAATATCCATTTTAGCAAGTTCGCTAATGTCACTTGCATCTAGCAATGGTTTTGCGTCGCCTGCAATATCAGGGCCGAGTTGCCCCGCTTGTGAGGTGGTGAAAAAGGTGGTGTCGATATGGGCAAAATCACTTTGCTGCTGCATACGTTCTAATAACACAGAGCCAACCATGCCACGCCAACCGACTAATCCTACTTTTTTCATTGTTTGTTCCACTGTTTGATTCATAAAAGATGCCTTAATACATTAAAAATTAAATTCATTGCGTGAGATTTAATTTTCATTAACGTCAAAATAACACCACCAGCGCGCTAAAACTAGTGAATAAAGTAGAACTTAAATATTTTTCATAGTCATAAAAAAGCCCTGTATTAAATACAGGGCTAATAGGTAATTAGGTTTTATTATATCCCCCTTCCTTGGGTAGAAAATTAAAACTCGTAGCTAAAGCTTAAACTAAACTCAGTGCCTTCTTCTTGACGCCAAAGTGTTAAGTTTTCTTGTTCAATTTCTTTTTCTTGGCCAAGTATATTTTTAACTTTAAAATTAACTTTAGTATTAAAGTTAGGGAAGTAAGAATAAACTAAATCAAGAGAATGAAATGACTTTTCTTCTGCGTCTTCGTTACCACGCGTACCTGGTACGATTATGCGCGGCCCAAACACGTTATAAACAACTGAGGTAGAATGAAAACCATCAGCAGAGTCATAACCCATTTGTAAGTTTGCTACCCATTCAGAATGACCAACTAAACGACGTTTATTATTAGTAACAATGTTAGAAACAGAGTCTGCTTCCAACGCCTCTTTTAGTTGTTGTTCAAATAATGAATCAACCTCATCAGCATCGTTTATGCCAAGCTCAACACTTGAATCCGATAGAGTAACGTTACCTGATAAAAATATGGCAGATAAATCATTATGAATAAAACTAAAGTCAGTTAAAAAGTCTACCTCAATACCTGTTAGTTCACCCGACTGCGCATTTGCTGTTAGTAATTGCGGAGCAGCTCCACCAACACCCGCTAACTCAACCATTTCAATTGGGTTTTCAATATCTTTATAAAACAAAGCAACTGATAGATTGTTTCCTGAAGGCATGTACCACTCAAACCTAAAGTCAGCATTTTTTAGCTTAGAGCTTTGAAGTGTAGGCGAGCCTCGCACTAAAAACTCTGTTAGTGGGTCAACATAATAAGTTGAGCTTACATCACGCATATCTGGGCGAATCGTCGTTTCACTTAAGTTTAAGCGAAACTGCATTTCTTCATCCATAATATAAGTAATTGCTAAAGAAGGAAAAAAGTTATCTTCTTTTATTGCAACTTCGCTCACTTCTTCAATTGTTCCATCAAAGAAATTAGTATGAGCCTGAAAAGGCACTGATATTTGAGAAAAGTCTTCCCAACGAATACCACCGGTTATACGCCATGTGTTTTCGTAGAAAAAGTCGGCCATAAAATAATAAGCGTCTAATTTATGTGCAGCGCTGTACTTATCACCATCTGCGGTACCATCATCAAAAATACCAGAGCCTGTAATACTTGTATAAAACTCACTATTAGCTAAATTTTCGTCAGAAAAAATTTGGTCTATGTTTGAGCCAAATGTATATTCATCTGTTATACCACGGTGCGTAATACCAAATTGAATATTACTTGCATCACGTTTTTTTTCAGAAAAATCGCCACCCACCTTAAGTTCTAACTCATAGCCATCACCATAAAACGGGATGCCCATATTCCAACCATACGTATCTACGTCATCATGCAAAGTTTGATAATCACGCGTTACGTTAGTAGCAGCAACATCTTGTAACTGTTCTGATTCAAAAACACCATCATTTAAGTTAGTTTGAAAAACAACATCTAATGCACCTGGAGCATCTCTGTTGGCGCGGCTTGTACCTGCATACCAATCAAAAAATAAATTTTCTAATTCAGGAAAATTATGCGTCCCTTTGAGCTGCGTAGAGAACATTTCACGCTCTTCATACATAACGTCAACACGGCGTAACTCAGTAACACCTTCTTCTGACTCGTTAGCATCGAAAAAGTCACGATTACGCACTCTGTCACTCATATCATGAAGAGCTATATTCGTTAGTTCAAATTTATGGTTATTATTAAATTCATAACCTAAATTTAATGTGCCACTCCAACGAACGGTTTGTTCAGTAGATATGCCATCATAAGTTTGTGCAAAACATTTATCTTCGCAGCCTAAACTACCTAAATTTGTACC
This sequence comes from Pseudoalteromonas sp. APC 3355, assembly GCF_030407615.1. Lineage (NCBI taxonomy): Bacteria > Pseudomonadati > Pseudomonadota > Gammaproteobacteria > Alteromonadales > Pseudoalteromonadaceae > Pseudoalteromonas > Pseudoalteromonas sp. APC 3355. The sequence goes on along the minus strand of NZ_JASDDB010000003.1, from coordinate 183,455 downwards.
GCTTTGCTCTTTAACTACTTCCCATTCATTGTCATAGGAAACAGCTGCAAGAACGCCAAAAGTACCTACTTCAGACTCAAACCTATCGCCTAGTGCTACTGAAAAATTCATGCCTGGATCAACGTCTTTCTCAGTAGGCCCAACTTGCCAATCTAGAGATTGTAGGAGCGCTTGGCGCTGCTCAAGCGTAGTACTGCTGTCACCTTCAAGTCCTGCATCACTTTTAAGCGCTGTAGAAATTAATGAAGGTAAAGCACGTGTACCATCATCGCGCCCCATCCAATCATCATCACCACCACTGTAAAAATAACCGGTGTCACTGTTAGAGGTGTTATATGAAGTACCTAACTGAATTTTAAACAAAAAATCAGAAGGAATAGATTTGGTGCGTATATTTACATTACCACCACCAAAGTGCGCTGGCATATCAGGAGAAAACGATTTCTGCACACTTAAGCTTTCAATAATATCCGATGGAAATAAATCCAGTGGAACAACTGATCGAGTGGGATCTGGGCTTGGAACATACATGCTATTAAGTTGGGTACTTGAATAACGTTCACCCAAACCACGAACATAAATATATTTACCATCGACTAAGGTTAAACCTGTCACACGACGAAGCGCTGAAGCTGCATCGCCATCACCTGTGCGTGATATTTGATCAGCACCCATAATATCAGCAACAAATGCCTGATTTTGACGCTCTTGTAGTACTGCGCCTGCACTACCTTTTAGTCGCTGGCCAACAGCAACTACTTCTTCTATTTCTTGCTCTTCGGCTTCGACTGCTATAGCTGTGTTTACTGATAGCCCCATAATTGCAGCCATAACTGCGCAATTTAGTTTACATAGAACAAGAGAAGAGGGTTTAAAAGATTTCATTTTTATACTCCGAAACAAAACAAGACATTAGCCGAGCTTTCGCTCGGCTATAATGTGGTTTGGATTAAAGACCTACCTTAACCCAACCTGCTGTCCAGTCTGTTTGTGCATCCATTGCACCAATGTAATCTACTGAATCAAAGTAACTATCTAGGCTTGAAGAATCAAAACCATTACCTAACAGTAATGACTCAGCCGAAGGCATATATCCGTTATCTGCTAAACCAAGGTCTGTGGCTGCTTGCACAGAGTTACCTGTTTGACCTAAGAACCAAGACTCAACATTACCAGTACCAATAGCTTGTGTACCAAAGTTATTTGCCGTTTCACATGCAACAACTGAGTGAGTAACAGTTAATGTACCATCCTCTGCGCGAGGAGCTGAATCTGAACCTACACGTAAACAATTTGAATAATCTGCCCCGCCTGTCACAACCACGTTTTTAAGCATACCCGCAGTGCCTGCACGTAGACGTATACCGTTAACCCCAACATTACCAATAATAGTAACATTAGAAATTGTAGGCATTGTGAGTGGCGTTGCACTTGAATCAAACTCAGAGTTATCCGCCTCAATTGCATTATCACCTGTTGAGTCAGCTTGCTTGATAAGTACGTATTGCGCTTTACCCGTCCAACCAAATGACCAATCTAGTGAGTCATCACCAATATTAGTTAAAACCAGGTGACTGATGTTTGCAGTACCACCGAAAAATTCAACACCATCGTCCAGATTTTCATGAACGTGAATGTAATCAAGCTCTGTTTGACTACCAACACCAGCAAGCGTAATGCCGTTTAACTCATCTCCGTTACCAAGCGTTTTACCTGCTTGTTTAACTGCCACGTATTTTAAAGTACCTGAGTTATCTTCTGGGTCATTACCACCAAATTGGCCAGCGTCACCTTCAGCAGACACACCACAGTTTGCAAGCTCATCAGCGGTAGCTTCGCCTTCTTGATCGCCACACGAGTTAGCCGGTGCATTACCTAAAAGCACTAAACCGCCCCATTGACCAATAGTCGTTTCGCCACCAGTAACATCTTCAATAGACGTCATAGTAATTGGCTGAGTTGCACTGCCCACAGCCTCTATTTTAGAACCACGGCGAACAACTAAAAAGTCATCACCCGACTCGCCAATAAGCGTAGTACCAAATTGAACATATAAAGTCGTTTCATCAGCGCGGTCATTACCTACGGCTGTACGGCCTTTTAGAATCCAATGTGCATCGTTAGTTAATGTTACGTCTGAAGTGAATACAACATCAGAAGTTAACTGATAAACTGGCTTGTCTGTGATTTCAGGAAAGCTTGCTGATACATCAGTAGCAAAACCCTGCTCTAAGGCGTTTTGAATATCATCAGGAAAACTTGGCGTTATAGCAACTGTCCAACCATCCATCCAGTTATTATCGCCATCAAACGCACCAATATAATCTGTTTTAGTAAAGAACGAATCAAGGTCTGACGAATCAACACCCGAACCTAATAATGGTGAGCTAGATTTAGGTGTAAAGCCATCGGTTGCTAAACTAAGGGCAGCAGCTGTAAGCGTTTGGTTACCTGTTTGGCCTTCAAACCAAGATTGGACGTTACCACCACCAATTGCTTCACTACCAAAGTTATTATCTTCACTACATGCCACTACTGAGTTTTCAATAGAAAGCTCTCCAGATTCTGCATTTGCTACAGAGTCAGAACCCACACGTAAACAGTTTGAGTAACCTTCAGGCCCTGTAATTACTACATTACGTAGTACGCCCGCTGTACCTGCACGTAAACGAACACCGTTAGTACCATCAGCACCCACAATTGTTACGTTAGAAATTAGTGGTTTTGTTAAAGGTGTAGCATTTGAATCAAATTCTGAGTTATCCGCTTCAATAGCGTTATCACCACCAACAGCACTTTGTTGAATATAAATATTTTGCGCACGACCTGTCCAACCAAACGACCAATCAAATGCATCATCACCAATGTCAGTAAGTACTATGTTACGAACATTTACAGTACCACCAAAAAACTCAACGCCATCATCAAGATTTTGATGAACTTGGATATATTCTACTTTTGTTGCAGAGCCTACACCCGCAAATGAAATACCATTAAGCTCATCACCGTTACCAAGAGTTTTACCTGCGTGCTTAACGACAATATAACGAAGAACACCTGAGTTATCATCGATAATATCACCACCAAACTGACCAGCGTCACCTTCTGCAGATACACCACAGTTAGCAAGTTCTTCAGCTGTCGTTTCGCCAGTTTGATCGCCACACGAGTTAGCGGGTGCATTACCTAATAATACTAAGCCGCCCCATTGACCAATTGTTGTTTCAGCGCCTGTTACATCTTCAATAGATGTCATTGTAATCGGTGCAGTTGCATTACCATTTGCGTTAATTTGCGAACCACGACGAACAACTAAAAAGTCATCACCTGATTCACCAATTAATGTCGTGCCGGCTTGAACATAAAGTGTTGTAGCGTCTGCACGGTCATTACCTACTGCAGTACGGCCATTTAAAATCCAATGTGCGTCATTTGTAAGTGTTACATCCGCTGTAAACGTTGTATCTTCAGCTAAGCGATATACTGGCTTATCTGTAATTTCTGGAAATTCGCTAGATACGTCTGAGGCTAAACCTTGTGATAGCGCATTATCAATATCAGTAGGAAAGCCGCCATTGATACCAACAGTCCAACCTTCCATCCAATTAGTTGAGCCATCAAATGCACCAATTTGAGTATTTGCAATAAGTGGCGAGCCAGCAAGTGGTGTATAACCGTTGTCATCTAGCATTAAATCAGCTGGGGTAAGTGTTTGGTTAGCGTCTTGGCCTTCAAACCAAGATTGTACATCGCCACCGTTAATAACTTCGCTGCCAAAGTTATTCGCTGCAGTTTGACAAGCAACTATAGAGTTTGTAATCGTAAGTGTGCCATCCTCTGCACGAGGTACTGAATCAGAGCCTACACGTAAGCAGTTTTCATAAGTAGCTGGGCCCGTTACAAATACATTTTTAAGAACCCCAGCAGTACCCGCACGTAAACGAATGCCGTTATTGCCCTCAGCACCCACAATTGTAACGTTTGAAATAGTAGGTAGTGTTAATGGTGTTGCTCTTGAATCAAATTCAGAGTTATCAGCTTCGATAGCGTTATCGCCTACGTTAGCCGCTTGCTGAATATAAACGTTTGTAGCTGAGCCCGTCCAACCAAAAGACCAATCTAGCGAATCGTCGCCAATATTTGTAAGTACAACATTGCTTACATTAACTGTGCCACCAAAGAACTCGATACCATCATCAAGATTTTCATGTACTTGAATATAATCAACCGTAGTTGCAGAGCCAACACCGGCAAACGTAATACCATTTAACTCATCACCATTACCTAACGTTTTACCGGCTTGCTTTACAAGTACATACTTTAAAGTACCTGAATTATCATCACTGATATCGCCACCAAACTGACCTGCATCACCTTCAGCCGACACACCACAACTAGCAAGTTCATCAGCTGTTGCTTCACCTTCTTGGTCGCCGCAAGAATTTGCTGGCGCGTTACCTAATAATACTAAACCGCCCCACTGACCAATCGTTGTTTCTTGAGCTGTAACATCTTGAATTGAGGTCATTGTAATGGGCTGACTTACAGTCCCTACCGATTCAATTTGTGAACCGCGACGAACAACTAGGAAGTCATCTCCTGTTTCGCCAATAATCGTTGTACCTTGCTGAATATAAAGCTTGGCATTATCTGCGCGATCATTACCAACCGCAGTACGGCCATTTAAGATCCAGTGTGCGTCGTTCGTTAATGATACATCAGTAGTAAACACAGTATCTGCAGCTAAGCGATAAACGGGCTTATCTGTAATAGATGTAAACTCACTAGAAACATCAGTTGCTAAACCTTGAGTTAGTGCATTATCAATATCAGTAGGAAAGCCAGTGGTAGCATTTTGTGAATCATCACGTGATGACGTTTCACCACTTGTATCGTCACCGCCTTCAATAACGTTGGTTACTGTATCACCTTCATTAATAGTTGTGTCGCCTTCAGATACTACTAAGTCTCCACCACAACCAGCTAAAGATACTGCAGTTGCAATCAAACTTACTTTGAATAAGTCAGATAATTTCATTGTTCACTCCGTTAAAGTATTTAATTATTTTTTAGGTGCTCAAATAAACTCAAGTCACCATAAAACACTTAAATAATGCTTTAAGGTCACTTGAGTTTAGCTGCGGTTACAATACGGGAGACTTATGACAAAGTAGTTACAGTTTAATAACCATAAGATGACAAAAGTAACTTATTTAAAATCAAACAATTGGATGCTTTTAGAGACGATAAAAACCGCCCTGAGGCGGTTTTAGTATTGCGATTATGAACTGGTTTTACACGCGTTACTTGTTAATTAGTAAAGCGCTTTAAAATTTACAGTAAAGCTGTTCTAAGTGTTTCTGCATGCACTTTTTCGCGCTTTACATATTTGATCCACTGCTGTGCTAAACGCTGAGATTTTTTATGTTTTTCTGCCTGCTCAAACGCTAAAATTGATGCATCAAAATTTTGCATGTTGTACTGCGCCATACCCAGTGCAACAAATGCATTTGATTCAAAATCAAGACCACCTTTATCAAGTGCTTTACGCGCTGCGTCGGCGGCTTCTTCATATTGCTCTGTATTAACAAATACTTCGGCTAAACGTTGATCGTATTTACCGTGCTCAGATAAATCAGCAGCTTTTGCAAAGTAGGTAATAGATTTTTCATCTTCTTTAGCTTGGATCATCGCCTCGGCAACAAAAGCGTAGTTTTTTGCTGTTTTTTCAGCAATATCTTTATCAATGGCATCGCTCATCACTTTTGCAGCTTTAAACGCTAAACCATTGTATAAATACACTTGCGCTAATTGGCGTAAATCAGATTTAGAGGTTAAAAATCCTTGCTGGTAAGCGGCTTCAATTACCGCCAACTGTTGTTTTTCCCTACCTGTTTCACCATACATACCCGATAACTGCACCCAATACTCAGGCTTATTATAAAGCTTTACCATGCGCTCAAGCACTTCAACAACTTTGTCAGTTTGATTAAGCGAGTAATACATTGCACGCTGTAGTACTAACCAGTTTTCTTTAGGTGTTTTGCCTTCGCTGTCGCTTAAAGCAATCACTTGAGATATGTACTCAAGCCCTTTTTTATAATCTTTTAACTGATAGTATGTTTGGGCTCTTAACAAGTAATAGCCTTCTGTTTTAGGCTGAGTGTTAATACTGTCCCAGTCATCTAAAAAAGAGATAACTTTAGTGTAATCACTATTAGCCATAGCCAGTTGAGCCAAGCTAAATGTAGTGCTTAAACGAAGTGACTCTGGAATGGCTTCCTCTGCTACCACTTTTTCAAACGAGGCAATCGCTTTTGGTAAGTCGTTTTCGTTGTAATAAATAAACCCGTAAAAGTTATGCATCATTGCCACTTCGTACGAGTTCATGCTTGCAGCTCGCTCTTGAATGCTATCAAGCGCTTCAAGGCCTGCTTTAACATCACCATCGTCTGCAAGCTTTTGGGCACGAGCAAGCTGGCTATAAACCTTTTCACGCAGTGCTGGTACACGTTTCGTTTTTTGTTCTTGCTCTGCATGTGCCGTAGCTACATGTAGCCCTGGAATTAGGCTTAGAGCACTTGGTGCAACAATACTTGTACTGATCGCAGCGGTACAAAATAGTGTTAACTTTAAAAGTTTAGCTGTAGGTAGTAATTTCATAATCGCCTCGCATTTCTGTCCGTTTACCCGTGGTTAATTACTAATTAACCGCTAATTTGGAAAGATATTTTGTTCTGAACACCCGCAACTTCAACGGCTTCACCGTTTACTACGCGCGGTTTATATTTAAATTTAAGGGCTGCATCCATCGCGGCTCTATCAAAGAGTGACTGAGGCTCTGCTTTTACTACTTGTGGGTCGCGTACAGTACCTTGTTTTGTTACTGTAAATTCAACAATAACGTAGCCTTCTATGCCACGTGATAACGCACGGCGCGGATAAACAGGGGCCACCTTAACAATCGGTAAGTATTCACCATCACTTGTTTCAAGTGCTAACCCGCCGGCTAAATTTACATCCGCATCTACATTGGCACCAAAGTCAAAGTTGTTAGCATTTGCTGTAGCATCACTATTTTGCATTTGCGGTGATTCCATTGGTGGTGGCGGCTCTTTTGGTGTTGGTGGCTTTTGTGGCTTACGCTCTTTTTTTTGTACGGTTTCTTCTTTTTTCAAGCGAACAAAATCAAGTACGTTACCCTTTACCGGATCCGTCATAGCGCCTTCACCGCCAGTGATCAGTGCCTGCATGCCTAAAAACAACATAAAGGTCACTACACCGGCTATCACTAATGCAACTAAATATCGCAACATAACTAGCCCTTAAGACGCATCTTGTGCGGCAATTGATACATCAAATGCGCCCGCCGCGCGCGAGGCATCCATCACCTTAATTAACATTTCGGTAGTGGCTTTTTTATCTGCTTGAATCACAACGCTACCTTGTGGATTTTCTGCTTTTAAACGCTCGATATTGGCTTGTACTGCGCGTACATCAATTTGACGTTTATTAATCCAAATCTCGCCTGTATCAGAAATAGCCACTAAAATATTAGCACGCTCTTTTTTAACCGCTGTTGCGGCTTCTGGGCGGTTTACATCAATACCGGCTTCTTTAACAAAAGAGGCAGTTACAATAAAGAAAATAAGCATGATAAATACAACGTCTAGCATTGGGGTCATGTTTATTTCTTCAGCTTCGTCTTCTTGAAATAGGTTTCCTAACGGGGCTCTCATTTTTATTCTCCTAGGATGAGCGGCTTTATATAAGCCGCTCATCAAAATTTTGCTTAATGGTCTAAAACCATGCTGTCTTGTAGTAGTTCTACTTCGCGCTTAGCTTTTCGTTGTAAGTACGTTGAGGCAAATACCCCAGATAACGCACCTACCATGCCTGCCATTGTCGGGATAGTTGCTTTAGATACCCCCGATGCCATTGAACGCGCACTCCCTGTGCCGGTAATTGCCATTACATCAAACACTTCTATCATACCCGTCACCGTGCCTAACAAACCAAGTAGTGGACACAAAGCAACCATCACGTTAATTAAAGAAAGATTGGTGTTTAAGCGCATACCAGCTCGCGATATCATCGATTCGCGTATTTGCTCTGCATTCCAGCTATCTCGTTCTGCACGGTTAATCCAATTGGCTTTAAGAGCGTGTTTATAGCTTCTAAAACCATTAAAAAAGTAAATAAATCGCTCGAGTATCAATAACCACATCGCGAAGATTAACACCCCGATGACCAAGAGAACTTGGCCACCGGTGTCGAGAAAATCACGGATAGCATTGATTGAGTCAATCAATAGCACCATGGTTTATGCTCCCTTCTCGCTTCGCTCTGCAATAATACCGGCGCTCTGCTCTTGAATAGTTAACAAGATATTTTTAGCGCGCGTATTAAGTAAGGTGTATAAAAATACCGTTGGTATGGCGACCACTAAGCCCAATACCGTTGTTACTAGCGCTTGAGAAATACCACCCGCCATAAGCTTAGGATCCCCAGTACCAAATAAGGTGATTGCTTGGAATGTGTTGATCATGCCGGTTACCGTACCTAGTAAACCTAACAGCGGCGCAACAACAGAGATGATTTTGATAAGTGTTAAATTACGCGTCACTTTTGGCATTTCACGTAAAATAGCTTCACTTAATTTAAGCTCCAGTGTGTCGTGTGAAACACTTGGAAATTGATCTTTTACTTTCATTACGCGTCCAAGCGGATTGTCATCACGTGCAACAGTATCTTTAAGCTGACGACGAATTTTACCGCCCATAATCAATAGTGAGAAAAAACGCTCAAGTGATATAAGAAGTGCAATAACACCTACGCCTAAAATCACATAACCCACTGTGCCACCTTGGTGAACACGCTCTTGGGTATCCGGTGCTTGTACTAATAAACCAAGTATAGAGCCACCTGTTGGGTCAAGTGCAAATTGCACCACGCCACTTTTAGTGCTTTGTAGCTCTTCTGCTGTTGCAGTAAAGCGCGATACAGGTTGGCGAGTTAATTCACTCAAAGAATTAGTCGAAGGATTAAACTCTAAATACTTACCGTTTGATATAAGGTTAAATGCGCCCACTCGCACAACTTCTTGCTGTGCTTTAGTACCGCCTTCAACAATAACACTTGCGTTAAAACGACTTACTTTACCTTGCTCGGTCATTTCGCGTTGTAATTCAAACCATACTTTTTCAATATCTTCTATTGAAGCAAGTTTTGAAGTTGAGCCCATCTTTTGAGCTAGGTCATCCATAAACGTACTGCGCCCAGCAATCTGAGCAGATACTATTGATGTCGCAAATTTATTACTAGAATCCCCTGCAACTTGTTGAAGAACGCCAAACAACTCTTTAAGCGAACCCATTCGTTTAGAAAGCGTGTCTGTTAAGTTAGCAAGTTTTACTTCGTTTTCTTCAAATTGCGTTTCTAGACGTTCAGATTCCACCAGCATTTGATTGCGCTTTGCTTGGGTATTTTTAAGCATTTGTACTTGCTCACTTTGGCGAGCAGCAAACTCTTGTTCACGTTGTTTATTTTGCTCGCTTTGAGCTGATTTACCATTTTCAAGCGTTTTAAGTAATGAATCTAAGTTCATTGGCTCTGCCGCTATACTTGCACCAGTAATGCTTAGGCTTGCAGCAAAAAGAGCTATTTTTGTCATTTGAGTAAACAATTTCATTTTCAACCTCTTATTCTGCTGCATGTACTGGCAGAGTTAACATATCTGGGGCAAGTTGTTTACGCGCAATGCGTAAACCTTTATTAATTTGGCTTATTGTAGAGTCTGGTAATGCTTCAAATGACTTTGTATCTGCATTCCAACTACCTGCTTTTTTGCCATCGCGTGTTAAGTAAATAAGCTCTAAACGGCCAATGCGTAAAAAATCAACTTCACGCTCTTTGTCATCCACATTTAAAAGTGCGGTATAAGCTTCAATAGTGCGCCCGTAGTCTACTTCTACTTGATACGCTTCAAGTACACGGCGGAATTTTTCACTTGAGTTAATATCAGCACGATTCATCATTTCTTTTAAAGACGTAACGCGCTTAGTGCGCTCATCAGCTAAAAATGGAATATCTAAAGATACAAACTGCTCAAGACCTTCAATCATTCTAAGCATTAGCGGCGTAATTTGACGTTCAATAATAGAAACCTGATCCATTGACAGGTTTAAAGATTCCATCTCTTCTATTTGATTATTTAATTGTTTAGTTAGCTGGGCGTTGTATACAGCTAAACCATCAATCTCTTTATTGAGGGTTTTAAATTGCTGTAAACGTCCTTGCATTGAATCTGCAATCTTGTCTATTTTTGTTTGTGATTGCGCAGCTGATTTATTAATTTCACTGCTTTTATCAATAACCTTATCTAAATCGTTTGCGTGTACTGCTGCACTTGCGGCCACAATACCAGCTAAGATTAATGGTTTAACGCCTTTCATCGCATACACCTTTACTCGTTAGTTAGCGGATTTGCTAGTTTGTTTTTTTAGGTCATAAACTTTGTTATATAAATAATTTATGACTTAATAATTCAATGAGCAGGAGTTTATAGATGAAACATGACAAGGATGTTGCGCAAAAAAGTCGCTTTTATGACAATGGTAACAATTAAGACTTACGAGGAGGTTTTAACGCGAATAAGGGGACTTGCTGGCCAAATACCCCTATTAAGAAGATGCAAGAAGGTGGTTAATCCAAAATTGAATTAATTTGATTAAGGCAATAGTGCCAATCGGTATAATTTATTTCGATAGGGTAAGCTTTATTATCTTTAATAAGCACTAGTGAGGGAAAACCTTGAATTGGTAAAGTGCGAACAAAGGATAACTCCGCTTTGAGCTCCTCATTAAGCTCGCTTGATGTTAGCTGCTCCGAAAACTCATCTTTATTTAAGCCAATTTTTTCAGCCAAACTAATTAATGTACTTTCATCAGACGGGTTTTGTGCGTTTAGGTAATAAGCGTGTTGAATAGCAGCCACCATTTGAGCTTCTTTATCCGCTTTACGCGCTATAAGTGCAGCTCTGCATGCGGGATACGTTGAACGCCTTGGCTGGCAGTTGCGCCAAAAATCATAATTAAATTGCGTACCTAACTGCGCTGAAATTTTATGCCAAGTTCCCTCAAGCATCTCTTTCATATTTTGTGGCATTGGGTCTTGGCTATCGGGTGCTAGGCCACCTACCTGATATTCAATTGCCACTTTACCAGCAAGCTCTAATTTTAGCTTAAGCCAGGTTGGTGAGTAACCCCAACACCAACTACACATTGGGTCATGAACATATATTAATTTACTTTGAGACATATTAATCCTTCAACTAGTTTGAGACGACTCTATTGCGACCAGCAGCCTTTGCACTATAAAGAGCTTCATCAGCTTGCTTTAATGAATCATCATAATCAGTTACTTTATTTACTTGGGAAATACCAATGCTACAGGTGATTGAAATACGCTGCTTGTCATCAGTAAATATAACATGCCCTGCCACGGCTTCTCGAAATTTGTTAGCAATTACAGAGGCTGCAGAGGCAGTGAGCTGCGGTAAAATAACAACAAATTCCTCACCGCCATAACGGGCCTTTAACGCAGTTGCCAAAAATTGAGACTCAAGAAGTTTGGTAAATTCTATCAATACCGTATCACCAAAATCGTGACCATGCGTATCGTTTAAAGATTTAAAATTATCTAAATCAATTAACAATATTGAAAAAGGTAAGTACTGCTCTGGGCGTGTTTGAGCAAGCTTTAAAAAATGAGAGGTAATAAAACGCCTATTTGCTATGCCAGTAAGGGGGTCAGTATAAGCATCTTGTTTTTGCTCTAGCGTAATATCGGCAATAGCCATGTGGCTTTTATGCCTAAAATACTCACCAATAAATGAGAATAAAAACACCATAGAAAAGGACGCTATAAAACGTGTTTTTTCTACGTTGCCATAGCTAACTTGACCAAAGTCAGGGCCGTATAAAATAACAATACAAGAAAACAGTAAGGTACAGCCTAACCAAGCACCTAATCTAACCCCTAAAGATGCAAACGTTACGACAGGATAAAACATTAGCCAATATAGCGCGGTATTATCTTTACCGCCGGTATAAACAAGTGCAACAAACATCATGCACACAATGCTCATACTTATTAATGCCACAACTTGCAGATTACCCGTTTTTATAAAATAGATAGAACAGCTTATATTTGTAATGTTAACGATAATTAATGAAGCGGTTAGTAGTGGCGAATAAAGCTTATAATTAAAAAACACTAATACTGCGATCACCACAATTGAAATCCCAATCATGGTAAATAAAGAAAACGCCTTGCGTTGCATGTCTGAGCTATAAACACTGTCGATATTTATTAGACTGAGCCAATTTGGTTTATTCACATTTTTTTTAGTCATTAATTTTATACTTTAAACTTTTGAACCATATTTTCTAAAGCACTAAACTGTTGTTTTAGTTTGGTACATTCGTCAAGCGTGTCATTTAAGTTGGCCTTGCCTTGTATACAAAGCGAATTAATTGTTTGAATATCTGTATCTAATAACTTAACAACTTGGTTTTGCTCATCTGTTGCAGTGGCCACAGAGTGATTTGCATCGTTAATTTGTTGAATCGCTTGTATAACATGGCTCATTAAATTGCCAACAGCATCGGCTTGTTGCACGCTTTTTTCACTGCCTTCAAGGCTTGTTTTCATAAGCTCTACCGCAAGGTTTGAGCCTTTTTGCAACTGGCTAACCGTGTCTTCAATCTCTTGCGTTGACTGTTGAGTGCGGTGCGCTAATTGGCGAACTTCATCTGCTACAACGGCAAAACCGCGTCCCGCCTCTCCTGCTCTAGCGGCCTCAATTGCGGCATTAAGTGCCAATAAATTCGTCTGCTCACTTACACCTTTAATAACTTCAAGCACTTGGCCAATACTGGCTGTATGCGTATTTAAACTGTTTATAGTTTGCTGAGCTTTTTCCATATTACCCGAGAGCTGGTGGATAGTTGCAACACTGTGGCTTAATGCTTCTTGGTTTTGTGTTGAATGTTCATCTGCATTTTTAGCAAGCTGCGATGCACTCTCTGCATTACTTGAAATATCCATTGATGTGGCAGAAAACTGGTTGATAGCTGCTGCAACGCTATCGGTTCGTTTACTTTGATCATCATACATAGACAGCGAAGAATGTGTTTGTGATACCAAGCTCTCAATTGCTGTATCTAATTGCTTTGTAGACTCTTTTACTTGTTCTATTGAATGCTGAATTTTTTCGATGAAAATATTAAATGAATAGCTTAAATCGCCAAATTCATCATCGTTTTCAACGGTTAAACGCCTTGTTAAATCGCCCTCACCTTGTGCTATATCTTTAATAGCATCGTTTAAACGATTCATTGGCTGCATTAAATAGCGTAATAAAAGCTGCATCATAATTATAATAGTGATAATTCCTATCACCATAAAAACAGCTGCGGTTTGGCCAAAATTAGAGACACTGGCATACGCTTTATCTTTGTCTATAACAACACCTAGGTACCAATCTACGTTTTCAATACCACTAATTTTTGTAAACGAAATAAGCTTAGACTCTCCGTTTATCTCGTACTGGGTAAACTCACTTTGTAAAGGCGTATTGGTGCCAAAGATGTCAGATGCATTTTTTAAGTTTAACTGAGCATTTGGATGGCTTAACACTTGGCCTTTGTTATCGAGTAAAAAACCATAACCGAGTCCTAAAAAGTCAATATCGTTGATAATTTTTGTCACGGTCTGCATATCAATATCGGCACCTGCAACGCCGCTAAACTGACCATTTTGGAGTATGGGTACTACCGCTGAAATTGTAAGCTCGTTAGTGGTTACATCAATATAAGGAGTTGTAAAAGCGGTATTTGATTTGTTTTCGACTAATTTATACCAAGGGCGAGAAGTCGCATCAAAATCTGGAGGTAAAACGACTGATTGATCGTTTAATATAAACGTGCCGCTGGATTTACCTATATACGTATTTTTAAAGCTTCCAGCAAGCTCTGCTGTATTTAATTGTGAAAGGGTGAGTGCTTTAGAATCATTAGCTTTATGGGTTTTAGCAATTGATATTACAATCGCCAACTTTGCATTTAACCAACTCGCTATATTTTGTGAAACAGATTCGGAATTTTGTTGCAATACCAAGCTTAACTGCTGCTCGGTTTGCTTGCGCATCGCAATGTAGTTATTAAAAGTAAATAACCCTAGCACCAAAACCAAAATTAAGGAGGCTGCAATAGTCACTTTGGAAGTAAATTTCAACGAGTTAAGCATATACATCCTTTTTATTATTTATCGTTATTAGCCTTACTGTTTTAGCAAAAATTTAGCTAAATGTCCTAGTAAAAGAGACTTACAGTTAGGTTATTGATTAAAAATAAGAATAAAGGATTGTAAAACAAAAGGCTTTTGTGGGTAACTGGCTAATATTAAAATAATAAATGACTAGATTTATTGCTTGTGGAACGTTCCCATTAAATGTAGCTTTATAAGTGACTGAATACGTATTCAGTCACTCTTGTATAGTCTGTTATTTCCACTTATCTGCTAAGCGAACAACATTCAAACCGTACCATGCAATAAATACATAACATAACATTGGAACAAAAAAGCTTAGCTGTATATTTACTGTATCAGCTATAAACCCTTGCAGTAATGGTACAAGCGCACCACCAACAATTGCTAAACATAACCAGCCAGAACCTTTGCTCGTCAATGATCCTAGTCGCTCGATTGCAACTGAAAATATAGTCGGGAACATAATTGAGTTAAATAAACCAATTGCCAATACTGAGTATAAAGCTACGTCACCTTGAGTAAAAATAGTGATCAGTAATAGCGCAATAATACTAAATGCATTAAACGCTATAGCTTTAGAAGGTGCTATCTTTTGTAATAATACAGAGCCAATAAAACGCCCTACCATTGCCCCGCCCCAGTAATAACTAATAAGTGCAGCCGCAGTATGCTCTTCAAGCCCTGCTATGTGCGCCTCACCAAAGTAGTTAACTAAAAAGCTGCCAATGGCAACTTCCCCGCCTACGTAGCAAAATATAGCAAGTACACCCATAGTTAAGTGCGGTGCTTGCATTAACGAACGAGATTCAATTGCTGTATTATTTTCCTCTTTGTGGGCTTCAATTTCTGG
Source organism: Pseudoalteromonas sp. APC 3355 (assembly GCF_030407615.1). Taxonomy (NCBI): domain Bacteria; kingdom Pseudomonadati; phylum Pseudomonadota; class Gammaproteobacteria; order Alteromonadales; family Pseudoalteromonadaceae; genus Pseudoalteromonas; species Pseudoalteromonas sp. APC 3355. The sequence continues at coordinate 168,271 of NZ_JASDDB010000003.1, read as the reverse complement.
AAGCTTTATAAAGGCAAATACAATAGCGATAAGTAATAAAGCGCCAGCAAGCATTAGATAAGGCACTTTTACAGATTCAGCAGTTGCAGCCGATGCGGCTAAACTACCTGCTGTACCGAAAAATAATAAACCACCAACATAAGGCCCAACGGTAGTACCAAGCGCATTAAGTGCTTGTGCTAAATTTAGACGAGAAGAAGCTGTTTTTTCGCTGCCAAGAGCAGCAACATAAGGATTGGCAGAAACCTGAAGTACAGTTACACCAGCAGCAAGTACAAATAAAGCGCCTAAAAATAGCCAATATTCATGTACTACAACAGCAGGGTAAAACAACATACACCCCATTGAAGCCACAATTAAACCAGTTAAAATCCCTTTTTTGTAACCAAATTGCTTAACTAAAAGCCCCGCAGGAATAGAAACAATAAAGTAAGCTCCAAAAAAGCAAAACTGTACTAGCATCGCTTCAAAAAAGCTCAAATCAAATACGCCTTTTAAGCGTGGTATTAGTACATCGTTTAAAACAGTAATAAAACCCCATAAAAAAAATAGGGTCGTCATTGCAGTCAGTGGAAACAGATAATTTTTATTTGGCTGTTCGTTGACCGCGAATGATTGGTTTGTATTTATTTCACTCACGTCGTTTTCACTCCATTAACAAGTTGAAAACGATTTTACATGTTTAAATATAAATTAGTCAGCGCACTTATGGAACGTTCCAGTAACGTTATTCACATTGCGTGTTGGTCGCACTAATAATTCGGTCTATTTCGCCACTGTTATTAAACTGATAAAGCCCTTCGTTTATATCCTCTAATACTAAAAGCCAATTATGCGCACGCTTACTAATGGCAAAATATAACGAGTTATATTGCAAAGGAATGCTTTCTTGCTCAATGGAAGAAAGCAAAGACTGTTTTTCAGGTTTAGTTAAAGAGGAGTAAGCCACAGATGATTTCAAAGCTTGAGGGTCGCCTATAACCAAATCAACACGTTTAGCAGTCAGTAGCTTAACAAGCTGTAAATCATCAACAGAGGTGATAACTTCAAACTCGCCATTGTCCATCATTGCATCAAACTCTGGCGTATTTTGATACCCTCGAACAACACCAATCTTAAGCCCTTTGAGCGAGTTCAAGTTTCCTGTGAAATGGTCTATATCGCCTTTTCTTTTTAAAAAAGCAATTTTGCCACCTTTAAACGAATTAGATAAGCCGAGTAATTCTCGACGTGTTTTACCATCAACATAATCGGAGGGGGCTGTATCTTCTATAAAGTATTCAGGCATTAGTATGTCAGCCCTGCCTAGTTCTACATTTCGTACCGCTCTTGCCCAAGGCAAAAATTCAATATATACGCTCTAGCCCTTACTATTTAACAAGGCAATTGAAAATTGATAAACCCAGCCTTTATTACATACATTATTACCAATATAGGGAGGCCAATCGAGTGTGGCTAGATGAAGTGTTTGTTTGGAATTTTTAGCTTCATAGAGCACCCCTGATTTATGGGAATGCCCAGTTAAGGTGTGTTGAGTACCATTTTGAAAATACTCAACCGATGTTTCAGCAAAACTATTACTAGTTGTTAGCAATAATATAAAATAAAAGCAGCGCATTTTAGTATCTATTTGTGATTAATAGTGTTTTTAAGTTTAGCTACTACTATCACTTTTGCACAAATAAACCTTAACTAATCAGCTTTTTTGCCACCTCATTTTATTGTTTGTATCGCGAGAGCTAATAATAGTATCGTCACTACTCTCAACGCCACCTAATTTAGCCAAGCGGTCATACAAAACTACATTACAGGTTGCCGCTAAATTCATACAGCCAATAGTTGGAATATAAACAACCTCATCGCACCACTTTAAGACGTCTTTTGATACAGAACCATCTTCGGGCCCAAATACATAAAATGCATTTTCAGGATGTTTAAACTCAGGTAAAGGTGTTGCACCTTCAATAAGCTCAATAACCACAACCGTTGCGCCTTGTGGCTTTATTGCTTCTAAATTATCTGTTTCGGTTAAAGGAATACGCTCCACTACATTTTTTGTATCTGTATGGAATTTTTTGGCATTTAAGTAGCGATTGCCTGTAAAAAAAACTTGTTTAGCGTCATAACAGCCAGCTGCTCGCAATACACCACCAACATTAGTCGGGCTTTTAGGATTGATTAAACCAATTACGGCTTGTTGTTTACTCATTAATCTACGTCCTTTGTTGGCCATTCTGCAATGTACAAATCAAAGTCGTCGAGCTTTACATCGCAATCTTTTACTGTTTTGTCTTTTACAGAAATACCTAGCTCATGCATCTTTGTTTTATCACCATTATTTAATAACGGATGCCAAGAAGCCAAACCACGACCTTCATGTAAACGACGGTAACTGCAGCTTTGTGGCATAAAAAAGATGTCTTTAAGGTTTTCTTTTGTGAGTTTTACACAAGAAGGAACAAGCGTTTGGCGGTTTTCATATTCGCTACAACCACAGGTGTTGTTATCAAGATACTGACATACAATATTAGTAAATATTAATTGCTCACCTTCGCGTAACTGATCGGTGGCGGTAAATTCGTCTTCATCTTCGCTATCAATAAACGTATTTAAACAACATTTTCCGCATCCATCACAAATGGCTTCCCATTCGTTTTGACTCATGTCGCTTAAGCTTTTTTTAAGCCAAAATTGTGTATTTGCTAATTGTTGATCAAACATAGTTTACTCGTGCCCCCTAAAGAGCGCGCATTCTACCGTATTGCTGTAAATGGCGCAAAGCCAATACCCTTTCAAAGTACTGGCTTTGCGCTACAAATTAGCTTTGAGATTTAACCCAACGCTTAATTTTTTCCTCTAGAATTGGCATTGGCAATGCGCCATCAATTAATATTTGCGTGTGAAACGCTTTAATATCAAATTTATCACCCAGTTGTTTTTTAGAAAAATCACGTAATTCTTGAATTTTAAATTGCCCTAACTTGTAAGAAAGCGCTTGGCCTGGCCATGCTATATAGCGCTCTACTTCAGCAATTACATCACTTTTAGCCATAGATGAATTTGCAAGCATGTAATCTATACCTTGTTGACGCGTCCACCCTTTTGCATGAAAACCGGTATCAAGCACTAAACGCATTGCGCGTAATTGCTCATCCGATAAACGTCCATACCACATATAAGGGTCGGTAAATAAGCCTAGCTCTTTACCTAAGCTTTCTGCGTAAAGCGCCCAACCTTCTGCAAACACGGTATAACCACCAAATTTACGAAAATCAGGTAAGCCCTCAATTTCTTGCTGAAGTGCTATTTGAAAGTGATGACCCGGGGCTGCTTCGTGAATCGATAAAGTTTCGAGTAAAAATTTAGGCTGCGCTTTTAAGTTATAAGCATTGATATAAAAAATACCAGGACGAGAGCCATCAGGCGCCGGAGATGCATAGGATGCACCTGCTGCCGACTGCGCTCTGTATGCTTCAACTGCTTTTACAACGTAAGGTGCTTTGGGGGCTATGTTAAAAAGTAGAGGCAAACGCGCATCTATTTTTTTCTTAACGTTTTCATATGCCGCAATTAACTCCTCGGGCGTGTCGTAGTAAAATTCATCTGAATCACGTAAATGATCAAAAAATTCAGATAGCTCACCTTTAAAGCCTACGGTTTCTTTTACTTTTTTCATTTCGCTTAAAATGCGCGACACTTCACTTAAACCAATGTCATGAATTTCGTCTGCAGATAAGCTAAGCGTTGTGTTTTTCTTAATTTGGTATTCGTACCACGCTTTACCGTTTGGTAAGTCACTGTAACCTACGCTTTCTCGACTATTAGGAATATACTGATTAGCTAAAAAGTCGCTCATGCTTTTATAAGCCGGTACTAAGTGCTGCATAATCAATTGACGATACTGCGCTGTAATTTTTTGCTTTTGCTGTGCGCTAAACGATTCTGGTAATTTTTTAATTGGTCCCCAAAATAATGAATCTTCGGCATTTTTAACTACATGAGCTGCAAATTGTGGCTGTAATTTTTCAGCAAGTGGTTTTGGTAACGTAATACCTAGTTTAATGCCTTGCGCCATTGAACGCTCTACACTGGCAAGCCACTTTACAAAACCTTCGCTACGCGAGATAAAAGCGGTGTAATCTTCAACGGTATTGAACGGCTGAGCACTTTGACCTGAACCAAAACCTGCAAAGGTGTTATGCGCACCCGCCATTTGATTTATTGGTAGTAAATAATCAGGAAACTGCATGCCTTCTAATTTAAGTGCAAGGTCGCGCTCTAATATTTCAAAGCTTAAAAGCGATTGCCCTGTTAACTGTGCTTTATCTATAAAGTTTAATCGCTGTTGATATTTTTTATAAAAAGCGGCTTTTTTTGCTCTATTTTCTTCTGAAATCACAGGCGTGAATTGATTGTTAAACTCATTACGACCATTGTACGTTGCGCTGATGGGGCTATATGTGAGCGATTCATCGTAATACTGTGCAACAAGCACATCGAGTTGTTGCTCTGCTGAAAGCTCTGAAACAATACCTGCCGATGCGTTAACTGTGTTTAACTGCGTACTGGTATTAGTGTGTGTACTAAGCTCAGTATTCATACAGCCACTTAAAGCAAACATAACGCCACTGGCAACTAATGCTAATTTAATTGATTTCATGATAATCCTTTTTAATATCGTTTCTTAATTATGCGCATTAAAGCGTGCTTAATAAAGAAATTACGATAGATTGCATTCATCGTATTAAATTTGCACTTTTATCTGAACTTGTTACATTTCTATTAATTAAAATATGATTTAAAAGAAAAATAAAATGAAAAAACAACTACTCAGCACCTCTATTGCCTTACTTTGCTTAACCGCTTTTAATACCCATGCAGTTACATACCTATCGGCTAAAGCCATGGTTGATGTAGAAGATGGCAAGCTAATTAAATCCCCTTTAATTACTATTGATGATGGCGTAATTACAAACATTGAACAAAATAAAAAACCAACGCTGTCTAAAGATGATAAACATATTCAACTACCTGATTTAACCCTTATGCCAGGTTTAATGGATATGCATGTGCATCTAACGAGTGACCCTACGGTGCCGCGCAGTGAACGCTTGGGTCAATCAGTTCCTAGAATGGCGATTAAAGCGGCTCATTTTGCTAAAAAAACCTTAGAAGCTGGATTTACAACAGTACGTAATGTTGGCGCAGAAGGTTACAGCGTTATAGCGGTGCGTGACGGCATAAATGCGGGTGACATAGTTGGCCCACGCATTTGGGCTGCAGGCCCATCACTCGGCATTACTGGCGGGCACTGTGATAACAACCGATTACCTCCTGAGCTTAAATATACTTCAAGTGGCGTCGCAGACGGTCCATGGGCTGCGCGTATAAAAGTACGCGAAAATATTAAATACGGGGCAAATGCTATTAAGTTTTGCGCCACAGGTGGAGTATTTTCAAAAGGGACTAAAGTAGGTGCACAGCAGTATTCTTTTGAAGAAATGAAAGCCATCGTTGATGAAACCCATATGCGAGATTTACCTGTTGCAGCTCATGCACACGGTACAAGCGGGATTAAAACAGCCATTAAAGCAGGTGTTGATAGTATTGAACACGCCAGCTTTTTAGATGACGAGGCCATAGCGCTTGCCAAAGAGCATGGTACTTGGCTTTCTATGGATATTTATAATACCGAATATACGCTCACTTATGGCGAGCAAAACGGCGTAGACGAAGAAAACCTAAATAAAGAGCGCCAAGTGTCTAAAAGGCAACGTGATAGCTTTAGCCGTGCTGTAAAAGCGGGTGTTAAAATGGTGTTCGGTACCGATGCAGCAATTTACCCGCACGGAGATAATGCAAAACAGTTTAGCCGCATGGTTGAATTTGGTATGACAGAACTACAAGCCATTCAAGCATCAACTATTAATAGCGCTAAGTTATTAAAAATGGATACTCAATTAGGACAAATTAAAGCAGGCTTTGCAGCTGATATAATTGCGGTAAAAGCAAATCCTCTTAAAAGTATTAAAACCTTAGAGGCAGTACCTTTTGTAATGAAAGCAGGTGTTGTTTATAAAAACCAGTTGTAAATACACACTATTAAGGCTGAGTTTACTCAGCCTTAATAAAACTCTCAACCATATTGAATATGCCATAAAAGGGACACCGCCCCCCTTATCAGACTCGCTTTTGTCTATTAATTATCCGAACAGTTTTATTTAATCAAATAAAATGAACTTTCTATTCACTTTAAAAACAATAACCATTATCATTCGCGCAAATTCAATAACGCGAATAGTTATCACTCTATGAAAACGTTTAAGTACTCTCTTATTACTCTTGCTTGTTTAAATGCAAATATGGCATTTGCCCAAAATACACAAGTTGATGCTGATATTGAACGCATCAGCGTATACGAAAAGCAAAACCGCGTGGTGATGAGCTCTGGTCTTGCTACTAAATCAGACATGTCTTTAATGGAAACACCTGCACCGGTTGTAATTATTGACCGAGAACTGATTGAATCTCAAGGTGTAGATAGCTTACAAGATTTAGTTAGAAACGTAAGTGGCTTAACACAAGCAGGTAATAATTACGGTATTGGTGATAACTTAGTAATTCGTGGTTTAGATGCAAACTACACCTACGATGGTATGTATGGTGGTGCAGGCCTGGGTAATACATTTAACCCAACTCGTTCACTTACAAATGTTGAATCTGTTGAGGTTTTAAAAGGCCCTGCAACAGGTTTATATGGCATTGGTAGCGCAGGTGGCGTAATAAACCTAATTGAAAAAAAACCAGAGTTTGAAGAAAAACACAAAGTATCGGCTGAGCTTGGCCAGTGGGATAGCTATTCATTATCGTTTGATAGCACTAACGCTATAACAGATGATTTAGCTTATCGTGTTATGGCTAAAACAGCGTCAAGTGACGGATTTCGCGATTTAAAAGAAGATCGCGACGAAATTTATACCTCGCTTAAATACGTGCTTAATGACAGACAAAACATCATGCTTTCTGCAGCCTATATAAAAGATGAAATAGCGGTTGATTCTATTGGTCACCCTATTCGTATTTACAATGCAGAAACTGCAAACGGTTTAAGCGCGGGTGAAGTAACCGGTGCCGATTTAGTAAACGATCCAACAGGAAGCGGCGTACAGTTAAGTGATGCACAACGCGACCAACTTGCTAATTCATTATCAGCATCTGATGGCTTAACACCTTATAGCTTTGGCACAAATGGTATTATTTCACCAATGGCTGATGCTAACGAAGGTGAAGAGCTGCGTTTTAAATTAACGCATAACTATTACATTACTGACGATTTATTTTTAAACCAGCAGCTACAGTACCGTAACTACACATCAAGTTTTGCGCGCCAAACAGGGGCATATAACTACGTCTATTCAACACGCGATGGAATTATCAATAACGACCCTCGTGCTCCATTAGTTGAAGACGGTGTACTTTACCCGTATGCTGCACGCCGCCAAGAATACCGCCAAGTAGAAGCAGATGAAAAATCATGGCAGTACTTCTTAGATTTACGTTATGACTTTATGTTAGGCGACGTAGATAACGAATTACTAGTTAACGCCAACTACGAAGATAGAGATATTCGTTTTAAACAATTCTCAATATGGGATCAAGATTACGTACTCACAAACAATGATGGTGATGTAACGTACCAAGGTTCTTTGCCGTATATTTACGATATAAGAGAACCAAATTGGCCAACCGGTAACTTTGAAGATTACGATCCGCTTAAAACAAGTGACTACAATAAAAAAGTACAAGCATGGGGCTTAGGCATTCAACATGTTGGTTACATAACTGAAGAACTTACAACGCGTATTGGTGTGGCATATAACCGAATTGAACAAACTTACGAGCACTTTGGTGTTGATGAGCGTTACAGTTCTAGCCGTGCAGAGCCAACACCTGAAGCGAGTACATCAGATTCTGGCTTAACGTATAACCTGGGGGCAACGTATCAGCCATCTGAAGATTTATCTGTATTTGTAAATCATTCAAAAGGTCGTACAGCGTATAGTGTATTAGGCTCTGTGGCAGGTAATGAAGCTGACCGAGAAGATTCAGAGTCTATAAGTAACGACCTAGGCTTTAGATTTAAAGCATTTGATGACCAACTACTCGCATCTGTTGTTATATTTGAAAGCTCTCGTACTAATTTAGAATACGCAAACCCGCTTTATGACGCATTAACATCAGGCTCAGATGTACCTGAAAGCTATTATGATGGTAAAGAGCAAACAAAAGGTGTTGAGCTTGATTTAAATGCTTACTTGAACGATAAATGGAAAGTAAACGTAAATGGTATTTATCAAGATGCACGTGACAAAAGTAATCCTAACAGCAGTAGTTACGACACACGCCAAAAAGGTGTGCCTTACGTAACAGCAAGTACGTGGGTAACCTACTACGCAGATATGTTTAATTTACCTGAAGCTGTAAATATAAGTGGTGGTATTACATTTGTAGATAACAGAAGTACTAATTCAAGTTCATTCTCGATTCCTGATGGTTATGTACCAAGTTATACGACTTACGATACAGCTGTATCGTATACAACTGATAAATGGCATATGCAGTTAAACTTAAATAATTTGTTCAACAAAAAGTATTATTCAAAAGCGATGTTTTTAGGTGGTATGCCAGGGGAAGAGCGTAATGCAAAACTAAGTTTTAGTTACACTCTTTAACTTGTTAACCTGAACTTTGGATAATAAATCTATCTCAAGCAGAGCTCAGGTTAGTTAAATACTTAAAAAGCACGGTTATCTAATTTAGAAGCCGTGCTTTTTTGTGTTTTATAAACGCTTAATCTAAATTAAATAGTAACCACTATGCGACCGTTAATTTCACCTTTGAGCATATCATCAAAAATTTCGTTAATGTCCTCTAAACGCTTTTCTTCAATAATTGCTTTTACTTTACCTTGAGCGGCAAATTCCAAGCATTCTTGCAAATCTTTACGCGTACCAACAATAGAGCCCACTACTGACACACCATTAAGGACAGTATCAAAAATAGGAAGTGGCATATCCTCTGCAGGTAATCCCACTAATACGCATTTACCGCCACGGCGTACACTTTTATAGGCTTGTTCAAACCCCGCTTTAGACACCGCAGTACACACAACACCATGCGCGCCACCTACTTGTTCAAAAATAGCTTCGCTTGGAACCACCTCTTTAAAATCGAGGGTGATATCTGCGCCTAGCTCTTTAGCAAGCGCGAGTTTTTCTTTACCTGTATCAACAGCTATTACATTAAAACCCATTGCTTTAGCATATTGCACGGCCAAGTGCCCGAGACCACCCACACCAACAATAGCAACCCACTGCCCTGGTTTAGCACCAGATACTTTTAATGCTTTATAGGTTGTAACACCTGCACAAAATAATGGAGCAGCTTCAGAAAAGCCTAATCCCTCAGGTATTTTTACAACGTAATCACCGTGAGCCAAACAATATTCTGCATAACTACCATCAATAGAATAGCCAGTATTGTGCTGCGATAAACACAGTGTTTCTTTACCATCTAGGCAAAACTCACAGTGCCCACATGCACTATAGAGCCAAGGAATACCCACTCTATCGCCAACTTCTAAGTGCTTAATGTTGCTTCCGACTTTTTCGATAACACCGACACCTTCGTGCCCTGGTACTAATGGCATTTTTGGTTTTACTGGCCAATCCCCATGACAGGCATGTAAATCTGTATGGCAAACACCACAGGCCGCTATTTTTACTAAAACATCGTTTATTCCCACCTCAGGAATTGGTAGGTCTGTTATTTCTAATTTACCTTTGTATTGAGTATTAATTGCAGCTTTCATAGTCATTCCATCGTATGTGAAAAAAAATTAAAAATAAGGATTTATTTACGTATTGTTGTATACAACATATCCCAATATAGATGTATAAATATTAATCTAAATCATATTTTAGTCATTTAAATTAACCTATAAGCCTGCTAAGAACTTGCTATCCATAATGAGCGTGCTAGCATTTACTTTCTGAAATTACTGAAAGTTACTAAGCTATGAGTTTATCCGAAAAGAATTTTGCCTTTGTAATGCATTGTGGTGAGATGGGCAGCCGCTGGGGATTCAATCGTACGATCGGACAAATGTGTGGTTTGCTGATTATTACTAAAAACCCAATGACAGCTAATGAGATTGCAGATGCACTTAGTATTTCTCGCGGTAATGTAAGTATGGGCATTAAAGAGCTGCAATCGTGGCAGTTAATTAAAGTACAGCATATTCCTGGCGATCGTAAAGAGTACTACGCCCCTGCTGGCGATATTTGGGATATGGCAAATCGCGTATTTGAAGAACGTAAAAAACGCGAAATTGAGCCCACCTTAACGCTACTACGCGATAACTTATTAGACGAAGCCAGTAACGACGATGAACTTTACGCACAAAAACAAATGGGTGAGATTCACAACCTACTTGAAACCGTCACTAAATGGTCATCAGAACTACAGCGTTTAACGCCAGAGCAACTTAATAAGCTAATGAAGCTAGGTTCTGGAATTGGTAAAGTTATTGACCTAAAAGAAAAGATATTCAAAAAAGAATAAAGCCGCAATTGCGGCTTTATTTATAGGTATATTTTAAAAATTAGATTTTTGGATAACCAATTCTATCCGACAAGTAACCTACACTAGTAGCAAAGTAATACGAGCGATTCCAATGCATAAACACTTTGTAGTTATCGTACGCTAAGTACATACGGCCATTTATATCATCAGGCATAACCAGCGCAGCACGTACGTCTACATTAGGTAAATCAGAACCATCAGCTTTACGAACACCCAGTGCTTGCCAATCAGCTAATGAGCGCTCTGAGTCGTTCCAATATTCTAACCACTGCTTGCGAGTTTTTGTACCACGCACTAAAACGTATTTACTATCAAAGTTTTCAGGTAACTGAACTTGGCGACCCCACGTAAGAGAGTCGTTCCAGCCTTCTTGCTTTAGATAATTAGCAATTGAGGCAAAAGCATCTTCTTTTGTAGTCCAAATATCTTTACGACCATCGTTATTGTAATCAACCGCATAAGCATTAAAAGAGGTAGGCATGAATTGCGTTTGCCCCATTGCGCCTGCCCAAGAGCCCTTAAATTTATCAAGCGTTATGTGGCCCGACTTTAAAATATCCAGTGCAGCCCAAAGTTGGCGCTTATAAAGTGCTTCTCGGCGTCCATCAAAAGCAAGTGTCACTAATGATGAAATAACGTTATGACCGCCTTGAATTGTACCAAAGTTACTTTCAAGCCCCCAAAGCGCGACTATAAAGCGTGCTTGTACGCCAAACTCTTTCGCTACTTTTTCAAGTACCTCTTTGTTTTCTGCGTAAAGCTTACGTGCACGGTCAATTTTCCATTGTGGTACACGTTTTGGTAAATACGTTTCAAGGGTTTCTTTTACTTCTGGCTGGTTTTTGTCAGCCGAAACCACTTTTTCTTTATACGTTGCTGTTGCAAACGCATCGTCAATAAGTTTGGCTTCGTAACCTTTTGCGATAGCTTCTTGCTTTAAACTCGCTAAATAATCTTGAAATTCAGCCTGAGTTTTTGCCATAACAGGTGAGCTTAAACATACACCACATAATATAACGATAAGTTTTTTAATCACTATCAACTCCATTGTCTTTTCGTAATTGGCTTAGCAAATTTTGCTCAGGTGGTGGAATTTGTAAGTAGTAGCCTTTATCAGGATTTGATAACGCTGCTTTTACAGTTTCTAAATCTGCCCCACCCAAATGCTCACGTTTTGCTAAATTGATGATCATCACATAAACAGGTTGACCAAACATGGTCATCAAAGGTTCCGGAACTTTACTAAAATCATCTCTTTTTTCAACAAATAAGAACGTATCCGCTTTTTTCTTACTTTTATATACTGCAGTGAGCATTATGGCCCTATAAATTCTTGCTTAACAATGCCGCACACTATAACATGAGAGTAATAATAAGTTAGAAAAATTAGATTAGAAATTTCAATAAAGGCCCTATTCAGCCTACGTTTATCTAAAATTAATTTCTAATCAGACAAATCAATTGAGCGTGTATGTCGGACCAAATTTTTGAGTTAAAAGGGAATCTTTTTACGTTATCAGTTTTGCATCTTTATAGTACTGATATAAACCTTTTAGCAGAACAACTGTATGTAAAAATAGCCCAGGCCCCTAAGTTTTTTGAGGGGGCGCCTATTGTCGTTAATTTAATAGAAATTAAAAACAGTTCACTTGATTTTGTTCACTTAAAATCATTAATCGAGCGAATGAGTTTTAATGCGGTTGGTGTGTGTAATGGCTCAGATGAGCAACATACTCAAGCAAAGGCCGCTGGCTTATCTGTTTTAAATTATTCACAAGACGTTAAGAGCGAACCTGTTAAACAAGAGCCCAATACATCGATTGTAGAAAAAACGGTGCATTTACCGGCGCAAATTATCAGCGGTACAGTTCGCTCTGGACAACAAGTTTATGCAAAAGATAGAGATTTGATAGTACTTGGCGCAGTTAGTCATGGTGCGGAAGTCATTGCCGATGGGAATGTGCATATTTATGGCACGTTACGCGGTCGCGCTATTGCAGGCGCAAAAGGTTTTAAAGAAGCACACATTTTTTGCCAAAAACTTGAAGCCGAGCTGGTTTCAATAGATGGTAACTACTGGATCAGTGATTCGCTACAAGGTGAACATTGGGGAAATGCAGTGCAAATACAACAAAAAGACGAATCATTAGAAATTTCAGCTTTGGTTAAAGGATAAATCTCATGGCAAAAGTAATTGTCGTTACCTCAGGTAAAGGCGGTGTTGGTAAAACAACATCAAGTGCTGCAATTGGCACAGGCTTAGCGTTAAAAGGCTATAAAACAGTTATTATCGACTTTGATATTGGTTTACGTAACTTAGATTTAATTATGGGTTGTGAACGCCGCGTTGTTTATGACTTTGTAAATGTAATTAATGGTGAGGCAAACCTTAACCAAGCGCTTATTAAAGATAAACGTGTAGATAAATTATTTTTACTACCTGCTTCACAAACTCGTGATAAAGATGCTTTAACACGTGAAGGTGTTGAACGCGTACTAAATGAACTAAAAGAAGACTTTGATTACATAGTATGTGATTCACCAGCAGGTATTGAAGCTGGCGCTATGATGGCGATGTACTTTGCTGATGAAGCAATTGTTACAACAAACCCAGAAGTGTCGTCAGTTCGAGATTCAGATCGTATTTTAGGTATTTTACACAGCAAATCAAAACGTGCTGAAGAAGGCCTAGAAAATATTAAAGAACACTTACTATTAACACGCTATAACCCTGGTCGTGTTGAAAAAGGTGAAATGCTATCGGTAGAAGATGTGCAAGATATTCTGTCAATCCCATTATTAGGGGTTATTCCTGAATCGCAAGCGGTATTAAGTGCTTCAAACTCAGGCCAACCTGTTATATTGGATACAGAATCTGATGCAGGCCAAGCTTATTCTGATGCAATTAACCGCTTACTAGGTGAAACCGTCGATTTTCGCTTCTTAGACGTTGAGAAAAAAGGCTTATTTAAACGGATTTTTGGAGGTTAACGTGTCTTTACTTGACTACTTCCGCTCAGAAAAGAAAAACAGTGCGTCACTAGCAAAAGAGCGATTGCAGATCATTGTCGCGCACGAGCGTTCTCAACGAGGAACACCGGATTACTTACCACAATTAAAACAAGATATTTTAGATGTGATCCGTAAATACGTGAACGTAAGTACCGATGCAGTTCAGGTTCAGTTTGATCAAAACGAAGACGATTTAGCCGTACTTGAGCTAAACGTTACACTACCTGATGAAGAAAAGAAGTAATTGAAGAAAGGGCGCTTTATAAGCGCCCTCTTTATTTTCTTTTACTTTGTAATAACTTTCTAAATATCTACGTTTTAATCCCTTGCATGCAACTAAAACTTTTTCACTATGTAACACAAAAATTATAGATAATACCAATTCGCTTAATTAAGTGATCTATTTTGAGGATGGAAAAACGTGTTGATAGCTAGGCAAAAAAATCGCTATTTAGTTGTTCTAAATGAGATTTTTTTAACACAGGTAACGACACGTTTAGCGCCGCAAAATGATTAAGTATTATTGCGGATTGGTATATGTATTACACAGTAAAAAAATATCTAGTCTTAAGTATCCCATTCTTTTAAAGCGTCTTTAACATAGGTATAACGCCAAGAGCTTAATAAATCAGGTTTTATATGACTTTGTTTTTGCTCATTAGTTAACTTCCAATTCCAACTAATCAATTGATTAATTTGCTTTTTAGAGGCCATAACGTCTTCTGGTATATTGTGCTCTTTAGCGACTTTAGTGATCTTTTGTTTAATATCTTTGGCTACTTTCTTATAAGTAGGAAAATCAATTAAGCGCTTAAGTACTTCAGGATGCTCAGCATCTGGTACTGCTTTGGCAACTTCAATACACTTGATTATATCTACACCAGAGCGATTAACTTCAATAGCTTCAACTCCTGGAATTTGACGTAGAGCATTTAAACTTGAAGGACCACGTTTGGCAATTTCAGTCATGTTATGTTCTTTTAACACAAAATTTAGCGCTAAATTTTTCTTAATGGCTTTGTTTCTGCGCCATACAGCAAGTTCTTTTAAAACCGCGAGTTCGTGCGGTTTGAGTTGCCATGCATTTTTAATATCTTTATATAAAAGCTCGTCTGGTGTTTGAAATGCACGTTTTTTAGCTATCAGCTCACTCTCGTTTATTACAATGTCAAAGAACCCAGCGGCATTAATACGCTCTATAATCAGCTCGAAACACGGCAATAAATAAAAAGTATCTGCAGCAGCATAATCTAACTGTTTTTTAGTTAACGGACGTTGCAGCCAGTTGGTGCGTGACTCACTTTTATCTATTTCAATACCTTGCAACTCTTTTACCATAAGGGCAAAGCCCATACAGTTACCTTCCCCAAGTAACTGCAACGCAAATTGTGTATCAAAAAGTGGGGATGGAACAAAGCCTGCGTATTTTTGAAAAACCTCAATATCTTCTGAAGGAGAATGCAGTACTTTTAAAACACTAGGATCTTTTAGTATTTCCCAAAAATCGAATAATGAGAGCTCAGCTAACGGATCGATAAGCGCTAAATGCTCACCATCAAAAACTTGGATAAGTGCAACTTCTGGATACAAAGTGCGACGACGCATAAACTCAGTATCAATAGCTAAAATAGGCTTATTTTTTATTTGTTCAACAAAAGTGTTCAGTTGATTTTGGGTTTCGATCAATTGGTATTGCACTTAATCTCCTACAATAAAAAAGCCGACATATGTCGGCTTTTTTATAGGTTGCTAATCTTTCAAGGCTCTTCGGAGTATTTTACCTACGTTAGTTTTAGGTAACTCATCCCTAAACTCTACCAGTTTTGGGACCTTGTAATTAGTTAAATTATCACGACAGTGACTTATTATATCTTTTTCAGTTAAAGAAGGGTCTTTTTTAACAACAAAAACTTTAACTTGTTCACCACTTACATCGTGAGGAATACCAATAGCAGCAACTTCAAGCACACCTTCGTGCATAGCCACTACCTCTTCTATCTCATTAGGGAAAACATTAAAGCCAGATACAATGATCATGTCTTTTTTGCGATCTACAATAAAGAAGAAACCTTCATCGTCATAAGTTGCAATATCACCTGTTGCAAACCAGCCATCTTTTAAACATTCAGCTGTTGCATCTGGTCGCTTGTAATAGCCCACCATAACCTGCGGGCCTTTCACACACATTTCACCCGGTTCACCTTTAGCGGCTTCTTCACCGTTATCAAGTATTAGCTTAATTTCAGTATTAGGCGCAGGTAAACCAATAGAGCCGTTGTATGCTTCTAAATCATAAGGACTAATAGTTACTAATGGAGAACATTCTGTAAGGCCATAGCCTTCCATTAATTTTGAGCCAGTCACTTTTTGCCATTTTTCAGCAACAGGACGTTGCACGGCCATACCGCCACCAAGTGACATTTTTAAATGACTGAAATCAAGCTCAGCAAAACCTGGTGTGTTTAATAAACCATTGAATAACGTATTAACACCAGTAATAGCTGTAAATTTATGCTGACCTAGCTCTTTAACAAACCCAGGCATATCTCGTGGATTTGTGATTAATATATTTAAACCACCGTACTTCATAAACGTCAGGCAGTTAGCTGTTAAAGCAAATATATGATAAAGCGGTAAAGCAGTAACAACAACTTCTGTACCACGATTTAACACTTTGTCTAAACAGCCTGAAACTTGCTCAAGGTTACCAACCATATTGCCATGGCTCAGCATTGCCCCTTTTGATACACCTGTTGTACCACCGGTGTACTGTAAAAAAGCAAGATCGGACAAGCTCATTTCAGGACGTGTATATTTAGTTTCGTCTGCAGCTAAAACGTCTGAAAAGTTAATTGTGTTTGGTAAGTTGAACTTTGGCACCATTTTTTTAATGTGCTTCACAACAAAGTTAACTATGTGCTTTTTAAGCCCACCAACCATGTCGCCTACTTGCGTTACTACAATGTGTTTAACATCAGTGTGTGCAAGTGACTTTTCAAGTGTGTCAGCAAAGTTTGCTAAAATGAAAATAGCGGTAGTGTCAGAATCCTTTAGCTGATGCTCTAATTCACGCACAGTGTAAAGTGGGTTAACATTTACAACCACACAACCTGCACGTAAAATACCTAAAATGGTGACTGGCGTTTGTAGTAAGTTAGGCATCATTACGGCAACTTTGTCGCCTTTTTTAAGACCTAAATCATTTTGAATGTAGGAAGCAACTTTTTTTGTTGCTGTATCTATTTCGCTATAAGACAGCGTTTTACCCATATTAGTAAATGCAGGTAAATCGGTGTAGTCAGTAAAACTTTTTTCGAACACTTCGAGTAACGAGTTGTAATGCTCAGGATCGATTGTTTCAGGCATACCCTCTGGGTAGCGCTTAAGCCAGATTTTTTCCACTCTTAGCCCCTGTTTATAATTATATTTTTATTAACCTTAATCTAAGTAAGGCGCTTTAACAATTGAGCAAATACTCTAATGGAGGAATAATCCCACATTTTACGTAAACTTACAATTAACATGCACCATTTTGCAGCATAAAGTCTTGAATATGCTTAAAACAAAGTTCACTACTTTGCATATGACAGTGGTGCCCACCATCTACATTAATTACCTTTAAGCTATTGTAATAACTAATATACTTTGCCAGATTTTGTTTTACAAACGAATAACCTTCGTTACCTAAAATTAATTGACACGGTGCAATTAAATCTTTTATTGCACCAATACATTGCGCCTCATCAAACCTAAAACCTGAGTGATTTTTAAGCTTTGGATCAGTTGTTAATGTATAACCATCTAAAACCGATTTTATATTTCGCTGCATTAAAAGAGCAATAAGCTCACTATTCAAATCGGTTGTTTGAGCACGTGCTTCATAAATAAGCTCTTTCGATTTATAAACTCTCTGCTTCTTATTTTTTAAACGCGCTCTATTTAATACTGCACTTTTTAGCTGTTCACATACGCCTTCGCTAGGAGTTGTAACACACCCAATCCCCTCAATAAAGGTAACAGATTTTACATAATCACCAAAGCAACTAGCAAAAAGCCCTGCAACCATGGCTCCCATCGAATGCCCAACTAAATGAACTTTTTTAACACCAAGCGCATTAATAAGTTGGTACACATCATCAATATAATCAACAAAATAATAATGTGCATCATCACTTCGCCAAGATGATAAACCATGCCCAACAAAATCAATACAGTACCAAGTGTGCTTTGGCTTAGCTTTACTTAACATTGGCATAAAACTGTGGCAGTTATCTAACCAACCATGCAACGCTATTACTATTTCATCCCCAGAACCTACTTTTAAGCCATGAATATTCAAGTTATTGGTTTCAATATTAAATGGCTGCACGGCAAGTCCTTTATTAATTTAGAGCATCATTATTTATAGCATACAAGTTGTCAGACCACTAACCGAGAAAATAGTGCCAAATTCGCTATTTAATTATCTTGATGATCTAAAGAAAGCAAAAAATATAAAATAAAATTTAAACAATATCATAAGTTTAATTACAAAAAAAATAAGCTGATCTTTTTAAATATGTTTGCTTTGTATACCTTTTAAACAATTAAAAGGTGATAACATTATATGTAGTTAAGCTATAACCAGTATAATTTAAATAAATAGAACTAACAGCGTTAACTACAATTCTATTTATATAACCCCAAATTATAAATATCTTAGATATTCATTTATTTATCATACTATCTGTATACAATATCAGCGGCTATTAAATAAGGTACACTCATAAGGTACACAACCATGAAAAAACAGATCAGCTTATTAGCGCTTTTATGCACCGCTTCTGGTGCTTACGCAGAATCAGCACCTAAAAATGTAATTTATATGATTGGTGACGGCATGGGTCCGGCTTACACCACGGCTTATCGCTATTTTAAAGATGACCCTGCAACAAAAGAAGTAGAAGGCACGGTTTTTGACACTATTTTAAAGGGTATGGCTCGTACCTACCCTGATGACCATACTTATGTGACAGACAGCGCAGCAGGTGCTACAGCACTCAGTAGCGGTCATAAAAGTTACAATGGCGCAATTGCAGTAGATACAGACAAAAAGTCAGTTAAAACCATGCTTGAAATAGCAAAAGAGCGCGGTATGACAACAGCGCTTGTAGCAACTTCACAAATTAACCACGCAACTCCAGCAAGTTTTGCGGCGCATAATGAATCACGTAATAATTATAATGACATTGCCAATGACTACATCGACAATAAAATTGCGGGTAAATTACCGGTTGATTTAATGCTTGGTGGCGGTACTAAATACTTTATTCGTGATGACCGTAATTTAGTTGATGAATTTAAAGCCGCTGGTTATCAATATGGCGACGACATTAAAAACCTAGGGCAAATTACACAAATACCTGCAATTGGTTTATACGCATCTAAAGGCTTACCTTTTGCTTTAGATGAAAACCCAACTCGTCTTACTCAATTAACGTCTAAAGCACTTGGTTTATTAGATAATCAAAACAAAGAAGGCTTTTTTGTGATGATTGAAGGCAGCCAAATTGATTGGTGTGGTCACTCTAACGATATTGCCTGTGCAATGGCTGAGATGGATGATTTTGCTAAATCAATCGAAAAAGCAAAAGCGTATGTTGATAAAAACAAAGATACTATTTTAGTCATCACTGCAGATCACTCTACAGGAGGTTTAACCCTTGGCGCACATGGTCAGTACAAATGGGAAACTGATGTAGTAAAAGGTGTTAAAGCAACTGCTGGTAAATTAACTCAACTTTTACTGGATTCTGATGATTTAGAATCAGTATGGACTGCTAACACCAATATTGAATTTACAACTGAAAACCAAATAAAACTTGAGCAAGCTAAAAAAATGGGTGAAAAAGCGCTTAATTTAGCCGTTAAGAGTATTATTAGCGATGCAAGCTTTACTGGCTGGACAACAGGCGGACATACTGCTGTAGACGTGCAGGTATTTGCTTATGGTAAAGGCAGTGAGCAATTTATTGGTTCACAAAATAATACTGATATAGCAGATAAGCTGATTGGCTTTATTAAGCAGTAAGCTTTACGTACTTTTGAACACAAAAAGCCCGAACAAATGTTCGGGCTTTTTATTAAATTTTATAGCTGTATTTATCTAAAGCGCTTAAATAAGCGTTAAGCGTATATATCAACGCCTATTAAATTTTGTACTTCTGCTCTGCGTTCTAAATTAGCAAATTCAGTATAAGTAGAAATCGCTTTGCTTACTTGAGCTGTCGGTTGGTCGTAAATTGTTTGGCTGTATTCATTGCTTTTAGCACTGCTTTTAAACAGCTGATTAGCCAGTTCAACACCCTCAACACTGTTTTTTACGTAATCGGTATTTGTTTTTTTAGCAGCCGGCTGGTCTAATAAACTCTGTGGTTTATTAGTAACAACTTTAGTAGAGCTAACCCTACCCGGAATATCCCCGGTAAAAAAACCTGAACCAATAGGCAGCGTCATTACGCATCTCCAACCTTAATATTGCATAAAATTATGATTTAAAAACAACCAATTTGCAAATAATATGATTACTCACGTCCTGGTAGCTTTTTCCACGTTACCGTATCGCGCACATATTTAGGTTGAGCGTCACTCGCTTTTACAACGTCACCCGCTAAAAACGCGGCTTCAACATGCGCTAACATATAACGTGCATCAGGCAATGTAATATCAGTATTAATTGTCACGTTTTCAAAGCCATTAAGCGCATCAGGATAGGTTCTAAAGCCCGTGCCCACTGCTACAGATGGCTCAGTGGTTGCTATATACTCATTGTTTAGTAAATCAGGTTTTATAACGCATTCTTGGTTAACTAAAAGCATTAGATTATTTTGCGCTTGGTAATGTGCAAAGTATATCTCCCCCATACGCGCATCTATACTTGGATAAACACTCAGGCTGCCGTGTTGTTCAAACGTTTGTTGAGCCATAGTAGCCAGTGTAGACACACCAACAAGCGGCAAATTAGTTGAATACGCTAAACCTTGCGCTATAGCAACACTAATACGTACACCGGTGAAACTACCTGGCCCTTGGCCAAAACCGATTACGTCTAAATCTTTTAATTTACAGTTTGCTTTAGTTAACAGTTCATCCACAAGTGGAAGTATTTTTTGGCTGTGCTGCTGCGGACACTCTTCAAAATGATGAAACGTTTGGCCCTGGTAATGTAAAACAATTGAAAGTGCTTCAGTTGAAGCATCAAGGGCAAGGATATTACTTTTGATCATTTTAGTACTCTAATTAATTTGTTTTAAAAATGTATTGGCATCTTCTAAGCTTCGCGTGCGGCGCATCGGTGGTAAGCTTTTCAAAAATACTTGGCCATATTGGCGTGTAACTAAGCGATTATCGCATATTACAAGTACGCCTTTGTCTTTACTATCTCGAATTAAACGCCCTACACCTTGCTTTAGCGCAATAACAGCCTGCGGTAATTGTATGTGTGAAAAAGGGTCTTTTCCCTGCATTTGGCAATCTTGCATTTTAGCTTGTAGCAATGGATCGTCAGGGGCTGCAAATGGCAATTTGTCTATAATAACACAGCTTAACGTGCTGCCGCGTACATCAACACCTTCCCAAAAAGAAGCCGTGCCCAGTAATACCGCATTACCATGGCGAGTAAATTTCTCTAAAATTATACGCTTAGACATTTGCCCTTGCATATAAACTGGGTAGTCTATTTGTGTAGTTAGCCCTTCGGCCACTAAGTGCATCATTCGATAGCTAGTAAATAACACAAAACAACGCCCTTGCGCTGACTTTATAAGCTCAAGTGTTAATTTTACAATCGCATGCGGCATATTATCAGCGTGCGATTCGGGTAAGTAACGCGGTAAACACAGCAGCGCCTGATTAGGGTAATCAAATGGGCTATCTACCATCATGCTTTGTTTTGGCTTTAAACCTAGGCTTGCATTAAAATGCTCTAGTTTGTTATCAACCGAAAGTGTTGCAGAAGTGAATACAAATCCTGCGCCCGTGTCTTGCATCATTTGAGCAAACTTAGCTGATACATTCAATGGCGTTATATTAATTGTTAAATAACGGCGCGTTGTTTCATACCAATAACTAAAGCCGGTTTGGGCTGTATCAAAAACCCGCTCTAACTGACCTTTAAACGCAAGTGCACGTTCAAATGGATGCTCAATTTTGTCGCTTCTATCTAGGCAAAGTTTAAGTACTTGGTAAACAAAATCTAAATCACTGATCACACGATGGAGCGCCGCGCAAATTTGTTTATCGCTTAGTTTTTCTCGCCAATCGCCACGACTGCCATCAACACCAAATTGTAATCGTAAATCAGCAACGCTTGTCTCAAGCTTGTTTAAGCTTTTACCAAGTTGCAGCATATCGGGAATTTCAGCTCTATAAATAGCACGTAAATCATTAATTAAATCTACCAACTTTTTAGTGCTTACACTTTCACCAAAATAATCACTAGCAATTTCGCTTAACTGATGGGCTTCATCAAATATATATGCGTCGGCTTTTGGCATAAGTTCAGCAAAGCCACTTTCTTTTACAGCCATATCAGCAAAAAACAAATGGTGATTAATAACAACCACATCGGCATCGGCCGCATTTAAACGTGCTTTGCGTATATAACAGCTTTGAAAATCTGGACACTCTTTACCTAAACAATTATCGGCTGTTGAATTTACATAAGGCAGTACTTTGGCATCATCTTCTATACCTATACAATCGGCCAAATCGCCCGATTGTGTTTCGCTTGCAAACTTAGCTACCATAGCTAGTTGATGCATTACGTCAGAGTCGTCAGTAGGTACATGTGCAACATGTTGATTAAGTCGGTAGGTGCATAGGTAATTGGCGCGCCCTTTTAATAAGGCGGTTTTTTTTGAAGCACTTAAAGCTTTAACTAGTTGCGGTAAATCGCGGTGATAAAGCTGCTCTTGTAGAGCTTTAGAACCTGTTGATATTATCGTGCGCCCTTTTGACTTAAGTGCAGGGGCTAAGTATGCAAATGTTTTACCCGTACCCGTGCCTGCTTCAACAACTAATTGCGAACTGTTTTTTAATGCATCCGCAACAGCTACTGCCATATCAATTTGTGGTTGGCGGGGCGTATACCCATCTAAAGATAACGCTAAAGGCCCGGTTGCACTAAACAGCTGTTTGATAATACCAATCACTTTAAAATAAATAATAGCGGGATTTTACGTAAGCAAAGCATTAAGGGCAAGTAATTACAAAACCCACTTTTACTTTACGAATTAATACGCACTTTAATAGTGAGATTAATCATTCGATTTTACAATACACCGTGTATTTATAACGTGCATTTAATTTAATAATGACAATATTTACAAAGCCTAATTTTCTATTAACTCTTACTAAAAATAATCAGTATTAAAAGCTATATTTAGGCATAAAAACTGTGACTCTGAAATATTACAGGAGTACCATACGCGGGTTTATAATCCTCTTTTTCGTGTGTCGTTAAAAAAATAGTAAGGTTAGCCAATGAATGCTTGGTATCTCATTTGTTTTCTCTCTGCCATTGCAATTTTTATTGCTTTTGCAAACCAATATATCCTCAAAATGCAAACTACAATTGCCATTACTACAGGCTCAGTTGTTATTTCTTTATTATTGATTATTGCCGTTAAATTATTAGGCGATCAAAATGCGTTAGCCATGACCCAAATTGTTTCCAGTATTAACTTTAACGAGTTATTACTCAAAGGTATGCTCGGATTTTTACTTTATGCTGGCGCATTGGAAATTAACCTTATGGCGCTTCGTAAACAGCGCTGGGAAATAACCGCACTAGTGCTATTTTCTACTATTGCTTCCACTTTTATAGTCGGTTATTTAAGTTTTTATCTATTTGCCTTATTTGGCTTTGATGTACCGTTTATATACTGTTTATTATTTGGCGCGCTTATTAGCCCAACCGACCCTATTGCTGTACTTGCTATTATTAAACAAATGCGAGCGCCAGAAGGAATCTCAGTTCAAGTAGAAGGTGAGTCGCTATTTAACGACGGTATTGGTTTAGTAATATTTACGACCATTTTTTCGGTTGCCTTTTATGGCACCGATGCACAATTTGGCGATATAGCAGAACTCTTTTTTGTAGACGCCCTAGGCGGCATTGCGTTTGGTTTGGTTATCGCTTTGGTTGGCCACTTTTTAATTATTAACAGCCGCGATGTAAACATTCGCTTATTGATAACCTTAACTATTCCTACCGCAGGTTTTGCTGCTGCAAATATTTGGGAAATATCAGGCGCACTTGCCATGGTTACGAGTGGCATATTGATGGGTAACATTACTCGTACTAAAGCAACTGAGCGCACGGGGCCTGAAGACACTCGTTACGTAAAAGATTTTTGGCATGCAACCGATAGCTTTTTAAATGCCCTACTGTTTTTAATAATAGGTATGCTAATAGTGACGATGCCAATCACGCTTGGTGAAATTGGCTTAGGCTTACTGATGGTACCTGCAGTATTACTAGCACGCTTTATTAGCGTAGGCGCACCCTTTGTTATCTTTAAACGCTTTAGAAGTTACGATAAACACAGTGTTAAAATTTTAACCTGGGGTGGGCTACGCGGTGGCCTTGCTCTGGCAATGGCGGCAGCAATACCACGCGAGCAAGTTTTTGTAGGCGGCTCTGACCTACATAACCTAATCGTTATTGTTACCTACGTTGTGGTTATATTTTCTATTATTGTACAAGGCTTAACTATTTCGCCGCTTATTCAAAGCAGCATTAAGTCAGCTGAGCAAGCAAAGTAATAAATGCTTTGTGAGCAATCAACTCAGTAACCAAGTTATTATATAAATCACTTGGTTACTGTTACTCACGTGTTACAAAAACACTTTAAAGTTCTATAAATTGTTATCCTTTTTATTTATCTTCTTTGTTTAAATTAATCCGCTTGAAATGCAAATGAAAACAATTATAATTTTGGCTTTTCCTCTGTAGGGCTTTTCAATGTCCAAAAATAATTCTCACGTGTTTTTTAATTTGGTATCTCTGGGCAAACGACAATTTCATTGTTTTTTTGTGCTTTTTATAATGGCGATGGCAAGCTTTAATGTGTCGGCCTCTCCTAATGAGCAAACAAAAATAAAACAAATTGCACAGCTTGCAGAGTATGTAGGTGTAGATTACGTGGCAGCTGTTGGAAATGGTGAAATACTAGACCCCGACGAATATCAAGAAATGACAGAGTTTTCGCACGTCATTATTGAGCAAGCTGGACAGCTATCAAGCCAAACCAATGAGTTTGATACAGTAAAGGCACAAGCTAAAGCACTGCATACAGCTATTGCTAATAAAGCGAGTGTTGCCGATGTACGTGCAGCAAGCTCAGCGCTTCGTGAGTCGCTGCTTACTTTTATGCCACAACTATCGTTACCTACATCGCTGCTTCCGGTTGAGCAAACTAAAGCGCTTTTTGCTACTAACTGCTCAATGTGTCACGGCCCTAGTGGTCAAGGCGACGGTCCGCTTGCAAAAAATTTATCGCCAGAGCCTACCAACTTTACCGATGAAGAACGCGCAACTAACCGCTCATTAATGGGGTTATTTGACGCTGTAAGTAACGGCATTGACGACACGCCTATGGTTGCTTTTACCCAATTTAATGAACAACAACGATGGTCTTTAGCTTTTTATGTAGGTAGCTTGGCATTTAAAGATGTTCAAAAACCACAAAATGTAGAACAAAACATTACCGCTTCACAGATTGTAAACCTAAACCCTGCACAATTATCGGCAGGTCAAAGTGAAGCACAAGCACATTACGTTAAATGGCTTCGTGGTAATCCAGAGCAATTATTTAGCGCTAACAAAAATCCGATAACAGTTACTCGCACGCAATTACTTGCAGCGCAAGCCGCGCATGCTAAAGGCAAT
This sequence comes from Pseudoalteromonas sp. APC 3355, assembly GCF_030407615.1. Classification (NCBI taxonomy): domain Bacteria; kingdom Pseudomonadati; phylum Pseudomonadota; class Gammaproteobacteria; order Alteromonadales; family Pseudoalteromonadaceae; genus Pseudoalteromonas; species Pseudoalteromonas sp. APC 3355. The sequence continues at coordinate 142,683 of NZ_JASDDB010000003.1, read as the reverse complement.
TACTCACAAGCAAGTGATTTATCAATTAGCGCATACTTAGATGGCTTTGAGCTTGTTGAAAACAACTTAAATGCCTACGACGAAACACTGCGTAAAAACATCGAAGTACAACTGATGAACCTGCGCCAAACATTCAAAAACGAAAAAGATACAGCCGTCGTTGCCGAAAAAGTAAGTGCAGCACTAACACAACTCGCTAAAGCAGATAGCATGCTAAACGAAACCAAGCTAACTGATGGCGCCCTACTTTCAGCGAGTTTAATAATATTACTGCGAGAAGGCTTAGAGGCACTCTTAGTTATAATTGCCCTTATGACTGTGCTTATTAAAACGAAACGTCAAGATGCGCTTAAATACGTACATATTGGCTGGGTAACAGCACTTATTGCCGGTGGCTTAACATGGGCTGCTGCGCAAACATTAATAGAAATAAGTGGTGCAAGTCGCGAAGTTATGGAAGGTGCTGGTGCATTGTTTGCCGCTGTAATTTTACTGTATGTTGGCGTATGGATGCACAGTAAAACAAGTGCGCAACAATGGCAAAAATATATAAAAGACAATATAGATAAGCGTCTTGAGTCGGGAACACTTTGGGGATTAGCGGGGCTTTCTTTTATTGCCGTATACCGTGAAGTATTCGAAACCGTATTGTTTTATCAGTCTTTATTAACGCAAAGCTCGCCTGCTCAATATTCATCTATTGCATCGGGTTTTGCGATAGCTATAGCAATACTGGCTATTATTACGTGGGTATTAATTAAGTACTCAATTAAATTACCGGTTGCTAAGTTTTTTGCAATTACCACTTACCTATTATTTGCACTCTCGTTTGTGCTTATGGGCAAAGCCGTTATTGCATTACAAGAGGCCGATATAATAGGTATTGCTTCGCTACCAATGAGCTTTGATATAGCATGGCTTGGTATTAAGTCGACATGGCAAGGTATTGTAGCTCAGGTATGTGTGTTCGCTATATTTAGCTTTTATATATTAAAAAGTAAAAGTCAGAACTAATTAGTTCAACAGAAAAAGGGAAGTCTATTTACTAGGGCGTGTTGACCTTCCGAGGTTGAATTTGCAGCAGTATGTTTGGTTTTCAGGCAAGGCAGAGCCTATGTAGTGTGGTTATTCCCCATAAATAGGCGATAACGCAGCATAAATACCAAACATACGCTGCCCTTTGGGTTCTTTCTAGGGACGATTAACTCTTTGTTGCTCGGTTTTTACTTAGCCCACTAGGTTACAAACCTCGCGCCGCGATTAAATCGCCCCTAGATTGAACAAATTTTAATCCTCAAAGATCAACACGCCCTAGGCTTCCCTTTTATAATTCTAGCAATATACAGTAACTGTAACCTATGCCCATGTATCTAAATGGGGGTTTTCGTCATCCTCTACGTTAGACTTTTTTTTACTATTTTGATCATCAAGCATATTGAACTTTTTCTTTTTTTGTAGCTCACGCCTTTTTTTATTCTCTAGCTCAACTTTTTCAGCGGCCGATCCACTTTGCACACCCGCAATATGAAAAGCACTTTTTGACTCAACTTCTAGTCTGGTTATTCTTCCTAAATAAGGAATCATGATATCCATACACACTTCCTTAGTTTACTGTTAAATTATCTAAACGCTTGGTTTGGCTAATAAACAAACAAATATATGCAAAAATTGCACTTTCCTTCTTAATATTATCGACAGTTATAAGATATGCTTTAATTAAGCTAAAAAAAACTTGCCATAATATGGCTGTTTATGTTTTTATGAATGCGAAATTTATTTAAACAGATAACAACTGAACGTTACTATAACAACGAGCAGTTAAATAGGATAAAAAATGCGCTTAAACCTGACAACAGTACATCATCACCACCATTCATCGGAATAACCTGTCAGGTCTTTCGCTGAGAGGTTATTCCTAAAAGGAACCTCTGGCGATTCAAAAAACATTGATTCATTTTCGCCCTGAGGTTCCCCTCGGGGTTTTTAGTTTTTAAATTAAAGGAAAATGAATAATGAGTAACACAAATCGTCTACGTATCGCCATCCAAAAAGGCGGCCGCCTATCTAAAGATTGTCAAGATCTGTTAAAACAGTTAGGTGTTAAGCTTAACCTTCGTGAACAACGCTTAATTGCACACTCAACTAATATGCCAATTGACGTACTACGTGTGCGCGATGACGATATTCCTGGTTTAGTAATGGACGGTGTATGTGATTTAGGTATTGTTGGCGAAAACGTACTAGTAGAAGTTCAAGCAGAACGTGAACGCCAAGGTGTTCCAAGCGAAGTAAACAAACTTTCAAAACTAGATTTTGGTTACTGTCGTCTTGCACTTGCATGGCCACAAGAGCTAGGCGCTCGCGATAAGAGCTGGTTTGAAGGCAAACGTATTGCAACTACCTACCCAGAAATTTTAACTCAGTGGTTAAAGCGCGAAGGCATCAACGCAAGTACAGTAATGCTTACTGGCTCTGTTGAAGTAGCACCACGTGCAGGTTTATCTGATGCAATTTGTGATTTAGTATCTACTGGCGCAACACTTGAAGCTAACGGCTTAATTCAAGGTGATACAATTTTAGAATCAAACGCATGTTTAATTCAAAATAAAGATCTGCAAGACGCTGACAAACTAGCACTAATCAATAAGCTTATGCCGCGCCTACGTGGTGTTAGACAAGCTAAAGAAAGCAAATACATCATGCTACACGCACCAAAAAACAAACTTGATGAAATTTGTGAAATTTTACCTGGTTCTGGTCAACCGACTCTACTTGCCCTTGCGGGTAATGAAGAATACGTAGCACTGCACATGGTAAGCAGCGAAACATTATTTTGGGAAACAATGGAGCAGTTAAAAGCCCTAGGCGCTAACTCTATTTTAGTTATGCCAATTGAAAAAATGATGGAGTAAGTACCATGCTTCGTTGGAATGAGGAATCTTCACAAGTACAAGCAGCGGCGCTAATGCGCCCTGCAGTTTCTGTAAGCGCAAAGGTTGAAGCAATATGCAAAACTATTTTAGCTAATGTAAAAGAGCAAGGCGATGAGGCCTTACTTAGCATGGCCAAAGAGTTTGATAATAGAGCTAACCCACGTTTGCGCGTACCGCTAGATGAAATTAACGCATCTGAGCAAGCACTAAGTGCTGAGCTTAAATACGCAATTGACACCGCTTATGCAAATGTTAAACGTTTTCACGAAGCGCAGTTGCCAAAAGATATTAAATTATCAACCCAACCAGGCGTTGTATGTGAACTGAAATATCAAGCCATCGAAGCAGTCGGTATTTATGTACCCGGTGGCAGTGCACCACTGCCATCGTCGGTTATTATGCAAGGTGTATTAGCACAGTTAAGCGGCGCTAAAACCGTTGTACTAGCTACACCGGTACAAGGTGATAAAGCAATTAACCCTGCTATTTTATATGCAGCTAAGTTATGTGGCATTGCTACTTTGATAGAAAGTGGTGGCGCAGGCGCAATTGCAGCAATGGCTTATGGCACCGAATCGGTTCCTAAAGTAAACAAAATTTTTGGCCCAGGTAATAGCTTCGTAACAATGGCGAAACAGCTCGTTGCGCAAACTATCCCAGGTATGGCAATTGACATGCCAGCAGGTCCTTCTGAAGTATTAGTTATTGCAGATGAACGTGCAAACCCAGAATTTATAGCCGCCGATTTACTCTCACAAGCAGAGCACGGCGCAGACTCGCAAGTTATTTTATTATGTAACAGCGAAAGTATTATAGAACAAACTCAGCAGGCACTTACACGCCAGTTAGCTAATTTGAGCCGTAAAGAAACAGCCGAGCAAGCGCTCGCTAATTCTTCACTTATTTTAGTTGATTCAGTTGAGCAAGCATTTGACGTATCGGCGCAATACGGCCCAGAGCACTTAATTTTACAACTAGGCGATGCAACACCTTATCTAGATAAAGTTAAAAATGCAGGCTCAGTATTTGTAGGTGACTACACACCGGAATCTGCAGGCGATTACGCATCGGGTACTAACCACGTGTTACCAACATATGGTTACAGTGCAACTTACTCGAGTTTAAACTTGCTTGATTTTTTCCGTACATACACAGTGCAAACAATTACTAAAAGTGGTTTAACGCAGCTTTCAAAAGCAATTTTACCACTTGCAGATGCAGAAGGCCTTGATGCCCACGCTAATGCGGTTTCAATTCGTTTAGAGGCAATTAAAAATGAGCAATGAGAGCGCACAAGCGTCTAGCTTATTACCTAAGAATATTGCAGCCCTTGCTGCATACAGCTCTGCAAAAAGTGAAAAGCTAACCGGTACTACGTGGCTAAATGCTAACGAAAGCCCGTATGCTAAAAATCTTGAACTTAGTATTGAGGATTTAAATCGCTACCCCGACCCACAACCGCAACTGGTTATTGACCGTTACGCCGCTTATACAGAACTTGAAAGCGAAAATGTATTAATGACGCGCGGCGCAGATGAAGGCATTGAGCTTTTAGTGCGCACATACTGTGAGCCAGCAAAAGATAGTATTGCGCTATTTTTACCAACCTACGGTATGTACAAAGTTACCGCCGATACACACAATGTTAGTATTAACGCGCTTACCCAAGAATTATTATTAAATGGCAGTGCTGACGAAATAGTTGCAGCTGTTGGCAGCTCAAAACTGGTATTTATTTGTAACCCAAATAATCCAACGGGTAGCCTAACACCACTTGATAAAGTAAAAGCGATTGCAACAGCACTTATGGGTAAAGCACTGGTTATTGTTGACGAAGCCTATATAGAGTTTTGCCCAGAGCAAAGTGCCACAAAACTTATTAATGAGTTTAGTAATGTAGTGGTTGTGCGCACGCTTTCTAAAGCCTTTGCGCTAGCGGGGCTCAGAACGGGCTTTACGCTTGCACAAGTGAGCGTACTAGCGCCAATTCGTAAAGTCATTGCGCCGTATCCGGTATCTGGCGTAGTAGCAAGTATTGCAGCGCAAGCAATTGCACCCGATGCAATTACATCAATGCGCCGCCAAGTTACTATTTTAAATAGCTTAAAAGCTAAGTTGGTAGATTGGCTAAACGCCTCCCCTGCTGCATTAAAAATTCTCACTGGTGAAGGTAACTTTGTTACTTTAAAATTAGCCGATAAAAACTACTTTAAAATTGCACTTGAGCAAGGTTTAGTTATGCGCGCTTTTACACTATACGGTGAAGACGACTGGCTACGAATTTCAATTGGCAGTGAACAAGAACTTGAACAAGTAAAAATTTGGTTAGATGGCTTACAAACGCCGGCTACCGCAGCATCTTTAGCAGGAAACGAAGTATCATGAGTAACCCCTATTTATTTATAGACCGCGACGGCACTATTATTGAAGAGCCAATTACCGACAAACAGGTAGATAGCCTTGAAAAGCTAGCATTTTTACCTGGTGTTATTCCTGCGTTATTACAATTACAAGCCGCAGGTTACCGTTTAGTAATGGTGTCTAACCAAGATGGTTTAGGCACAGATAGCTTTCCTACTGCTGATTTTGACATAGCACAAGACAAAATGATGGACATAATGCAAAGCCAAGGCATTAGCTTTGACGAAGTATTAATTTGCCCACACTTTGATGAGCAAAACTGTGATTGCCGTAAACCTAAAACGGGCTTACTTACCGAGCTTATGCGCTCTGGCAAAGTAGACTTAGCGCGCTCTTTTGTTATTGGCGATCGCCAGACCGATATTGGCCTTGCTCAAAACTTATGTTGTGAAGGTATTTTATACGACGGCGATTGGAGTGCGATAGTGACAAAATTGACTACCGCAAACCGCGAAGGTCGTGTTACACGCAACACTAAAGAAACCCAAATTGATGTAGCCATAAACTTAGATCAAACTAAAAATGGCAGCATAGACACCGGTCTTGGCTTTTTTGATCACATGCTTGATCAAATTCGCACGCACGCAAACATTGGTTTAAACATTAAAGCCAAAGGCGATTTACACATAGATGAGCACCACCTTGTTGAAGACATTGGTATTGCTCTTGGTGTTGCACTTAAACAAGCGCTTGGCACTAAATCGCAAATTGCACGCTATGGTTTTGCGCTTCCTATGGACGAGTGTAAAGCCGAAGCACAAATTGATTTATCGGGCCGTGCATCATTTGTATTAAACGCTAACTTTAGCCGCGAAAAAGCAGGCGACTTAGACGTGCAAATGGTTGAGCACTTTTTCAAAAGCTTAAGTGATAACGCCGCTATTAGCCTTATTTTATCGGTAAGCGACGGTAACTGTCATCACCAAGTAGAAGGCTTATTTAAAGCGTTTTCACGTGCTCTTCGTATGGCAGTTGCACAAGACACGACCCAACAAACAGCCAGCTCTAAGGGATGTTTATGATTGCCATAATTAATACCGGTTGTGCCAATATAAATTCAGTACGCTTTGCGTTTGAACGCTTAGGCCAAACGCCAACAGTTATTACTTCACCAGAGCAATTAGCGGGTTTTGAGCGCGCTATATTGCCAGGTGTAGGTCACGCGTCGGTTGCTATGAAACGCCTAGTAGATAACGGCTGGCAACAAGCTATAAATGAATACCAGCGCCCGCTTATGGGTATTTGTTTAGGTATGCAGTTACTGTGCGAAAGCACCGAAGAAGGTAACGTACAGTGCCTAGGTAAAATACCAGGGCAAGTAAAAGCGCTTGATGTAGGCAATTTAACGTCGCCGCATATGGGTTGGAATAACTTAAGCGTTAACAAAGAGCATGCATTAACTAAAGGGCTAACGCTTGATGAGCAAGTGTATTTTGTTCACAGCTTTGCGCACACCGTAAACGACGCCACACTAGTGAGCGGCGAATATGGTCAAACCTTTTCAGCCATCGTTGCTAAAGACAATTACGCAGGCATGCAATTTCACCCAGAGCGCAGCGCAAAAGTTGGCGCACGTTTATTACAAAATTTTGTTGATTGGCAGTTATAAGCTGCCCATTAACTAACAAAAAAGAGATTATTTGTGATTATTCCAGCATTAGACGTATTACAAAATCAAATTGTGCGCTTGTACCAAGGTAAATACGACACAGCACAGTTTTACCCTTTCGAACTTGGCGCGCGTTTAAAAGAATACGCCGACAGTGGCGCAGGTAAACTACACCTTGTAGATTTAGAAGGTGCACGCGATCCAAGTAAAAAACAGTGGAAACATATTCAAGCTGCAACCAAAGCACTTAACGTACCGTACCAAGTGGGCGGTGGTATTCGCTCGGAGCAAGATGTAAGTGATTGGCTAAAAGCCGGTGCAAACCAAGTTGTTATTGGTTCAATGGCAGTAGAAAAACGCGAACAAGTAAAAGCCTGGATTGAGCAATTTGGCGCAGAGCATTTTGTAATTGCCCTTGATGTAAATAAAACAGCCACGGGCTGGGCGCCAGCAACACACGGTTGGTTAAGTGAATCTGAGTTTGGTTTACTTGAGCTGGTTGATTTTTACGTGGGCTTAGGTGTTATCGACTTTTTATGTACGGACATCAGTAAAGATGGCACCATGACGGGCCCATCGTTTGAATTATATGAAGATTTAACTCGCCATAACAGCACAATTAAAGTGCAAGCCTCAGGGGGCGTAAGCTCACTAGATGACATTAAAAAGCTTAAAGAGCTGGGTGTGGGCGGCGTTATTTTAGGTAAATCATTGCTTGATGGCGCATTTAGCGTTGAGGAGGCACTGGCATGTTATCAAAACGCATAATCCCATGTTTAGACGTTAAAGACGGCCAAGTAGTTAAAGGCGTTAAGTTTAAAGGCCATGAAATAGTTGGCGATATTTTAACAATGGCTAAAGCCTACAGCGAAGCTGGCGCCGATGAACTGGTTTTTTACGAAATCAGTGCAAGCGTTGAAAAACGCCTACTCGATGTGAATTGGGTAGAGAGCATTGCACGTAATATCGATATTCCATTTTGTGTAGCGGGCGGTATTAAATCAGTGGCTGATGCAGCGCGTGTACTTGAGCGCGGCGCTGACAAAATAAGTATTAACAGCCCTGCTATTGCGCGTCCTGAACTTATTAAAGAATTACACGATGAGTTTGGTAAGCAATGTGTTGTAGTCGGCATTGACAGCTTTTTTGATGAAATTACCGGCGAGTATTTAGTGTATCAATTAACCGGCGATCCTAATGCATCAAGCCGTACGCGCTATAAAACACAAGAATGGGTTAAACGCGTACAAGACTTAGGCGCAGGCGAAATTGTATTAAACTGTATGAACCAAGATGGCGTTCGTAACGGTTACGACAACGAGCAACTAAGTAAAATTCGCGAGCTGTGTGACATTCCTTTAATCGCCTCTGGCGGTGCGGGTAGTATGCAAGATTTTGTTGATGTATTTAAACAAAGCAAAGTAGATGGTGCATTAGCCGCCAGCGTTTTTCATAAAAATGTGATTAACATTGGCGAACTAAAACAATTTTTAACAGATAACCAAGTGGCAGCAAGATTATGCAAGTAACACAACAAAACCAAGCTCAGGTCGATTTCGCTAAAAGTGACATGATCCCTGCTATTATTCAAGATGCCCGCTCTGGTGTTATTTTAATGCAAGGCTTTATGAACAGCGAAGCACTCGCTGTTACGCTTGATACCAATAAGGTAACGTTTTACTCGCGTTCAAAATCGCGTTTATGGACTAAAGGCGAGTCATCAGAAAACTACTTAAACGTAGTATCTGTGCATACCGATTGTGACTACGACTCAATTTTAGTACTTGCCAACCCAGAAGGCCCAACGTGTCACTTAGGCACACAAAGCTGTTTTGGTGATGAAGCAAAACCAAGTTTAAGCTTTTTAGCACAGTTAGAAGATGTGATTGTTGCGCGTAAAAACGACGACCCTGAAAAAAGCTACACAGCGTCATTATTTGCAAAAGACTTAAGCCGTAGCTGTCAAAAAGTAGGTGAAGAAGGCGTAGAAGTTGCCCTTGCCGCTATGAAACACGATAACGATGAGCTAACAAACGAATCTGCTGATTTAATTTATCACCTGACAGTATTACTACAACGCCAAGGCTTAGCCCTTGAAGATGTAGTTAAATGCTTGCAAGGTCGCCATAAATAGCATTAGTTGTGACTAACAAAGAGGGCTCATATTTATATGGGCCTTTTTATTTTTACAGTAAATCACGTGTGATATAGTGCGTGGCTAAATTAATCGGTTACTGTGAAACATGAAAAACTATATTATTCCTTCTATTGTCGCGTTTATTTTAGCGGGCTGTACCAGCAAAACTAATCAGACTACAACTACAACAACCACTACTACTACAACGAATCAGTCTGTAAAAACCACAGTAACACCCAACGAATGCAGCACCATAAATAACCTTATAAGCAGTTACGAGTCTGGTTTTAATTCAATTAAAACAGATAAAATAAATAACCAGTTTACTAATCAATGGCGTACGAATACTCATATGATTGGAGCAAACTGTACGGTTACTTTAAATAAGTCAGAGCAAGCAAGCTACCAATGCCAAACACCTGTTAAAACACAAACGCAAACAATAAAGTCTCATCAAAAACTGGCTAAGCAATTGCGCCAATGCTTAACCGAAACAGGTTGGTTGGAAAGCCAAAAAGAAACAGCAAGTTCAATTTACAGCACCTTTGTACTTGATACTAAAACCCCTGTCATTACACTTGCTACTAATCAAGAAGGTAACGGGTTTTCTTCTCGCTTTGAAATTGCACCACCATTAGGACTTTAATAATGCGCCAATTAAATCAAAACAAAAAACCATCTAAATTTAAAACTGATTGCCTAGGAATATGCGAAAGGCGCAGCGGTTACTGCACCGGGTGTGGGCGTACCAACGAAGAAATTTTTGATTGGATAATATTATCTGAAGATGAAAAAAAAGCGATTTTAGAAACACCACGAGCAGATTTAAAGTAGTAACTAATTGTTAAATAGAGGCTCAAAAACTGAGCCTCATTACAGCGTGTATTTATAGTAATCTCAACAATTGCGAACCAGGTAGGCCGCTTTGTGGTAATAACGCGGGGGTAACTGCAAATGCTTCTGGGATTTTACTTTTGATTTCATCCATCTTTTTACGGTTATTTTGTTTATCATAAACATAATATTTAAGGATATTGCCGTATACATCGTCTTTTGCATCAACCTGCTCTAAGGTTTTTAATGCTTTATCGTAATCATCAAGGTAAATGTATGCCAGTGCTAAGTTATCAGCAGAGCCAACATGCAGCTTACCTTCAAGCTGTTTTGATAAATCTTCAAGCTCTGCAACAGCAAGCTCATAACGCCCTAGCTGTATATAGGCCGTTGCTAGTGAATTTTTTAAGAAGTAAGGTGGGTTACTGCCCGGCTCGTACCATTTTTCGTAAGCACTCAATATGTCTTCATATTGCTCAAGTTTAGAGTAAACGTGATTTAGCAGCCTAAAGCTTTGTAGCTTGATTTCAGCTTCTTCAAACCCCGTAAGTTTGTCTCTATTCAAGTGCCAATCTTGAATGCCTTGCGCAGCTTGGTTTAACAGTTCAGGGGTATCACTTTTTGCCCCAGCAGCACTTTTTAGAAGCTGTGCAAGTTGTTGTTTATATTCTTCACTTTTAACAGGAGCCTGAGACGTATTATTACTTGGCTGCTTGTTATCTGAACTACCATCTACAATTTGCGCTGCAGCTAAAGCACTAAAAGACATTGCCGCCGCAACCATAACCAAATATTTACTTTTCATTGTTTTTTCCTTGTTTAACATTTTGATCCTCTGAATATTAAAGCTCTTTGAATGAGCAATATTCAAAAGTGGGGGGGTAAAAAAGTTAGGCGAGCTTTTAGCATTTTGCTCTTGTAGCAATAAACTTGCTAAATCCAATTGGTATTTACCTTTTAGCTTTTGCATACACAACTCATCACAGCTAAGTTCGAGTTGCTCTTTTGCTAAACCAGTTAACTTTAGGCAAATAGGATTCCACCAAAAAACGCTTTCTATAAAACAAATAAGCCACGTCCAATAAATATCGCCTTGTTGTAAATGAGTTACTTCGTGTTGAATGACTGAATCTAATTCTTCACGATTTACCATCGTCGACTCTAGCCAAATAACAGGCTTTATTAACCCGGTAGCAAAAGCAGGTTCTGTATGGGTTGTTAGTCTAATTGGATACTGATTGTTAATGTGTTTAAGTTCAGGACTTGGCTTTGAGTTAATGTATAAGTTTTTTATAAGCTTTACATAAAGGCTCATGCGTAATGAAAACAATCCAAAACCAGCTAATACTAAAACCATAAAAACATTATTAAGTGATGGTAAAAAGTCCCATATACTCATATCGGTTTGTAACTCGCCTTTTGTTACTTGTTCAGCGCTTGGTATTAATGCTTTAACATCGGGAATCAATTGCGCCACGTTGAATGTGTAACGATTTTCCCCTTCAAATAACGATAACTGGGAAAAGTACTGCCAAGGGACAAACCAACATACCAAGGCAGTCATTAAAATGTAAAAGTTTAATCGTGCTGGGGCATTTTTTAGTCCTTTTACTGTAAGCAAAATACATAAGCTAATAAGTGTGCAAGTTAGTAAATAATCCGTCATTACCCTCTCCTTTAATCTAACTTCTTATTTTTTAAAAGCGTTTGTAAATATTCTATATCTTCATCATTTAGCTTTTCTTCTTTGATAAAGTGGGCGATTAAACTACGAGAATTACCTTTAAAAAATCGTTGCATAAAACTAGGCATAGCTTGCCCCGATAATGTGTCTTGAGTCACGATTGTTCTAAAAACAATAGCTCGCCCTTCATGTCCACAGCGCTCAATCGCCCCTTTGTGTTCTAACCTATCTACAATAGTTTTAACTGTTGTATAGGCTACTTTTTTATCTTTTTGCTTATCAGCTAAAAGCACTTTATGTAGTTGACTCGCAGTACAGGGTTCTTCCTGCCAGAGCAGCTGCATAATATCCATTTCAAAATCACTAAGTTTCATTGTCGCTCCTATTACTACACTTGTAGTGGTACTGTTACAAATGTAGTAGTAAGTAATCTTAGTGTCAATACAAAATTGACATTTGAATGAAAAACAAACGATAGAAATATAAAATTCTTAGGGAGGTTTTATAAAAAAGGTATATAAAATAAGGGGGTATACTTGTTAATTGGTTTTAGAAAAGCATAAAAAACGATAGTTTATTTTCAACTAACGCTTTTTATGCTTTAAAGTTTTTATGAAAGGTAGTGAGGTAACTATGCTTTATCGAGCGCTTGGCTTACATCGGCAATTATGTCAGCAATGTTTTCAATACCAACCGATAAACGGATTAAATCGCGACTTACACCCGCATTAGCAAGCTCTTCATCATTTAATTGGCGGTGTGTGGTTGACGCAGGATGGCACGCAAGCGACTTGGCATCGCCAATATTAACTAAGCGTAAAATCATGTTTAGCGCATCAATAAAACGAGTACCCGCTTCTAGGCCACCAGCAATACCAAAACTTAAAATACCGGATGCTTTACCACTGGTGATTTTTTGGCTCATTTCGTTATACGGGCTTGATTTTAATCCTGCGTAATTAACCCAAAGTACTTTTGGATGATTTTCTAAATACTCAGCCAAGTGCTGTGCATTTTCGCAGTGGCGATCCATTCTTAAGCCTAAGGTTTCAAGGCCGATTAAAATGTCAGATGCGTTTTTAGGGGCAAGCGCTGCGCCAGTATTTCTAAGTGGTACTACTCTGCAGCGACCAATAAATGCAGCTTCAGCAAAAGCTTCGGTATAAACCACATTGTGATACGACGGATCGGGCTCGTTCATCATTGCAAAACGTGTAGCATTCGCTTTCCAATCAAATTTTCCTGAGTCGACAATCATGCCGCCAATAGCAGTACCGTGCCCGTTTATATACTTTGTAAGTGAGTGAACCACTATATCTGCGCCCAGCTCAAATGGGCGGCATAAATACGGCGTAGCCACGGTATTATCAACAATAAGCGGCACACCTTTGCTATGTGCAATACGTGCTAAACGTTCAATATCAACAATATTACCTGCCGGATTACCAATAGATTCACAAAAAACAGCGCGAGTGTTGTCGTCAATTGCATTCTCGAACGCGGTAAAGTCATCGGCTTTAATCATGCGTGCTTCAATACCTTGCCTAGGTAAGGTATGTGCAAATAAGTTATACGTACCACCATATACTTGGCTGGTGCTTACAATGTTAGTACCGACTTCACACAAGCATTGAATAGCATACGTAATAGCGGCCATCCCAGAGGCCACGGCTAGCCCACCAATACCCCCTTCCATTGCAGCAATACGTTGTTCAAGTACGGCATTAGTTGGGTTCATTATGCGGGTGTAAATATTTCCAGGTACTTTTAAATCGAATAAATCAGCGCCATGCTGCGTATTATCAAATGTATAAGAAGAAGTGTGATAGATAGGCACAGCTGCCGACTTGGTCGTTGCCTCAGATTCGTAACCGTGGTGCAGTGCTAATGACTCTAATTTCATAATTATTTCCTTCAATTAATTTACCACTAAGCTAGCACTTCTTGGTTATAAAATGCACATGAAATATATTAAAGGGTGTTGAGCTGAGGTGATTTGATTTGATTTAAGTTAAAGGCGGCGGTTAATGGGCATTCAAATGATATTTAACAACTAATCAGTCCTATTATTCACAATATAATAATCCACCAAGCATAATATTTATAATTGGTAATAATATATACAATTTGCTATTAATAGAAGCTCATAAAATAAGGATAATCCAGCGTGAAAAAGAAAAGTATCCTTCAATAAACCTGCAATGTAATAAAAGGAGTTATTAGTATGTCAAATGTGTTCAAGTTAAAATCAAACAAAAATATTGCCATAAAAATGAGTTGTGGCGTGACATTAATTTGCGCTACATACATATCATTTCATAACATATTTGTAGGGCTAGGTTTAGCTGTCATCTCTATTCTAATAACTTACTCTGTATTAAGTAAGAAAGGCAGTTGGTTCTCTTAGTTATAACTTGAAACTATTGGCGTAACGTTATTCATACAAGAGAGCAGACGCCATAAGCTTCTAGCACTCTTTCTAAGTTTAGCTAAGAGCGAATAGCAGATCGTTGAGGTTGGCTAAAAATCGTAGTTACTTGATTGGTCAAACTGCTCTTTGCGCGTATATTCATGAAAATAAGCGACGCGCGCATATTGTTCTATTAAACTTTACTTTAAAGCTTTAAAAAACTTAGTGGTAGTAATGCTTTAGGTTATTTGTTAAAACTAAATAAAGTAGATAAATGAGCGTTAAGTCGGCAGAAATATGCGCGATGAGCGCACTATTAAATTTTTATATACCTAGGGATAGCCCGAGTTAAATGGATGCATTGAGCAAGCTTCAAGAAAAAAACAAAATCCACTCTAAGCATCAGCGTAATGCTAGATGGAGCACTGTTTGGGCGTTTTGTCTATTGAGTCCTTTGCTATTTAGCTATGGCTATGAGTTTTATTTTTCAGTGATACAAAACATTAAAATTGAGACTCTTCACCCATCTATAGCCTTATTTGGTTCGCTAGGTTTTGGTTTGCCTTTAGCGGCTATGGGTGACTTAATGCTTTTTAAGCGTGTTAGTAAATTATTCCTACTAACTATCGCAGAAGCTTGGTTTATCTGGCTTTGGGTTGTTACTCCATTATCGTGGCTAGCTTTTTTACCATTGATTCCTGCATTTGTTATATTGCAAGTGCAACTGCCTAAAATAAAAGCAGGCAAGTAAAAGGTATATAACAAGAGTCTAAGGCTACGACAGTCCGCTTATGGCACTTTCCTGAAGCCTGCTGTGAGCGAACAACGGACGTTGAAGTTTTTGAATTCCTCTTCTTTTTTTTCATAACTAGAAACTTGCCTCTATAGTCATGGAAACGACCCGTTGGGTCGATATTAAATTGTTATAAATTTATCGGAGTTAGCCACTGTGGCATCAAGAAACTTAAAATTTGCTGTTTCCAATGGGAGAGGGATTGAGAAAGTCATCTATTTTGAAGGCTTAGAGCATGAGATGATTATTCACCCTACAATTCATGGGGAACCTATTTTAACAAGCCAAGCTTTTTATTACCTAAAGAACCTTGATTCAGTCGCACTTCTTAAGTTCGACATATCAGCTCCTCAGTTGTCGGATGATCAAGTAGAGTACCTCATAGATAACTACTTATTCGAGTATAGTACTATCAACCTAACCTCTCGTATGACCACGAAGATAAGTGAGGTGGTGTTTTGGAAAGATGATTATAACGAGATATATCATCACTATGACCAAGCCAACACTGGCGCCCTTATTTTAGATGAAGGGAATGATCCAACGGTAAAAAGTGTTGAACCTATCGACGAAAATGTTGGGTTGAGCGATTGGTGTATACCTAAGAACTATACTGCCCCAATTATCGAAAGCTACGTTGACCAGATGCATGAGTTATTGTTTAAAAAAGTCATGATCCAAGTAATGCCAAATGAGCATCGAGATGGCTACTTTGGCAAGAAGCGTATATTTGAGTTAGGTGAAGGACTACTAGATTTGCACCAAGCCGAACGCCTTGATTGGCTGAGAAATCTTGACAAAAATGCTGACTATCACACTTTATCTAGCTCTTATGGTAGCGAGCTAGATGTGGATTTACCTATAGAAAAAGTAACTTGTACCAAGCTGTATAATCCGCTGCTTCTATCGTATTACTTTTCGGGTTTGAATGATAAAAAACCATTGGGTAGTTTTGTTGGCTATTACAATGTTCTTGAATACTATTTTGAAGAAGCGCCGACATTACTTAACATCAATGCTCGAGTTGAAAGAGATCAACTTAAAGCCGTAGTTCAGTACCTTGTTTGTGAAGCTGATATAAAAGCATATATAGCAAATTTACCCCAAGCTGAAGTCGCTGAGTTATCGAAAGATATTACAACGTCTTCAAGTGTTGTGATTGATGCTTTAAAAGTGAATAGCAGCAATTTAACCGCTGAACTGACTAGGTGGCTCTACGAATTGCGCTGTGCGATAGTCCACTCCAAAAAAACTCGGAGAGGGAAAAATGTCGCAATCTTTGAACCTTACTCAAAAGAAGCGAATCGGGTCAAAATAGCTTTACCAATTGTTAGATGGTTAGCTATTCATTGCATAAGAAAGGATTACACGTTGGGCAATGGTAGACAAAATTTATAACAAAGCATTTAAGAGTGATTCGCAACGCTTGGCAGTTTCGCTTCGCTCAAGTATAGCCAAGCGCCGCTCACATCTTAATGCGGCGTTACCAACGACGGCTTTTGGCACTTAGCAGTCATAAATATACGAATCAAACACCAACAAAAAAGGTAAGAAAATGAGGTCGTCTTTGCTAATTTCTATTTATATGACAGCAAGTGGTACTTTGCTTAAGCGTGCTGTGAGCGAGAATTAGTCATTGAGTGAGTAATTAATTAATGACTACTTCCCCCCCTTTTTTATATGTTCAAATAACCCATCATAAGCATAATATATATAGCTAGCAATAACTTATGCTTTTTGCTATTAATAGAAGCTAATAAAATAAGGACGTTTTTGCTTAAAAATAGAGAAAGAGTCCTCTGATAAAGCATTTATATTTAAAGGAGTGTTACATGGAGTATAAGTTTATTGCAGTTTCTCAAATCTGGGCTACAGGTGGTATGTTAAATAGAGCAAACGCTAAAGCAAACGAGTTGGCAAGAGATGGGTGGGTGTTATCAAAAATGGAAAAAGGCTTTAGTGGTTTTTTATTTGCAACTTTATATCTAGCCTTTGAGCGTAAAATTTAAATATAACAAGCGACTAAGATTAGGACTATCCGATCATGACACTTAGCAGTCATATATAAGCGAATCAAATACCAACAAAAAAGGCGCTTCCTTTACGGTAAGCGCCCTTCTCTAATCTCACTAATTACTTATTTTACGATTGTCATTTCGTCTAACAAGTTTTGTGCATTATCTACTTTATCCATTACCCACAACATATAGCGCGAATCAACGTGGATTGAGCGATTAAGCTCAGGGTTGTAATCCCAGTCACCAATAATACTTTCGTAAACACCGTCAAACAGTAAGCCTACAAGATCTGCTTTACCGTTAAGTCTTGGCGAACCTGAGTTACCACCTATTTGGTCATCATTTAAAAAAAGCTAACAGCCATTATTTGAGCGAAGTAAACTCCTGCCTACAGGCATACTATAATCATTAAATTTATTAACCTAAAAATACAGTTTAAAAGTGCTAGCCATATAATTAAATATAAACACAAAGGGCAGTGAGCAAAAACATACTGTAAAACGTCTATGTTGACATCACAACCCTCAATGTATACGATTCGCATACATATCATATACGGTATATATAATGGGAATAGTAAAAATATCAGACGGGTTGCATGAAGAAATTAGAAAATCGAGTAATATCATGTCTAGATCTATCAATTCACAGGCAGAGTTTTGGATTAAAATAGGCATGCTTGCTGAGCTAAATCCGACACTCACCTACCATGAAATAATTAAAAAACAACTTATAAAAGAAAAGCTTACTATTCAGGATCTTTTGCATGAATAAAGCAATAGTAAAAACGGATGCAGAAATTGAGCTCATGAGAGAGTCAGGAAAGCTCTTAGCTCAAGTATTTAAAATGCTTGATGATTTTATTTGCGAAGGCATGACTACGTTAGATATAGACACTAAAGTAGAAAGCTATATAACCAACGTGTTACATGCTCGTCCTGCTAGTAAAGGCCAATATGGCTATCGGTATTCATTAAACTCATCAGTTAATGACGTAGTGTGCCATGGTGTACCCAATAATATTTATAAATTAAAAAACAAAGATATTTTAAATATTGATATTACCTTAGAGAAAAATGGTTATATCAGTGATTCAAGTAAAATGTATACTTTTACAGCGACAAGCTCAGAAGCCAAACGTTTGGTTAAAGCGACTTATGATGCAATGTGGGCAGGTATTAAGGTGGTAAAACCAAAAGCAACGCTTGGTGATATTGGCTATGCTATTCAAAAGCACGCTGAGTCTTCTGGTTATAGTGTAGTACGTGAATATTGCGGTCATGGTATTGGTAAAGAAATGCATGAAGAGCCGCAAGTTTTGCACTATGGTAAACCGCATACAGGGTTAGTGCTTGAAGCAGGTATGACCTTTACTATAGAGCCTATGATCAACCAAGGTTCCAAGAAGGTAAAAACTAAAAAAGATGGATGGACAGTCGTAACAAAAGACAAGAAACTTTCTGCTCAATGGGAACATACCGTTCTAGTAACAGAAACGGGCTTCGAAGTTTTAACACTTCGCGATGAAGAGAAGAGTGCTTAGCAAAACTAAGTTAGGTTATGCTACTGACGCATACAAACCGTAATCCATTATGATTAATAAAAAGGCGCTTCCTTTACGGTAAGCGCCCTTCTCTTATCTAGCTAATTACTTATTTTACGATTGTCATTTCGTCTAACAAGTTTTGTGCATTATCTACTTTATCCATTACCCACAACATATAGCGCGAATCAACGTGGATTGAGCGATTAAGCTCAGGGTTGTAATCCCAGTCACCAATAATACTTTCGTAAACACCGTCGAACAGTAAGCCTACAAGCTCTGCTTTACCGTTAAGTGTTGGCGAACCTGAGTTACCACCGGTAGTGTCTACATTTGATAAAAAGTTAACGGGTACTGTATTCATGCCGCCCGTGTAATCACCGTAAAGCTTGGCTTTAATTTGCTCTTGTAGCTTTTTGGGTGCATTAAATGGTTCAACATCGGTGTTTTTAGCGAGTAATCCTTCAAGCGATGTAAACGGTGTTGCTACCAAGCCATCTTGAGGTGAGTAGCCGCCTACGGTGCCATAGGTTACTCGTAGTGTGCTGTTGGCATCGGCGTATACAGGTTTGTTTTTAGCTTTGTTAAACGCAATGATTGCGCTCATTAGCTCTGGGCGAGCTGCTTGTAATTTACCTGCAAGTGCTTTTGATTTATCTTCCTGTGCTTTCATTACTTTAAATATTGCTTTAGCGTACTGCACAAATGGGTCTTGGCTTTGATTTAGCTGGCTAAACGATTGCTCAAACAATGAATTGCGAACAGTGGCATTATCAAGTCTTGACTGTTCATACATGCTATCAAGTAACGCGCTTTGGGTTGCTTTATCAAACCCATTTTGTACTTTAAATACGTTATCAACCTCGCTAAAGCGCTCTTCTTTTGGAAGTGCTGCATACAGCTCTAAAAAGTGCAGTAAAATAGCTTTATCTACTTTGCTATCATAACGGCGCGTCATGCGCTCAAGCCCTGCTTTAATGCGAGGTAAGTCACGTTCTTGATAACCAGATTCACGTTCGCTATTTGGCTTTTGTTTTTCGTAAGCTAGGCGGTATAAACGTCGTGCTGTACTGATCATCTGTGAGCGATGTACATAACCTAACATTCGGTCGCGTTCACTGTGCTCTTGTGATTGTGCAATTAGCTCAGATAGCTCACCTAATACGCTTCCGTATTGCTCTTTACGCTCACCATCGCTATTGATCCATTGTGTTAGGTCTTGCTCAAACTGTTTTTTGCGCTCAAGCATAGTGCCTTTTTTGAAGCTTTCGATCATCGAACCATAGTTTTTAATATAGTTGTTATAACCTGCAATGGTGCTTTCGTAAGCAATACGCGCTTTACTGCCGTCTTCTGAGTTTTCTTCAATAAGCGACACGTATTTTGAGTTATGAACGCGTGCTTTAGGGTAGCTGTCGTTAAATACGTTATCTACCTCTGTTGCTATACGGTAGCGATTAGTACGCCCTGGGTAGCCTGTAACCATTACAAAGTCGCCTTCTTGCACGCCTTTGGCACTTACTTTTAGGTAAGAGTCAGGTACGTAAGGTACGTTGTCTTCGCTGTATTCTGCTGGTTTTCCATCTTTGCCTACATAAGCACGGTAAAAACCAAAGTCGCCTGTGTGGCGCGGCCACATCCAGTTATCTATATCGCCACCGTATTTACCTACGCCCATAGCTGGTGCGTAAGATAAACGTACGTCTTTAATTTCAAGTGACTTAATTAGGTAAAACTCTAAACCACCATGAAACGAATACACGTTACAACGGTAGCTTTCGTCGGCTTCACACTGGGCTACTAGCGCTTTTTCGTTTTTTACTATTGCGTCGTAGCGTGCTTTACCGCTTAGTTCTTCAATACCTTTACTAACTTTGTCAGTCACATTAGTAACTGTTTCTGTGACGTATACGCGTGAACCCGGCGCTGCTGGTAAGTCCTCAGCAGGGCTTTTAGCTAAAAAGCCATTTTCTAAAATGTTGTTTTCAGGTGTTGAATTGTATTGTACCGAGCCATAAACACAGTGATGGTTTGACACAACTAAACCCTTAGGCGATACAAACGATGCTGTACAGCCACCTAGGCTAATTACCGCATTCATTGGGAATTCGGTTAATTTAGAAATAGATTCAACATCAATTTCAAGCCCTTTAGCTTTTAAAATTGATTCTAACTCTGGAAGTTGGTGTGGTTGCCACATGCCTTCGTCGGCTATGGCACTACTTGCAAGTGATAAAGAAAATGTGGCTGCTAATGTAGCTACAAGAGGTTTTAAACGCATTATAGAATCCTTTTTATTTGTTTCTATAACAGGTTACTCGTCAGTAGCTAATGAGGTCAATAGCCGTGCAATGATTTGTTACAATCAAGTGTTTAATCTTACTTTTTATCAAAATTCATCGAAAAATCAAGAAACTGTTTTGCTGGTATTGGCTTACTAAAGTAAAAACCTTGCATAAAATCACAGCCTAATTTGTTCAATAAAGTAAGCTGCTCTTTTGTTTCTACGCCTTCGGCTACCACTGTCAGCCCTAAACTGTGCGACATGGCAATAATTGCCTTTACGAGATTACAATCTTCATTGTTTAGTACAATACCGTCAATAAAACTTCTATCTATTTTGAGTACATTAAAAGGGTATTCTCTCAAATAACTTAACGATGAATAACCTGTACCAAAGTCATCCATTGATAAGTTAATGCCTAATGCTGTTATTTCAGTCAGTATATCAACAACATTAGTGTGGCAACTCATCAGCACTCCCTCAGTTATTTCAAGCTCTAAATTTTCGGGATTTACGTTTGCTTCACTCAATGAGTTTTGAATAAAACTGAGCAACCCTACGTCTCTAAATTGGCGAGGAGATAAGTTAACAGCCATGGTGTATTGCTGTGTGCGTTTACAAGTACTTTGCCATGTGTTTAAAAAATCTAATGCTTGGCTAATTACAAACTTGCCAATGGGTACAATTAATCCTGTATTTTCGGCAATAGGTATAAACTCATCGGGTGTTACATTACCTAGCACAGAGTTATGCCAGCGTAATAACGCTTCTGCACCAATGATGTGTTTATTTTTGGCGTCAAATTGGGGCTGGTAGAATAACTCGAATTCATTACGTTCAAGGGCGCCACGCATCTGCTCTTCTATTACTAGTCGGCGCTGAATAATTACATTCATCTTTTTAGTAAAAAATGAATAAGTATTACGACCATATGATTTTGCTTGATACATTGCAGTGTCAGCATTTCGTAATAAATCAGCAACGGTTGTACCATTTTCTGGGTATATGGCTACACCAATACTCGCTGTTAGTATGTGTTCCCGGCCCTCTATTTTAAAAGGGGCTCTAAAGTTATTGACCAGTTTTTCAGTAATTTTTAGCGCTGCATGGTGATCAGTTATACCTCGCAGTAATACGATAAACTCATCTCCACCTAGGCGCCCTACCGTGTCGTCTTTTCGCAATGCCTCTTGTAGCCTTTGCGCTGATTCAATTAAAAGTTTGTCTCCTGTTTCATGGCCTAACGAATCATTTATTTTTTTAAAGTCATCTAAATCCAAAAACAGTACCGCTGCTTTTTCGTTATTTCTTTGTGCTTCAATAAGTAATTGCGACAAACGATCAAGTGCTAAAAAACGATTTGGGAGTAAAGTTAGACTATCGTAATACGCTTGATGTCTAATTAGTTCATCTGATTTATGCTGTTCGGTAATATCTCGAATAATAACCATTAACTGGTTATGTTCTGTTATTTTATTTATTCTTGCTTCAAAAAAAACGAGCCCATGGGGCAAAGCTAGCTCGTATTTAAAGCTCATCATCTGCTCTTTTTCTAATACAAGGCTGATATAGGTTTCAAATTTTTCGGCTACATCGCGCGGGAGTACATCACCCATTTTTTTACCAATAAATTGCTTGGGCTTGGTGTAGAGATCTGTTTCATTACTGGCATGATACTCAATAATAGTTCCATCATTTTCCATCAAGAAAAATAAGTCAGGAATTGCCTCAAAAATAGTTTTTAGCATATCCTCATTAAATGATGCATCTGCTTGTGCCTTTTTAACCTCAGATAAGTCAATATCAATGCAATACATTTGTTTTGTATTATATTGATTTGTAAACATAACATGGCTAGAAAAAACAGATACACTTTCGCCATCTTTACCTTTTAGGGTAATTTCGGATGCTGGAATTTCTATGTCTTTTTCTACCCAATCACTGTGTGCGTCAATTACAAATTCACACATTGATTCTGGAATTATAAGGTCTTCTATTTTTTGCCCTATAGCTTCTTCTTTTGTGTATCCGTATAGTCGCACACTGCCTTCATTCCAATAAATAACACGACGCTCATTGTCATAACCTTGAACAGAAATTACATTTACCGCATCAAATAACTGGTGCAAATAGTCGTTAATTACAAATTGGTTGGTTAAGTCTGAAGCAACGTCGTCTAATTTCATTTTGAGGCTATATCCATAAGTAATTTTATTTAGTAATAAAAAACACCAAATAATAATTAAATTTAATATTAATATTAAATTTCCATGTACATTATATACGCCATTATACAAAACAAAAAAAGAGCCGAAGCTCTTTTTTAATAATTGTTAACTGTATTTAAACGCTATAAAAACTGAATTTATTTTTTTGTCACATCATTTGGATGTTCCACGCCAATCCATGCTTTGAAAAGCGCTTTTTGCTGTGGCGTTGCCTCTTTATCAGCAACTACTTTTTTAGGCTTATCGAAATCTTCTGATAATACTAATGTTAAGCTTTCAAGAGCATCGCGACGAAGATAGTCAACGGTTACTTTGTCGCCTGCCTTAAACGTTTCTAGGCTGGTTTTTAAATCTTTACCTACGTGATGTTTGTTTATAGCGACAATTTTATCATCGGTAGTTAAACCCGCTTTCCACGCACTGCCACCACGGCGTACATAACTTAACGTCAGTAATTCACCTGTATTTTTGGCGGTAGCATCAATACTTGCAAGTGCTTTTGCTTTTTCAGGACGCTCAAACTTTAAACCTACTTTAGTAAGTAAATCGTCAAAGTTAATACTTGCAGGCGACTCTACATTTTCTTGCCACCAGCTTGAATAATCACGTCCTGTTAAATCTTTTAAGATATTAAGTACATCTGTATCTGTAAAACCAGCGGGCATTTTATGATTGTTATAAAGTGCTTTGTGCACGTCGCGATAGCTTATTTTACCTTGGCTTTTTTCAAGTAGGTCGATATCTAAAGCTAAAGAGAGTAACGAGCCCTCAGAATAAATATTGGTGCTGTAGTTACGTGCATGATCACCACCTTGATTAATCCATTTATCAAAGCTTGTTTCGCTTGCGCTTTGCACTTCACGGCCCGGTGTTTGCAAATGACGATTAATTGTTTTACTCATCACTTTAAAAAATTCATCTGTTGTTTGAATGCCTGAGCGCACTAATAAATGATCTTCAAAGTAACTTGTTGAACCTTCTGCAATCCACAGCAGTTTTGAATAGTTCATATTAGTGTAATCGTATGGCACTAAACCTTGAGGGCGATATGCTTTAACATTCCATGTATGAACAAACTCATGCGCAGCGGTGCTAATAAAACCTAAGTAATCTTCGCGGCTACCAAATCGGTCACGTGGTCGTTGAATAATTGTTGAGTTTAAATGCTCTGTTGCACCACCAGCTCCTGATGTTGCATGCACCATAAATACATAACGCTCATAGGGATAGCCATCCCAAATTACATTACCCGTGGCAACTAATTTTTTAAGATCGGTAAGCATTAGCTCTACATCGTAGTTACCATCGCCCCATATAACTAACTCGTATTCACGGCCATCTACTTCAAATGTGTGTAGTTGGTTAATACCCGTTTCGATTGGTGAATCAACAAGTACGTCGTAATCGGCTGCTTTAAATGAATTTTTGCCTTTTAAATTATTCATACCCGATACAGAACGCCACTTTTTAGGCACGTCTAAATTAACGGTTACAGGCTCTTGGCGAAATGATTCACTAAACATAAAAAAGCCTGACGCATCTATAAATGCATGGCTGTCGTCAATGTGGCGAGCACGTTTACCAAGCTCATTTGCATACACCTGGTAGTCAACATTTACTTCTGTAGGTTCATTAAGATGTACACGCCATGTACTGTGATCTATTTTTTCCCATTTTAGTTCTTTGCCATCTTCATCTTTGGCTTTGAAGTAGCGAATGCCATTTGCAAGATTTAACATTTCGTAGCGACCCGTGCGCCACGCAGGAAGTTTTATATCAAGGTGTGCTTGCGCTGTTTTTGGAAACTCAACACTTACATCACCTAAATGATGCTGTGGTTGCGAGATTTCTAAAGAATAATTTACATCGGCAAATACAGGTGCAGAACATGCAGCTAAAATTGAAAGGGCTAATAACTTTTTCATAGAGACTCTTAGTGGAAACTTAATTGCTTACAAGACTAACAAGCCCCTATTTAAAAGTGAATTAAATACGATAAATGACCCTATATACGAGTTTATAAGTAGTAGCTTATTAAAATTTCTAAGTTTTTTACTAGATAACTACACATAATAAAAATTTGTTGTAAACTGAAGATAATGAAATTAATTTGATGGCGGTATGCTTAGGTGTCACAAAGATCTAACGCAACAGATAAAAAGCTAAAACAAGCAATTGATGCGCGTATGGCTGTTGAGAGTGCTCGTAAACATCAAGTAGATGTTCTATGTGACTTTACAGCTAAACTATCGTTGAGCTGTAAAGGACTAGATATCGAGTTAGATAATCGCCTCGCCAAATTTAGAAGTGCGCTTAATAAAGGCATGAGTTTTGAAAACCTTGCTCCCCTTATTAGTGAAACTTTAGTCCTACTTAAAAACCAAGAATCGATTCAACAAGCTCAGCAACGTAATTTATTCAACAGTGTGCAAAGTGCCGGTAAACAATTACAAAAAACCAAAGGTTTACCTGACGATACTCGTAGAACTCTAAGAAATTTACTCGATCACGAGATTAATAACGTTCATTCAACTCATGGTTACATTCCGCTACTTGATCAACTTATTAGCTTTTATCATGAAGCGTTGCTTACCAAACAAGACCCTCAAGTTGATCAGCAGCGCCCTGTAAAACAGGCGCGTGCAAAAAAACTGCTTGAGCTCGCTAATGAACTTATACTTGAAGAAGAAGCTACGCTACAAATTAATAATATAAAAAATAATATTACAGAAAGTGACTCAATCGATTCATTACTCGATGTTGCAATTAGTATTATTGATGTAGTGGTAAAAAATATAAGTAAAGAGCGTAAATCCGCGCAAAGCTTTTTAGTTTCATTAAATCAAACCCTCGAAGATCTTCATAACTCTATCGTCTCAACTAGCAAGCACTCTGAGTCTATGGAAGTTGAGTTTGACTCACTTAATAAAAGCATTGAACTAAAAATAAAAAATCTTAATGAGCAAACGCAAAAAGCTACATCAATCTCATCTTTAAAAGAACTCGTAGATAACGAATTAAAATCAATAAGCGAAGATTTTATAGCAAAAGAAAAGTTAGAACGAAAAGACAGAGAAATGCTTAGCGCTAGTTTTAATGAAATAAATACTCGAATTGTTACTTTAGAAGATAAGTTAACAACGTATAAAAAACGCTTAAACGAACAGCGCTTTAAAAGCTTACTAGATGGACTTACAAAACTGCCTAACCGGGCTGCATTTGACGAACGTTACAATCACGAAATGCATTTGTTTAATGTGCAGCCATCAGATGTTACGCTTGCAGTTATTGATGTTGACCACTTTAAATCTATCAATGATAGATTTGGCCACACCGCAGGTGATATTACCTTACAAGTTATATCAAAAGCGTTGCAAAAATCAGTAAGAAAGTCTGATTTTATAGCGCGTTATGGCGGTGAAGAATTTGTGCTATTAATGCCAGGTGTGTCGCTAGAAAACGCAACTTTACCCCTGGATAAAGTAAGAAAGGTAATTAAAAATATACCTTTTAAATTTAGAGAAAAACAAATTGAGATCACTATTTCGGTAGGTGCAACTCAATTTAAAAAAGGCGATACCCTATTAAAGGCATTTGATAGAGCTGATGATGCACTTTACGAAGCCAAAAATTCAGGGCGAGATAGACTTTGTACCAGTAAATAATGTCATAGCTATTATAACTTTTATGACAAGTAGTTTTACGATTTAGTAGTAGGAGCACGTCTATGTTAATACAGTTAAACCCAACTGGGGTTTTAGATTTACTGTCGCAATTAGAAGTTGATTTATTAGAGCAATCGTCTGCTAGTGAGCGTTATAAATTATTTAGAAACTGCGTACTTGCAGTCCTCAATGTAGGTAGCCATACCGACGACAGTAACGATATATACGACAAATACAAAGATTTTGATATTCGTTTAGTAAGCCGCGAACGAGGTATTAAAATTGAGCTTGAAAACCCACCCGAAACCGCATTTGTTGATGGCGAAATAATTACCGGTATTCACGAACATATATTTTCTGTTATTCGTGATATTTTATTTATTTGTCAAAAATACGAAAAAGATTTAAAAGAGCAAAAAGCCATAACCCATATGGTGTTCGATATGCTCAGAAATGCAGGTGCGCTGCGTGTTAAAAGCGAGCCTAACATGGTTGTTTGCTGGGGCGGACATTCAATAAACGAGGTTGAATATAAGTACACAAAACAAGTAGGTTACGAACTTGGTTTACGTGGATTAAATATTTGTACCGGTTGTGGTCCTGGTGCCATGAAAGGCCCAATGAAAGGCGCAACTATTGGCCACGCAAAGCAACGTAACACCGATAATCGCTACTTAGGTTTAACAGAGCCAAGCATTATTGCTGCCGAGCCACCAAATCCTATTGTAAACGAACTCGTTATTTTACCTGATATTGAAAAACGCCTTGAAGCTTTTATTAGAACAGCTCACGCAATTATCATTTTTCCTGGTGGCGCAGGTACTGCTGAAGAGTTGTTATATTTATTAGGCATATTGTTGCACCCAGATAATACTAAACAATGTTTACCTGTTATTTTAACTGGCCCCAAACAAAGCGAGGCGTACTTTAAAGAGCTATGCGAGTTCGTTGAAATGACCCTTGGTAAGGAAGCCTTGGATAAGTTTGAAGTTATTATTGATAATCCTGAATTAGTCGGTCAAAAACTAAAGTCATCGATGGCTAATGTTCGTGATTACCGTAAAAGTGAAGGTGATGCCTACTACTTTAACTGGACATTAAAAATAGATAACGACTTTCAACAACCTTTTGCACCAACACATGAAAATATGGCAAGTCTAGATTTACACCTTGATCAGCCTAAACAGCTACTCGCGGCTAATTTGCGTAGAGCTTTCTCTGGTATTGTTGCTGGTAATGTAAAAGACGAAGGCGTTAGAGCCATTAAACAAAACGGTCCATACATTTTAAGTGGCGAACCTGCCCTTATGACAAATATGGATAAATTATTACAGGCATTTGTTCTTCAAGGTCGCATGAAGCTCCCTGGTAGTAAATATATTCCATGTTACAAAATAAAAGCATGAGTTTTATAGTTTGAAACCCCATTTACTTCTTATTGATGCGCTTAATTTAATTAGGCGCATTTACGCCGTTGACGCGAATCAAAAACATCATAGCGACGAGCAAATGATACAAACGTGCTGTGCACGTGTAGCCCACGCCTGTAAAAAGCTTTTAGATACGAGTAATGCAACCCATGCCATTGCTGTGTTCGATGGTGACAAAAGCTGGCGTTATCATTTTTATAAAGACTACAAACACTCACGCGCGCCAATGCCCCAAGTATTAAAAGATGCTCTATTGCATTTTAAAGCCGCAATTGAAGAAACCGGTATTGTAGTATTTGAGCCTATTAACGATGAAGCTGATGATATTATTGCAACGCTTGCCTTTAAAGCATCAAATAATCAAATAACGAGCACTGTTGTTTCTACTGATAAAGGCTTTTTACCTTATATTGGCCCTTATATTACAGTTTACGATTACTTTAAAAAGCTATATTTAGATGAGACAAGTATAAAAGAGCGTTTTGGTGTTGAGCAAAATAAACTCGTTGATTTTTGGGCATTAGCGGGCGATAAAACAAATGATATTCCGGGAGTTAAAGGAATAGGTACTAAGTCTGCGCAGCAAATAGTTAATAACTATAATTCAATTGAACAAGCAGCCGAAGATGAGTCTCTAAGCCCGAGTATTAAAGCAAAGTTAGCCGCTAATATGGATATGTACGTAATTTCAAAGCACTTGGTTAGTTTACGCACCGATATAAATTTAGGTTTTAGTTTAAAGCAGTTAAGACTTAATTAGTCGCAAGTTAATAGCCTCTAAACATTACAAAACGTATACTGATATTAGTTACCGGAGTCAGAGTAAGCCATATTGAAAAAATTTATCCGATATTTAATTTTAGGTTTAGGGCTATATGCACTGATAGCTGCATTGGTGATTACCTTTTATAAAGACGATCCTCAAGCTATGATTTGGCAAGACCGAGAGGCTTTCAATAAACGTTACATCGAAAAACTATCACTTGAGCAGCCAACAACACTAAATAGTGTTCTTGATTACTTAGGCAGCCCCGATCTTACTTATGCCAAACGAGATGGTGAACAAGTATTTCAGATAGTTTTTTATCGTACACAACATAAAACATCTGACGGTATTACCACTATGGATGAATGTACTGGCCTATTATTTAAAAATGGGCAGCTGTTTTTATGGGGCCCGAGTGCATACAATAAATACCAAGAACAAAATTAGGTGAAGGTTTAATGGATGAAGCTGTTTCAACTACCTTAGAGCAGCTGCTTAATAATACGCAGCTGTTTTTAAGCTATTATAACAATAAACAAAAATGGACAGCTCTATATCCAATGGCAAGTAAGCTAGCTGAGCAATATAGAGTGCTCTACAGCAAACAGCCATTCGCATTACAATCCCGATTGACGCTTTATAACCCAAGTTATTCTTATGCAACAAATTTAGTTGTTAGTCAGAGCGTCATAACTGCTGCCCTGTGTAAATCTCAAAATTATAATAGTGCCTTAAGTGAGCTATACATAGCCGCTACTCTCATTGAGCATTTATGTGTTGGAGCGCAATTAAACAAGCTTTGCGAGCAAACACCTTTTCAAAATTCTGATAAAAAAATTTGGAAAATGCGTCATCAGTTAGCAGCAAAAGTAATGTTAGCTAGTGGTGATTCAGCCAAACCTGTTACGCAGTTACTAGCTAAATTAAATAAGTATAAACAAGCATTGGTAAGTGCTCCTAAAATAATGCTTTACGATGGAGGCATAACGCTGATTGCTCTAGCAAATATTATTAGCATGAACATTACGAGCAACACGGCTAATAAACATATTAGCTTATATAAAGCACTTACCGATTTGTACATTCGCACACCTAACTTGTTCGCACTGCAATTAATTAAATCACTAATAGCGCATTTAGGGCCATTATTACCGGGAAGCCGCGTTTTATACGCTGAGCAAACCATGATTTATTTAGCAACTGATGCACAACAACGGCATGTTTTGATTAGTACAGCAAATCCAAATAAATTAACCTGGTACAGAGTAAAAGCAACGCTTAACGATAATCCAAAACAATGGCATTGCACTGATAAAACCATTAGCTTCAAAGTATTTAACAGTGAACATGTAAAACCACAAAGTGAGCTTGAGGTTGATAAGGCACAATCTTTACTTGAGCTAATAAGTAATATTAAGTTACAGCACGAATACAGCTATAAAGGATTAAGCCTGCTGATGGTCCCTCACCCTCTCGTAATTGCTAATTTATGCGAGGCTGTAAAACCATATAATAAAGAACATCAGCCCGCAAAAGACTTAAAACATAGTTTATCGATGGTCGGTTATTATAATGCACCTGCAATAATTCAACGGGTTGTTTTTGAACAATTAGTTAATGTTACCCCACATCCATTGCAAGCCTACGTGACTAACAGATTAAATGGATTAGTAAAAATAATGGCTTTATTGGTTAGTAAAAATGATCACGACCAGTTTGAGCACATCACTTTACCTTTATACGCTTACGCCCATTTTTTATTAACGCAATGCAGTACACAGCTTTCTCGTAAAACGCTGATTGACGACACACCAAATAAAACATTGAGTGCCCCTATCTGCTCCTATTTTGGGGTAAATTCAATTAACACTGAACAACTAACACAACAGCTTACTCATTTATTGAGTGATAACCCATGGACTGCAGCACTCTTAGAGGCAGAGCAAACACCTAAAAAGCACTTAACTGAGGCCCATAAACTTTGGATTACACTGAAGATTGTTGCTCAAAATGTGTTTAAACCAGAACTTTCGCTAACTCCGTGGCAGCAGCAAACGTTAAATGAACAGCTAAAAATACTCAAGTGGCATAACAAAGCTGATTTTTATCAACAATTAGAATCTCTCGAGTTGTTTAATAGTATTTAGTTTATTAGAAGCTATTTTATGTCTTTATACCCATTATAACTTTCGTGTATACCCAGTATTTTTTGTATAAACTAGCAAAATGGGTGATAAGTTGGTATAAATGCGCCCTTAAATTTTCAAGCACGTTCACATAAATGTTCTAACAAGCGGTTACTCTCAGAGTAATAATTTATGTGCAAATCAAACTCTTTAAAGGAAAAGTCAATGGCCAAACAAACCATCACAGTGATCAAAGGCGACGGCATCGGTCCGAGCATTATCGACTCAGCACTTGAAATATTAAAAGCCGCAGGTTGCGACTTTGATTATGAATTTGTTGATGCTGGCCTAGCTGCACTTGAAAAAACAGGTGAGTTATTACCGCAAGAAACAGTTGATACAATTGCTAAAAATAAAATCACTCTTAAAGGCCCATTAACTACGCCTGTAGGTGAAGGTTTTACATCTATTAACGTAACACTTCGTAAGCAATTTGGTTTATACGCTAACGTACGTCCAGTTAAATCATTTGTTGGTACTAAAGCGCGTTACGACGATATTGATATCATTACTATTCGTGAAAACACGCAAGGCATGTACTCAGGTGCTGGCCAAGTAGTAAGTGAAGACGGTAATGAAGCACAAGCAAAATCGATCATTACGCGTGAAGGCGCAGAAAAAATCGTAACTTTTGCATACGAGCTAGCGGTACGCGAAGGTCGTAAAAAAGTAACTGCAGTTCATAAAGCTAACATTTTAAAATCAACATCTGGTTTGTTTTTAAAAGTAGCACGTGAAGTAGCTGAGCGTTACCCACAAATTGAATCAAATGAAATGATTGTTGATGCAACATGTATGAAGCTGGTAATGACACCTGAAGAGTTTGACGTAATTGTTACGACTAACTTATTTGGTGATATTTTATCTGACCTTTGTGCTGGTTTAGTTGGCGGTTTAGGTATGGCACCTGGTGCTAACATTGGTGAAGACGCAGCAATTTTTGAAGCTGTACACGGTAGTGCACCAGATATTGCTGGCAAAAACCTTGCTAACCCAACATCTGTAATTTTAGCGTCTATTCAAATGCTTGAGCATTTAAATATGGGCGATACTGCAGAGCGTATTCGTAGTGCTGTTGCTGATGTAATTAAATCAGGCGACCGTACAACTCGCGATTTAGGTGGCAGCCACGGTACAACTGATTTCACTCAATCAGTAATTGACCGTTTATAATTAATATTTGTTATTAATTTAAATAGCCCGCTAATTTAGCGGGCTTTTTTGTGTTTGCTAACTGCGTTTACTACCTAATGTATTTATGCAGGTTAGTATTAAACCTAATTAAGCCCAAAAGTAGTAATCCTAATAAACCCGCCAGTGATCCGCCACTTGAACCCGAACTACTTTGTTGCTTTTGTACAGTAGCAGATAACTCTTGAGTAAAAGTATCATTGGTTTGAGTATCAGTAACATTCAACGTTACGTTATAAGTCCCGTCAGCTTGATAAGTATGCCTTGGGTTTTGTAAATTTGATAACGCACTGCCATCACCAAAATCCCAACTATAAGTGTAACTATTAAAGCCGCCGGTTACTTGGGCATTAAATTGTGCGCTTAAATCACTAACTGTAGCGTTTGCGTTTATGTTAAGCGGAACATTAGCAGTTACATCAATCGCTTTTGATTGCTCAGTGCCTTCGTTATCTGTCACTGTAAGCGTTACTTGGTAATCACCAGAGTACAAATAATTATAAGTAAGCGATTGAGTCGCTAAAGTACTTCCATCCCCTAGCTGCCAATTATAAGTATACGGAGCTACTCCACCTGTAAGCGATGCCTCAGCTGTTAAAGTTCCTTGGTTTATCTCATATTCAATTTCATTTACAGTTAATGGTTCAACTAATGTAACTTGTGCTACAGCTACTTGCTGTGAAGTGCCATTATCTGCCATAAACTCAACGTTATAAGTGCCATAGTCTTGGTATTCATGAGTACGCGTTAACTCTGTGCTGGAGCTCCCGTCGTCAAAACTCCACGTAAATTTGTCCGCAGGAGTAAGTGCAAAACCTTCTACATTAAAATTAACGGTTAAACCGTTTTTAGTAAAATTAACTCCCTTAGTAACATCGTAAGTAAGCTCTACTTCTATATCTTCACTGTCTGCTGACTGGCTTATAATACTAAACCCAAAACCAACCTGTGGAAGCACAACACCCGATGGTTTTTGCGCTGCAAAGCTATAATCGGTTTTATCAGTAAACCCGGTGATAGCTGATAAATCATCATCACCTAACCCTGCCCTTTGTTGATATAGGCTAAAAGCAGCATCACGTATTTGAATTGCTGAAGCAGCCGGAGTTTGCGTACTGCCTTTATTTATCGAGCGCTGATCAGCATCTACCACTAATGCAAAACCACTGCCTGGATGCTCAGTAGTATTATTATCTGCTCGAGATTCATTGCTGTACCACAATAATAACCCCGGTGAGTACTGCTCTGCTTGCAAACTACTGTCAACGCCTGTGTATGAACGCAATTGTAAATAGTAATGTGATGGCGATGCATATGTGTAACTACCTACTTTTTCAAAGCCATTAAACTCAGTGTTAACTTGATCTTGTGCATTATTTTGCCAAATTAAAGTATCACTTTGCTCAATGCGCATATCATCAACAACAAAACCATAATAATGTGTGTTCGCATCTGTTATGTATTCAATTTTTAAATCAATTGTTTGCCCAGCATAAGCTGATAAATCAAACTTATGGGTCAAATAGCCGTTAGGTTGCTTAGCATCACTATTAAGAAATGAATCACCTGAGATATACGGACCAATATCACCGTAGTATGGATTAAGCGCTTGCGTATAATTACTCGCGATTGGCTCGCCATTTACTTTTACTTGAACTAAATCGTAATCACGCTCAATACTGTAATAAGCAATAAAGCTTAAAGTAAGTGTCTCAGTTGTGCTTGGTAGCGCTATTGTATTAGCTAAGCTGTTGCTAATATTGTCGCCCGTATTTGAATAGTATTGAAAATCACCTTCTACTGGAGCCCTAAATTTTTCGAGCCTTGGTGGTAGTGTTATTTTTATTTGATTTTGCTGTTGTGAAGTACTCGCAGTATTAATTAATGTTTGCTGTGAATTAGCCTCTATCTCATCCATATCAAGCGTAAGCTGGTTAACCCAGTTACCCTGGTACCGCTTTTGTAAATATTCAAGCGCATAAGGGCTAAACATAACTGGCTCTGAGCCTCTTGGCGAACCAGCCCAACTTCCTGTCGACATAACTGACCAAGACGCGACAGGCTCACCTACCGTGTTAGATTGTAAGTCGTATTCATCTAATAATCCTAAATCATGCCCAAACTCATGCACAACCACACCAATCCCGGCATCAATAGGGTTAATGGTATAACCAAATAGCTTAATATTGCTGCCTGCAATCTCGCTCGGCCCGCTATTTTCATCAAATACATAGTAGCGGTGCGACCAAATAGCATCGGTACTTAGGTAACCGCCACCCGCTTCTTCGCCAATACTTGAATGAAAAATCATTACATGGTCAATAATGCCATTAGGTTCATTAAGGATACCGTCGCCATCAATATCATCTAAATCAGTTAAATCGTAATCGGCTAAATTAATATTAAACTTTGCAACCGCCTTCTCCACTGCCTCTTTAATTAAAGCGGGCGCATTTATATCCCGTATACTGCCTTGGCGCTCACCATATATTTTTGCATTGCTATCAGCGGTTACCCAGCCATATACCTGTCCGTTAAAGTTTAAGCTGTTCCCCGAAGCCACTTTATAATAATCAGCAGCCGTTTTTAAGCTTTGTCCATCAGGGCCTGTATAACCTTGAGTATTAAAAAGCATTTGCTGATAGTGCTCAGTTGAATAATCAGCGTAAAACATGTCGGTGTCTTGCTCTACAAGCTGATTGTCGTCATGTTTTAGATCAGGAAAATCAATTAAGATAGCCAACACTTTTACATCATTAACGCTTTGATCTGGCACTAGCGACGTTGAAAAAGCAACCTGCTGTTTATTTGTGTTTGAAAAAACGTTGGAAGAGGATTTAAATTGCCTAAAGCCATTTTTAATTGAGTGATTGGCAACGTCTTTGTTACTCATATATGACTTAAATGAACTATCTAACTCACTTGAAGATATTTGGTCTCTTTTTTTAAGCCAATATAAAATACGCTCTTCGTTAGTTATACCAACATCATGCGGACTTAAGTTATTAGCCGCCACCATAGGGCTTAATAG
Organism: Pseudoalteromonas sp. APC 3355; assembly: GCF_030407615.1. Classification (NCBI taxonomy): domain Bacteria; kingdom Pseudomonadati; phylum Pseudomonadota; class Gammaproteobacteria; order Alteromonadales; family Pseudoalteromonadaceae; genus Pseudoalteromonas; species Pseudoalteromonas sp. APC 3355. The sequence goes on along the minus strand of NZ_JASDDB010000003.1, from coordinate 107,520 downwards.
CGTAGTTAAAAGCGCAATTAACGTCACTTTTTTCACTGTGTTTTCCTCAAACATAATTATGTAGCAATCATACCTAATAATAGAAATTTAAACATGCGATAAAAACATATAGTTAACATATGCAATTAAAGCTAATGGTCTCTCACACTCTTTTATACCTAAAATCGAACTCACAACCTAAAATGCATAATTTCTGCCAGTAAACTCAATTAAACATAGTTTTTCTGCAGGTTTAAATTAAAAAAAGCCACAAAACGAATTTAAAATGCAAAAAACAGCTTTCAAGGTTGACATGAAGGCTTAAAACCCTTAAAAATAAACTTATACAAAATCTTTAATTTAAAAGCAGTGTTTTGCTAAGTAGAGTAAAAACTATGAACACACACATTAATCTTTTAGTCGTACTCGTACTGGTCTTAGTTATAAGCCCAGCGGGGATGTATTAAAAGGTGATACTGCTTTTTAAAAACCCTCGCACTACGCGGGGGTTTTTTTATGCATAAAAAAGCGCACAGAGGAATGAGGATGAGCAAACAAGAATATAATGGTTCTGAACTAGTAGTTCAGGCATTAAAAGAGTTAAAGGTAAAATACATATTTGGCTATCCCGGTGGTTCGGTTTTAGACTTATATGATGCACTTTTTCAGCAAGATGACATTGAACATATATTAGTACGTCACGAACAAGCTGCAACACATATGGCTGACGGCTATGCCCGCGCTACTGGAGACGTTGGTGTTGTACTTGCAACCTCAGGCCCTGGCGCTACAAACTGTATTACAGGTATTGCAACGGCCTACATGGATTCAATTCCTATGGTTGTGTTATCAGGCCAAGTGCCTACAAATTTGATTGGCGACGACGCATTCCAAGAAACCGATATTGTGGGCTGTTCTCGCCCTGTAGTTAAACACAGTTTTAACTGTAGAAGTGCTAAAGACATCCCTACAATCTTAGCTAAAGCTTTTTATATTGCTAGCACTGGTCGCCCAGGTCCTGTCGTTGTTGAGCTTCCAAAAGATATGCTTAACCCTGCTATTAAGTTTGAATACGAATTTCCTAAAACCACCGAACTGAGAACGTACAGCCCTAATACTAAAGGGCACTCAAAACAAATTCGCAAAGCCGTAACAGCTATTTTAGAGGCCAAAAAACTGGTTATCTACTCTGGTGGTGGTATTGTTATTTCAAATACATCAGAGCAATTAACGCATTTAGTTGAATCATTAAATGCCCCCATTACAAATACACTAATGGGATTGGGTGGTATTTCAGGTGTGCATCCAAACTTTGTAGGTATGTTAGGCATGCACGGCACGCTTGAGGCAAACAAAGCAATGGCTAACGCCGATGTGATTTTAGCGCTTGGTGCCCGATTTGATGATCGTGTAACTAATAATGTTCAAAAGTTTTGCCCTAATGCCACAATTGTTCATGTGGATGTTGACCCAACTTCAATTTCTAAAACAATTAAAGCACACATACCAGTTGTAGGTTGTTTAGCAACCGTACTTGAACAACTACAAGCGGGTATTGATAAAAGCCCAATAAAAATAGACCGCAGCGCGCAAGAAGATTGGTGGCGACAAATTATCAGCTGGCGCGAACAAAAGTGCTTAAGCTACAACACTGATGGCGACAAAATTAAGCCACAAGCGGTGATAGAAGCGGTTTATAAAGCCACTAATGGCGATGCTTACGTAAGTTCAGACGTTGGTCAGCATCAAATGTTTGCAGCGCAATATTATCCATTTAAGCATCCTCGTCAATGGATCAACTCAGGCGGCCTAGGCACCATGGGCTTTGGTTTACCTGCTGCAATGGGCGTAAAGCTAGCCTTTCCTGATAAAGAGTCTGTGTGCATTACGGGTGATGGCTCTATTCAAATGAACATTCAAGAACTATCAACCTGTTTACAGTACAACCTAGCGGTAAAAGTTGTATCACTAAATAACCGCTCTTTAGGTATGGTACGCCAATGGCAAGACATGGTTTACGGTGGACGTCATTCATCATCTTACATGGATTCACTACCTGATTTTGTTAAGTTAGTTGAAAGCTACGGCCATGTAGGCATACAAGTAAACACACTAGATGAGTTACAACCTGCTATCGATAAAGCAATGTCAATTAGCGACCGATTAGTCTTTTTAGATATAAACGTTGATGAAAAAGAACATGTATACCCAATGCAAATTAAGTTAGGCGGCATTGATGAGATGTGGTTACGTAAAGGAGTAAAAGCATAATGCGTCGTATTTTATCTATTTTATTAGAAAACGAACCAGGTGCCCTATCACGTATTGTTGGGCTTTTTTCACAACGTGCATATAACATCGACAGCCTAACTGTGGGCACAACAGACGATCAATCATTGTCGCGTATTACCATTACCACTATGGGTGATGACAGAGTTGTAGAGCAAATTACAAAGCAGGTTAACAAACTAGTCGACGTGCTTAAAATTATCGATTTAACAGAAATGAGTCACATTGAACGTGAGCTATTGCTTGTTAAGGTATTTGCTCAAGACGAGACGACTCGTGCAGCGGTTACGCGAGTAGTTGATGTGTTCCAAGGTGCTATTTTAGATATGGGCCGACAAAGCTACAGTCTACAATTAGTGAGCAGTACAGACAAAATAGAGTCGTTTTTAGACACACTTCGTCATGAAACCGATATTATTGAAGTTGTACGTTCTGGCGCTGTTGGCATTGGTCGAGGCGATAAAGCCTTAAAAGCGTAAATTTATAATATAAAGGCATCAACTGATGTCTTTATTAAACATAAAAAAAAAGAGCTAAATAGCTCTTTTTTTAATTTAATTCGTTAAACCTATTAAGGGTTTACTTGGTCTTTAAGACCTTTACCTGCTTTAAAGCTTGGGATAGTTGCCGCTGCGATTTGGATCTCAGCACCCGTTTGTGGGTTACGGCCAGTGCGAGCTGCACGTTCTTTTACTGAGAAAGTACCAAAACCAACTAATGCTACTGAATCACCTTCTTTTAAAGAAGAAGTTACAGCACCTGTAAACGCGTCAAGAGCACGAGTAGCAGCGGCTTTAGAGATTTCTGCATCAGTAGCAATTTTTTCAACTAATTGAGCTTTATTCATTGTTAGATTCCTATTCGTTATTATTTTGCCTTCGCAAAACCTATCTTTATGCATTTTTAAAGAGTTAGCAACAGCAAATTGCATTTTTTGCTTAAATTCTTAAAAAATGAGTAAAATTTAAATAATTCTCTGTAAAATACAGCGTGTTGGGTTAACAAAGACTTAATTTGAGTACAATTTTGGCGCAAGTTAAGCAACTGGGTAAATAAGCTATATTTTTTCGATCACTAAGGTCACTTCCCCGACCTCGACTCCAAACTTAACAATAGATGTGCGGTTTATCAAGCGCGATTGTGTAACCAGGTACATCCAATCATCAAAATTCACTTTTAAAGTACTGCCATCGTATGGAAGCTCTACATCGTAATTCCAATGAAATACGCTGCCATCACTTCTACCTTTTGCTGTACCTATAACATCATCTGCCACACCCGTTAAACTATTGTCTTCATTTAACGTTATTTTCCAAATACGCTTTTGAGTTTCGCCATCGTCATAAACAAAGTCTTCTTCAATAACGCCCTGGTTACCTTCCCAGCTCGCATTCATATCTACGACAAGCTTGCGGGTCAATTCACCCTTAAAGTCTTGTACAACACCGTAGGCTTTCAAATTTCCACTAAAAAATGTTTTAAAGTCAAAGTTTGGCGATGTATTTTTATAATGCTCTACATTTGGTGCCGAACAGCTTATCAGCAACAAAGCAGATAAGCTTACAAGAGCTGTTTTAAACGCGTTAAATACATTCATATTAATTCCCTAATAGTTGCTTTCGTAGTTTCGGCTCAGACGTTTTTTCATCCAGCCAAATGGCTAAAAAATCACTCGAAAATTGAGGTTCATTTATTTCGCCAATTTTTTCATCATTATGATAAAAAGTACTCATACCCTGCTCATTTGTGACTAACGTTAGCGAATCACCTTGTCTAATATCAGGCCAAATAGACAATAATTTACTGTCGTATTTGTCTGCTAGCTCTTTTTTTCCAATATGCTCCCACTGCTCATTTGTTGCTTTTACGATTTCTTTAGCTTCAAAGTCACGTAAATAGGTAAGTTTAAATTTAATAGGATGCGTTCCTGCGCTGTAATTACCTGAAGGGGTAAATAAAACCGCGTCATATACATCCCAAAATAAATACTCCATTCGTGCTTCGCCTACTTTATTAAATTGTGTGTCAGCTAAAACAATTAAAGTTGTAAGCAAATAAAAAGTAACTGCCTTTAGTAAAAATTTCAAAATAAGCTCCCTCGAGTCAATGGGTAATGTTACGAAATGGGAATTGTGGGCGATCAGCGATTGATGAATAACTTGATTTTTTGGTTTATAAAAAGAATAACAGTAAACACTGTAGACCAAAGCGCACCGTAAACGAGCCAAAACTGCCATAAAGGTAAGCCTAAGCTTATTACTTCAAAGCGCGCCCCAGCCCAATAACTTGCTGGAGCAAAAGCCATGCATACTAAAAAGGCCTGCCAAAGCTTTAATTTACTCAAAAAAACCATAGAAGTATTTAAAGAAAGTAATAACGCAGCCCATAAAAAGACGAGCCATAGAGGGAAGGGATAAACTTTAAATTCTAACAAGCCTGACTTTACTGCTATGAAATCTAACAATAGTGCTAAAGGTAGGGCTTTAATTAGAAGTAAGGTGTCTTGTTTTTTTTGTTTTGACAACCAAAACATTAAAACAATAATCAATCCGCTAAAAAGTAGCGAATCAGCTTCAAGCAGCAATGATAAAAACCACACTGCTTGAAATAAAACAAAATTAGTAACCGAGCGCAATATCATCGTTATCGCTAACAAAACGTGGTTTACGCGCCATTAAATGCACCGTACTTGTTGCTCTAGCTCTAAACGCGCCTTCGCAGTAAGCAAAATAAAACAACCATAAACGATAAAAACGTTCATCAAATTTTGAGCGGTCCAAATCAGGCCAGCTTTTTATAAAACGGCTTCGCCAGTCTGCTAATGTTCTTGCGTAGTGAGCACCAATATCATTAACAGTATGAATTACCATGTCGGTATTATTTTTAATCTGCTCACTCATCTCATTAAGTGATGGCAAACACCCGCCTGGAAAAATATACTGCTGGATAAAGTCAGAGTTTTTTAAGTAGTGCTTATAACGCTGATCGCCAATAGTTATAGCTTGTATGAGCATTGCACCGTCGTCTTTTAACAATTCACCACATTGGGTAAAAAAGCTAGGTAAGTACTCATGGCCCACCGCTTCTATCATTTCGATAGAAACAAGCTTGTCGTATTTTCCTTTCAATTGTCTGTAATCAAGCTTAAGTAATGTAATTTTACTTTCAAGACCAAGCTCTGAAATTTTATTAGCGACATAATCATGTTGCTCATCAGATATGGTTGTTGTTGTTACATGGCAATCGTAATGTGTGGCTGCATATATAGCAAAAGCCCCCCACCCTGTACCAATTTCAATTACTGAATCATTTTTTTGAAGCTCAACTTGCTCACAAATGCGTTTAAGCTTGTATTGTTGAGCCTCTTCAAGTGTGGCTTCTTTTGTAGGATATACAGCACTTGAATAAAGCATTTCTTTACTCAAAAATGATTCGTACAAATCATTGCCTAAGTCGTAATGAGCAACGATGTTTTTCTTAGAGCCCGATTCAGAGTTTTTATTTTTTATGTGATTAAACCGGTGTGCAATATTACTAAAAAATGCGAATTTCTTCTCAAACTCATCAAGTTGCTTCTCATTTATAGCAAATATCTCAATGAAAGAGGTTAAGTTGTCACAAGACCAATGCCCCAAAATATACGCTTCACCAGCGCCAACGCTCCCAGATAATGCAAATGCCTTATACATAGCTTTATCGTTTACTATAATCGTTGCTTTTAGCACTGAAGATGGGTCACCAAAAACTGTACGCTCGTTTGCATCTACTAAAACAACTTGGCCTGTTTCAATTGACGAAAAGGCTTTAGTCACTAATTTTTTATATATATTAGTTAACCAGTTTGTGCTTTGTTCGCAATTTAAGCTCGACACTTTATCCATTGAAATACCTATTAATTGTCCTGACTATCTATTTGCTTTATGGCTTGCCTGAGTGACCTAAAAAAGGAACTCGTTTTATAAACAACTTTAACGCTTGATAATAAATACCTTTGAAAATAGACCATGTCATGGCCGGAAAACGTTTAAATAACTTATTAACTTCTTCTTTAGTAAGCTCTTTACGTTTTAAGCGAAGTGTAGCATCAAATAATAGCTCTTCATTTCGCTTATTTTCAATGTGTATCAATGTTTTATCAAGCGATTGCTTAACATGCCAATGATAGTTCATATCTAGATTCATAAAAGGTGATACGGAAAAAACCTTTTTAAAGTTCACTTTTTTTTCTAAAGGTACTAAATAATAATGACGTTCGTTCCATGGTGTATTACTTACTTCAGCAATCATGTATTTAAAACGGGTGTCGTTATGACCAAAAAAGTAAAAATTAACAGGACTAAAATACACACCAAAACAACGAAGTTGCCCAAGCATGTAAATATGAGAAAAGGTTTCAGTAAGACCTAAATTGGCAAGTTGTTCGTGTGCACGCTCAATAAGAGGACGTTTAGCAAGCTGTGAGGTGCCTGTAAGATAATCAGCTTCATTAAACTTTAACGCCTTAAAGCCTGACGTACCTATGTGTTTATGCACACCATTTAGTTGTTGAGGATTATTTAAATCTACCCACATCATATATAAAGGGTAACTAAAGCGATGTTCTTTAACAGCAAAACGGCGATGTTTAACATCGCCTAAATACACTGCACTAGTCAAATTCGACCCCAAGTTGCTTGGCTACATCTACACCACTGTGTACGCCATCTTCATGAAAACCATTGTACCAATAAGCACCGCAAAAATAACTATTGTTGTGCCCATCAATACTGTGTTTAAGTTTTTGAGCTGCAATAGACTCTTGGTTAAATACAGGGTGGTGATAAGTAAACTCGCGCAAAATTTTACTTTGGCTTATTCCTTCAAGATGGTTAAGCGTTACACAAAACTGTGTATCTGATTGTATACCTTGCAAAATATTCATTTGGTAAGTAACAACAGCGGCTTTATCCGTGTTGTTGTTAAGTAAGTAGTTCCAGCTTGCCCATGCCGCTTTTCTATCTGGTAAAAGGTTTGTATCGGTGTGCAGCACCACTGAGTTCTCAGTGTAAGCTATTGCACCCAATACTGACTTTTCTTGCTCAGTAGCATCACCCAGTAGTGCAAGCGCCTGATCTGAATGACAAGCAAATATTACTTTATCAAATTTACTTTGCTCGCCATTGGCAAACTCTATTGTTACTTCATCATTTTGCCGCGTAACTGATTTAATATTTGTATTGAGGTTAATTTTGTCTGCAAAACCTCTGATCAGCGGCTTAATGTACTGACGAGAGCCTCCTGGTACTACATACCACTGTGGTCTATTGGTTACATCTAAAAGCCCATGATTAAAGAAAAACTTAACAAAAAACTCAACGCCTACGTTTTCCATTTCTTTAATACTGGTAGACCAAATAGCCGCGCCCATAGGAAGAATATAATGGTATTTAAAAAAGTCATTAAACTGGTTATCGTTAAGCAATTGCCCTAATGACTGATCAGACTGGTAATCACCTTTTTCATGCATTGCTTTGCACAGTTTGTTAAACCTAACAATGTCGTACAATAATCGCCAAAACTTAGGTCTAAAAATATTACGACGCTGTGCAAATAAGCTTGTAAACGTATGTCCATTGTATTCAAAACCAGTGGCTTCGTTATGCACACTAAAGCTCATCTGGGTTGTTTGTTTATCAATACCAATGCGCGAAAGTAACTTTTCAAAATATGGGTAAGTTCGGTCATTAAATACAATAAAGCCAGTGTCTATTGCGTATTTGATGCCACACACATCAACATCAACCGTTGCTGTGTGTCCACCTATGTAATCATTTTTTTCAAATACGGTTACATCGTAATGTTTGTGAAGCAAATGGCCACATGTTAAACCAGATACACCAGTTCCTATTATTGCTATTTTTTTCAACGGGCTAATCCTTTTGCGATTTTAAGCCAAATCGGCAGTGGTAAAATGCGTAAAGCTTTTAATATAAGTGTAAAACGATAAGGGAAATGAACGTCTTTGCGGCGTTTTTGAATACCCTTAATCATGTAGTCAGCTGCTTTTTCAGCAGTAACGGCCATAGGCATCGGGAAATCATTTTTATTAGTAAGTGGCGTTTTTACAAACCCAGGGTGAACTAAAGTCACATCAACATCATTTAAATCAACCGCTAAGCTTTTTGCCAAGTAACTTACACCCGCTTTTGATGCGCCATAAGCTTCTGAACGAGGTAGCGCAAGGTAAGTAACACTTGAGCTGACCAAAACAAGTTGGCCGCCTGGATTTATTTTAGGAAGTAATGCCTCAAGGCAATACCCCATAGAAAGTAAGTTAACGTTTATTACACGCTCAAACAACGCGCTATCAAAGTTGCGCGCATCATCTATATATTCACAATTACCAGCGTTTAAAATAACACGGTCAAAATGAGGAAAGCCAATAGTAGACTCTTTTATATCTTGCAGGTTAGTTGCATCAAATTTACATGCTTGGATATTGTCGTATTTAGCAAGCTCGGCGAGCTTATCACTATTACGGCCGCAAGCTATAACAGTGTCTCCTAGCTGTGCATATTTAATTGCTAGCTGCTCGCCAATACCTGATGTAGCACCCGTTATAAGTGTGATCATAATTAACCTGCCCTTTTATCAATTAGCTTTATAACGCTACCAAGTAAAGGAATGTGTTTGTATAACAACTCGCCCACATTAAAGTAGTCTCTGTGCTTAATAATTTTGCCATCTTTAAAAATAAGCTTGCTATGACCGTCTACCGAGATAGTTTTACCTGATGAGAGCTTTGGATGTGCATAATGCATAGTCCAATAAATAAAAGCATTGTTACCGCTATTAAACGAATCACTAATATCAAACTGGCAATGCTTAACATTGCTGTATAAGTTAGCAAAGTACCTGCGCAATTCTACAATGCCGTTAATTTCATGCATCGGGTCTATAAACTGTATGTTGTCACAGTAAATATCACTCAATAAATCAAGATTAGTACTATCAAGCTGTTGGTATATTTCAACAAATTTATCTACTGGTAACTGGTTATCCATATCACACCTTAAATGCAGCAAGTGCACGTTCTCGTGCCGCTTTATGATCAACTATTGCTGGCCAGTAACATTCCTTATCTTTGCCTGTTGCGGCTAAATAAGTGTGTGGAAAATGAATGTGTTTATCTGGCACGTTTTCAAGCTCTGGCAAATACTTACGGATAAACTTGCCCGTTGGATCAAAGCGCTCGCTTTGTCTGATAGGATTAAAAACTCTAAAATAAGGCTGAGCATCACAGCCCGTACTTGCAGCCCACTGCCAACCACCATTATTTGAGGCTAAATCGCCATCAATTAAGTGCTGCATAAAAAAGCGTTCACCTTCACGCCAGTCTATTAATAAATGCTTAGTTAAAAAGCTTGCAACAACCATTCGTAAACGATTATGCATCCAACCGGTTTGCTTAAGTTGTAGCATTGCTGCATCCACTAATGGGTAACCTGTACGCCCTTCGCACCATGCTTTAAAATCGCTTTCGCTTTTACGCCACACTACAGCATTATACTTTTCGTTAAAGTTATCGCCGCGCGAAAGGTTCGGAAATTCAGCAATTAAATGCCTGTAAAATTCGCGCCAAACAAGCTCGTTAATCCACGTAAACGTTTTACTTTTTGATGTAGTTAAAATATCAGGATAACGCTGCTGAATATTAATAAGCAATTGCTTTGTGCTTACAATACCTAGGGCTAAATACGGGCTTAAACCCGATGTGCCTTTTACACTGGGAATATCACGCTGGTCGTCGTAACTTGTAAGTTTGTCGCATATAAAATTATCAACTACGGTAGAGAGTGTTTCGTCGTCAACCGGCCACTTATCTGAGCACCCATCACTTTTTAGTAAATCACTCTCGTCAAACTCAATAGGGTCAGAAGTTAAAGGCCATTGTGGCAAACTAAAGTGTGTATCTTGATACTGCTTTAACCATGCACGTTTAAAAGGAGTAAACACTTTATACATTTCATTACTTTGATTTTTGACCGTTCCAACAGGTGCAATTAAATCACCTTCGTACAAAGTAAAAGTAATAGAAAGCTCATCGCATTCATGCAAGATTGCTTTATCGCGGTTTACTTCATTAAGCTCATATTCTGTATTAGCAATTACGTGTTTTACATCGTTTGCTTTACAAAAGTTAATAAGCTCGCGCGTACAATCACAAAAGCTAGGCGCTTCAATAATATGTAAAGTAATACCGTAATCAGCAAGTTGTGATTGAAGATAAGTAACTCGGCGCTTGAGTAAGTCAATCTGAATAGGCGCAGCTTGGTGTTGTTGCCACTGCTTTTCAGACACAAAAAAAATGGCGTGTTTAGCGCCATTATTTAGCGCTTGAATTAACGCTTCATTAGAAAAAAGGCGCAAATCGCGCCTAAACCAAAATAATGTATCCATTAAATACCAAATCGTAGTTTTAAATCGTGAGGGTATGGGTTAAAAAACACTTGTTTTTCAAGGTACTCATTCGGATGAACTTTCAAATGGTGTTTTAACAAGGTAAGTGGTACATACAATGGCACCAATCCTTCGCGGTATTCATCTATCGCATCACGAAGTTCTTGTTTTTCAACCTTCGATAAATCATTTTTAAAGTAGCCTTGTAAATGCATTAGGGTGTTGCAATTATTTCTGCGAGAAGCAGGCTTTTTCAGACCTGTCATCAAACCTAAAATATATTCATCCGCAACTGCATTTATGTCGTCACCTACGAACGTTCCAAGCAGATTACCCAAATCTCGATAAGCTTGGTAATTGTGAGCCATCAACAAGTACTTATACTGAGAATGAAATTGAGTAAGCTTATGAACCGTTAGTGGTTCTTGTACTAACTTTTGCCAATTTTTAAATACGTAAATTCTCATTACAAAGTTTTCACGTAAATGCATGTCATTTAAGCGACCGTTTTCTTCACATGGCAATAATGGGTTGTGCTTCATTATTTGCTCAGCAAAAAAACCAATGCCTTCAGAGGTATTACCCGTGCCTGCTTCGTTGTATATTTTAATGCGCTCCATGCCGCAGCTTGGACTTTTTGCGCAAAATACAAACCCGCTCAACTCTTTAGCTTGTTCTGTTGCAACTTTTTTACCATACTCGGTAAGTTGTTGACCTACATCTCCAGTACCATCTGGGCGGCATACTTTAATAGTATCTCCCACTTTAACCTGGCGAATAGTTGGTCGAGGTATTGGTAAACCTACCGCTACCTCCGGACAAAACCGTGTATATTCAACGTGTTTACCTAACTCATCCATACAGAAGTTTGACTTTTTATGACCGGTGTCAAATCTAACTTTTTCGCCTGCTAAGCAGGCGCTTATACCTATTTTTATTATATCTGTGTGCATAAATTCTCTTAGTAAATCAAATTACCTATTGGATTTAGTAACTTGCTGAAGCCCTTATTAAAATGTAGCGCACTACTGACAACTGTAAAGCACAAACAACCATCTTTTGTTAAAGGAGTATGTTGGTGGCTACCATCTTGCCATATAAAGTCACCTGGTACATATTTTCCTTCTTCATCACTAAACTCACCATCTAGGAGTAAAGTAACTTCAAAGCCGGTGTGCGTGTGTTCTGGTATTTCACCACCAGCATCAATATGTAACAAGCTAGAGCGTAATGGGCCATCATCAAGTGCAATACGCGATCTCGCAAGCTTACCCACTTGGGTAAATTTACTGTGAGAAATACGCGTTAGCGCACGTGGAAGCTGATAGTTATGCTCATTAACTTTAATAGAAACAGGCTCTACTTCATAAACTTCGTCGATAGAATCATCAGACGTGATCATATCAAGCACATTCAATTCAAATTCTTCAAGTAACTCAGGTTGCTCAGCTTGAGGTTTCTCATATTGCGCTGGCTCTTCGCTAAATAATGCGTTTGCATTGCTTGCCTCAATTTTAGCTACTTTAGCTTGGCACACAGGGCACATATCTACATGTATAGAAACGGCTAAACTCAATGATGTAGCAAGTGATGCATCGCAATACTGTGTCAGTAAAGTTTCACTCGGGTGATGTTTAATCATGCTGATCTCCCATTTCATTACGTAATTTTTGCAAGGCCAAACGTAATCGTGATTTTACCGTGCCTACTGGAATATTAAGTTGATGTGCAAGTTGCTCTTGCGACATGTCTTGAAAATAAACGCCCCTTACCACTTCGCGTTGAGCAATAGGTAATTTATCTAAATAACGTTTAATTTGTTTATCTTCTAAATGATCACTGTATTCGTGATGTGTATCTTGTGATTCGTTTAATAACGGCCAAATATCTTCGCTTATGTTTTCTTCTTTATTACTTTTCATTTTACGAAGCATATCGAATGAAGCGTTACGCATAACGGTATAAACCCACGTAGTAGCCGCACCTTTATCACTGTGATACAAATGTGCTTTACGCCAAACAGATGTTAACGTCTCTTGCACAAGCTCCATTGCTTGAGCTTCAACACCAAATTGCTTAATTCCAAAGCGTTTAATTTTTGGCGCAAAGTATTCAAATAAATAGGAAAATGCTTTTTTATCGCGTGACTGTGCAACATCTATAAGCGCTTGCATGAGTTCTTTACTCGGCGTTTCTGGCATGGCAGTGTACTTACCTGTATTAGGTTCACAACGTGGTGATTGTTGTTGACTTACCATAATAATTTATCCCGTTATTGCTTTTGTATTAAGTAATACGGGCAATAATTAATTTAGGATCATAAAATTTAGGCAAATTCGTTATTAATCACAGTATGGAGGAAATTCAGTAAGTTATCAAAGTTCGTTTCAAACGCAAGTTGCTGTTTTTTCTCAATAGAAATAGGTAGGAGCTCAAGCCAACGAGCTGCAATCCAAGGCAGTTTGTCAAAGTGAGTTTTTTTGTACAGTAAATTAAGTTCCGGATTACTTTTAAACACGTTTAAAAGCGCATCATGCAATAAGTCATGTTCGCCAACTGAGTTGTTAGAATCCTTATACCAATATGGGGTATTACAAGGAGAAACCAAACCATGTCGCAGTTCGTCCTCGTCTTGATAAACATCATTTATTTGAACGCTTTGAGAAGCAAACACATCGATTAATAATACATCGTTGTCGTCTTGGTCAAAATCAATAATATCAACAAGGCAACCTTGCGCGCTTATATTAAATGGCGTGTCGTGCTCAAATGTACAAAGCACAAACCCTGTATTGTTTTTTAATGCGGTTTTAACCATATTTAAATAGCGAGGCTCAAATATGCGTAATCGCGTATAGCCTTCAGGTAACATAAAAATGGGTAATGGAAAAATCGCACGTTTCATAAAGTCTACTTCTTTCAAACACTCTGCCTTTATTTACGTGCGCTTTTGCTAAGTCGATCAGCTTTGTATGAATCGAATTAATTACCAGCTATATAATTGGCTAAAGATTAAACCAACCTCCCATAGCTTTAAACACTTGAACCGAGTAATAAGCGCTTATCATACTGACTACGGGTGCTAACATTAATGCAAATAATCCAAGTTCACTGCTCATCGTTTTAATCCTTTAAATAATTTATTTTGCGTTTTTAATACTAGTGTCAGTATTTTTAGGCGTTGTGCTATGTGTTAAAACGGGCTCATCTAATAAACCCTCTAAAACAGTTTTAGCATCAAAATAAAGCGTTTCCTTTAGTGATTTTTCAAGCTCGATTGTGGTTTGCTTTACGTAGCTTGCTACACTTTGAGTTAATATATCAGTTACATCTAGGTCCACTTCTGTTGCATGTACTTGCGCAGAACCTAATACTAATAAACTTGCCATAGCGATTTTAATTGAATGTTTCATAATGGTATTCCTTGTTTGTGTATTGTTTAGACGTAGTTACATACTCAAGGGTTGTGCCAACATAAAAATAAATCATAAGCAACTGTAATTAAACAGTTTTACATGCATCGCTTTAATTTAAAAAATTCATACCTTGTTAATTTAACCATTTAATTTAATTTTTTGACTACTTTTTAGTTAATAAATAAAAGGGTTTAAATGTATTAATACCGTCACACTAAATACATTTAGCGTTTATAAAAACGTCATATCTACCCGCTAAAGTGCACACCACTATTAATAATTCAAAAAGTGCAGTATGACCCTTTCATCACGTCGAAATTTTTTAAAAACCTCAGCAGCAAGTATATTTACCGTCGCAGTATCGAGTGCCATTACAGGTTGTGCTCAAACATTAATAAACAAACCTCTATCGGCTATTGAATTTAAACACGGTGTAGCCAGTGGCGATCCGCTCAGTAATGCTTTAATAATTTGGACACGTGCAACCACTGCTCAATCAAATTTTGAAGTTACTGTTGCTTGGGAACTGGCAAGTGACTCTCAATTTAAAAACATCATCCGCAGCGGGCGCGAACAAACAGATAAAAGCAGAGACTTTACAATAAAAATAGATGTGCAAGAACTTGCTCCAAACACAGAGTACTTTTATCGATTTGTGGGTTTAAATACACAAAGCCCAATTGGCCGTGCTAAAACACTACCAATAAACAATGTTGAACAAATAAAAATGGCTGTTGTGTCGTGCTCAAACTACCCTGCTGGGTACTTTAATGCCTACACCGATGCCGCTAAACAAAAAGATTTAGATGTAGTACTGCATTTGGGTGATTACATTTACGAATACCCAATGGGAGGATACGCTACCGAAAATGCTGAAAAAATTGGCCGCCAATTAGCAGCCGATAACAGCGGTGAAATTATTACCCTAAGCGACTACCGCAAACGTTATGCAATTTACAGAACAGACCAAGGCCTTCAAGCTCTTCACGCTGCAGCGCCTTTTATCGCAATATGGGATGATCACGAAGTTACCAACGATACCTATAAAAGTGGTGCTGAAAATCATACCCCTGATGAAGGTGACTTTTTTAAGCGCCGTGCAGCAGCTATTCAAGCCTATTACGAATGGCTGCCAATTAGGCCGCCAATGGGCGAACAAAGCCCGCAAATATACCGCACCTTTGATTTTGGTAATTTAATAAGCTTGCACATGCTAGATACTCGCGTAATAGCACGCGATAAACAACTTGCTTACAGCGACTACAAAAATCTAGAGACCAAACAAATGGATGTTGCGCGCTTTGCCAGTGATTTAAATAATCCAAATAGGCAGTTACTAGGTAACACACAACTAAACTGGCTCACCAGTGCAATAACTAAATCAAATGCAAAATGGCAAGTATTGGGCCAGCAAGTATTGATGACTAAAATGTGGCTACCTACTGAAATATTCTCGCAATCCGATCGCACTAAAATACCTCAGGTGTTAAAAGAGCTTGTTACCATTAAAAAAGCCGTGTTAGCTAATAAAGCGGTAACACCCGCACAACTTGCACGTGTAAATACTTTAATGCCTTATAATTTAGATGCGTGGGATGGTTACCCAAGCGAGCGCGAAGCATTATACAAAAGCGTTGCTGCATTAAATAAAAAGTTAGTCGTGGTTGCAGGTGATACGCACAATGCGTGGCATGGCACATTAAAAAATGCAAAAGGCGAAAGCGTAGGAGTAGAATTTGCAACGCCTGGTGTTACATCCCCCGGTATGGAGCATTATTTAGCGCTTAATACAGCACAAGCAAAGCAAATGGCTGACTCGCTTTCATTGTTAATAAACGACTTAAACTATTGTGACTTATCACACCGTGGATATATGTTACTGACTATTACTAAAGATCAAATCACAACCAATTGGCGCTATATAGATAACATAAACTCCCCTAGCTACAACATCACTGATCAACACCAAAGTGTTTATAAAGGCTAATACTTTTAAAAAGAAGGTAAATGTATTATTTACCTTCTTCGCATATTTTATTTAACGCGCTTAACTACAGCTATAGATAAGCGTCCACGAAGCATCACTTCCGGGAATGCTGTTTGTATACCAATTTGCGCTGTATGCATTACCTTGATATTGCATTTTATCGTCGGTGTTATTGTGAGTAAACGGACCACCTGAGTAATCTTTTTTTACCCAATTAGGGTATGCATTAATACCATTACAATCTGTTGAACTTACAACACTGCATCCGTTTGTATCAACACTTGTACCAGCGGGTGTATCTGGGCACTGATCAATATCATCACTCACTCCATCGTTATCCGCATCGCTTTGTGGTTCAACTACTTCAACAACGCAACCTACATTATTAACAGTTTCACCTGCAGGTGTATTAGGGCATTGATCAATATTATCGCTAATACCATCGGCATCGCTGTCAGTTACCTCACAACCAATACTATCAACCGTTGTACCTGCGGGAGTATTATCGCACTGATCAAGGCTGTCACTTATACCATCACCATCAGAGTCTAAAGCAACCGTACTACCACCCCAACCTTGAATGATCTCTTTAACTTTAGAGCCTGAAGCGGTTAATGAATTCCAACTACCGCCTGGGGTAAATAACGAAGCACCTTCGTTTTTATCGTTTAAAGCCCAGTTAGCGTGGCTAATATTGTTTGTTTTAAAAAATGCCATCCATGCATCAGTTTCATTAATATTAACACCACCATTGCCATCAGCATTAACTGTTCCCCACTCTGTAGCAAATAGTGCAATGCCGTTATCGAGTGCTGTTTGTGCTTTATTTCGATACGATTGACCATGCGTGCCAGCATAAAAATGCAGAGTGTAAGCAATATTGGCGCGATCTATCGGGTTTTGTGATGCCACATCAACATCTTGCGACCACGTAGGCGTACCAACCACAATTAAGTTATCAGGATCGATTGCTCTAATTTTATCAATAACTGTTTCTGCGTAAGGCTTAATATCGTTAGCCCATGAAATTTGTAACGGCTCGTTATAAATTTCATAAATAACATTGTCGTACTGCCCATATTTGGTAGCTACGTCTTCAAAAAAGCGAACTGCAGTCGCCTGATCGGTATGTGCTTCATGGCTATGAAAATCAATAATAACGTACATATCTTCGCTAATAGCTGCGTTTACAACAGTATCAAGACGGCTCATATTGCCCTCCCAATCAAAGTTCAAACTACCACCAGTACTCGTACCATGACCAATAGCTGCACGAATTAATGTTGCATTAAATTCAGTTTTTGCCTTTGCTACTGTTTGTGCTGTATAAAACTTTTCAGCGCCCCAACCGGTGTTACTCCAAAATAGGCTAGGTCCTGCAAAGCTTGTGTTTTCTCCACCTGCAAGAATTTGATTCCCACTCACCGTTAACTTTTCAACAGCGGCATTGGCCATAGTTGAGCATCCTAATAATAAAGCTAACGATAAGCTCGCCACTTTTAAATCCTTTCTTTTGTGATTATTTGAACTGTTATTCATCGTATTTCCTTAAATTGAAATTATCAGTCGTCATCGTTTGACGTAATAAATTGACACCAAACCAATACTTAATAGTTAAACAAAGTTAATTTGGCGAGCAGAAAGTACCATTTATTTATTAACATTAAATGAATAAAAAGGTACAAGGAGAAGGATTTTAATTAACTAAATATCAACAAGTGAGCGATTTAACGAGGTTTGAGGATTTTACTGGGTATATACAGGAATTTACACGATGTTTACATGGTGCGGGCAAAAAATCTCGGTTACAAAAAATATGTATAAAAATGGAAAAAGCGGTAATAATAATTATTACCGCCATCAATAATAGCTAAATATCAGGGATAAATATGCGAGAAGAAAATTAATAAGCCAACCAAACCGAGTTCTGATTAACTGGCTTATTTTTTAGTGGGCAGCGCTTTTCTGCCCAAACGATATGCATCGGCTATGCTCAGCACCCAAATTATAATCATTAAAGGTACGTACTTATATTCAGCGAGCTGAGCGCAGGCGTTAGATGGTTGTTGCGCGGCTTTTAAAATGGCCGTAACCGACATGGGGATTTTTCCGTTTACAATTTCATTTGCAGTACACTGTGCAATCGCAAATATATCTTGAAAGGTTAAAATTAAAAGAACAGAGAATACACCCGCAAAAATAGCGCCTATAAGGTGTTTTTTTAAAGAAAAATGCCCCGCTCCAGGATAAACAATGGCGGTAAGTAAAGCAGCTTTTAGATCTTGTTTCATTTTTACCTAATATAAATTCACTTTAACGTGATCACATAAAAAAGCCACTTTGCAGTGGCTCAATTAAAATATCAAGTAGTTAAATGTATTATTGTCCACCAAACCCGAGAGTTAACTCAATACCAACAAAGCGAGGTGCCCCTGCAACAAATGTTGGGTTGCCAAATCCCCCTCCAGTATTACCTGCATCAACTAAATACTCTTTATCTAATAAGTTACTAGCAAATACACTAACAGCCCAATCATCACCACTTGCAATTCCTAAGCGCGCACTGACTAATCCAAGCCCAGGTTGGCTAATATCTAAGCCTGATATTGGCGCATTTGCTGGCTCAAAATACACTTCAGAGCGGTAGCTATATATTAAAGAGCTCGTTAAATTAAGTGAGTTCGACAATTCTGTTGAATAAAACAGCCCCGTACTAAACGTCCACTCTGGTTGTAGTCTAAATTTATTGCCTGCGAGGTTACCATTATTACTATCATCATCTATTTCAGCATCAAGGTAAGCCGTATTGGCAAATACCTCAAACTCATTATTAATTAACGCCCTTACTTCAGCCTCTGCGCCAACATTAGTGGCAGAGCCCGCATCTGCAGAAAACGCAACGCCTTCATCATCCTGTAACGTAACCTGAAAGTTAGAGTAATCTTGATAAAATACAGCGACAGAGTAATCTAAACGCCCGTCAAGCGCTTTGCCTTTAATACCGGTTTCGTAGTTCCAAATAATTTCCGCTGGGACTTCTGATATAGAAGCTTCAACACTCCCTTGTTCATCGTTAGCCGAACTTACTTCAAGTACTTCCGAACGACGCCCTTTTGAAACAGTCGCATACATATTTGTAGTAGGGTTTATTATATAAAGCGCATTAAAACGTGGCAGCCAATCATCATAATCAGCATCGCCATAGAATGTTTCACCATTTGTATCAACCGTAAACAATGGCGCTTGTGTTAAAACACTATTGGGTGCTGCAGAGCTATAACCACTGCGCTTTTCTTCTTTTATATAACGAAGACCCGCTGTTAACTCCAGTGCCTCAGTTGCAGCATAAGTTACATCAGCAAACGCTGAATACGCTTTGTTTTCACCATAGTTTGTAAACTCTAGTGAATATGGCAACTCGTTTATTGCACCACCTGTTAATGCTGGCGTTAAAATATTAACGCTACCATCATTATTAATACAAGGAACACCTGAACCCAATACGCCTAAGCAATTTAAAAATATAGACTCCTCTGTACTAAATGGAACACGCTGGCTACCATCTTCTTCAAAGTAACTCACACCAAAAATACTAGTGAACTTATTCTGCGTATAAACAGCGCGTAATTCTTGGCTAAATTGATCGCCCTCAGCAGCTTCTGCAAATTCTAAAAACCATGCTTGCGTACCATCAGCGTCAAACACTTCTAATGAGTCAAAATTACGCCCTGCAGTAATTGAAGTAATTGTTAAGTCATTACTTACATCCCAATTTACAGTCAAATTTAAATCGTTAACTGTGCGCTCCACACCTAAGTCTTTTTTTCCAAACACAGACTCTGCATACGGACTACCTGGCATTTCAACAAAGCTATATGGACTTGTATCACCACCGGTGGGTGCATAAAGCCCATTTTTAAAAGATGTACCCGAGTCATCATTTTTTTCATACGTATACACCAAATCAATCGTTACATCGTCATTAGGTGTAATACGTAAAGACGGACGATAAGAAAAACGCTCAATAGCATGCATATCATCTTGCTTAAACCCAGCCGGATTTTGGGAGTTACTATCTCCTGCAATATTTTTTATAAACCCATCACGTTCACGATAAGTAAAAGCAACACGGCCTTGCAATAAATCATTGCCACCCGTTACAAAGCCACTAGCACCTTTGGCTGAGTAATTACCAACGGATGCTTTTAATTGAGCCGAAAAATCTTTTTCTGGTTTGCGTGTTGCTACACTAATAGCCCCCACAGAAGCTGCTGTTCCAAACAGTGTTGCTTGTGGTCCCTTAACAACTTCAATTCCTTCTACATCAAAAAGCTCAAAGTATGAGCCACGAGAGCGTGATACATCTGCTCCGTTATAATAAATAGACACACGAGGGGATGATTGAGACGACCCACTATCAGACGTAATACCACGAATTACAAAGCCCGGGTTGTTAGGGCTTTGCTCTTGAATAACAAGCCCTGGTGTTATTTCAGATAAAGTGTCTAGTTCACCTATACCTAAGCTTTCTAAAAAGTCGCCATCGTAGGCACTTATTGTTACAGGCACATCTTGTATTGATTGGGCACGCTTTTGAGCAACAACCACTATTTCATCAAGTTCTTTATTTATGGTTTGATCTGCAAAACTATTTGTTGATGTAACGCAAATCATCGCAACAGACAATTTAGTAAGTTTAAGAAAAGGCCGTGTTGTTAATTTATTTTTCATGTTTTTCACTGTTCGTCCGGTTAATTGTTTTTAGGAATTACCGGTAATCTAACGAACTATTACGACTTTTTTACGTCTTATTAATTACGCATTGGTTAAATTGATGTTTCAACTTTATGAAAAATAATAAATTATTGTATTCATATAAAAATTATAACATTGAAAAACTCAGCGTACACTTGTACACTAAAATTCATTCAAATAGTGGTAGGATCTGTCATGTCGTTAGAAGCGCCCTATTCTAAAAAAGAAGAACAACTAAACGTAATTAGCCATGCACTTGGTATTGTATTTGCCGTATTTGTTATGTGGGATTTATTTAGCCAAGCCACCAGCGCTAAGGCGTATGTTAGTACTGCAATTTATGGCAGTAGCCTATTTGTGCTGTTTTTGTCATCCACTTTGTACCACGCCAGTATTCAACCGCGCTTAAGAGCCTTTTATAAAAAGTGCGATCACTGCGCCATATACTTATTAATTGCCGGCACCTACACTCCCTTTTTATTAATCTCATTAACCGGTGCTTGGTCATGGGCCACACTTACATTTATTTGGGCGGTGGCACTAGCGGGCGTTGCGTACAAAGTATTTGTAAAAAACGGTAATAAAAAAATATCACTCGCCACCTACTTGCTCATGGGCTGGTTTGCACTGGCTATAGTGTATCCACTTTATTCTAGTGTTGATGTAAAAGCACTTTACTGGCTACTTGCCGGCGGCATTTTTTATAGTTTAGGTACTTTTTTTTACAGTGCTAAAAACACCCAATTTAGCCACGCTATTTGGCACTTATTTGTTATTGCTGGGTGTGTTTGCCATTATATTTCAATTAGTAATTATGTTTATTAGGCAGGTAAAGCCAATTAGAATGGTCTGGTTTGAGCGAATTATAGTCATAAAAATGAGCGACACGCGCATATTGTTCTATTTAACTTTTCTTTAAAGTTTTAGAAAACTTAGTGATAGTAATACCTTAGGTTATTTGCTAAAACTATATTATGCAGAAAAATGAGCGATGAGCGCACTTTTTTAAAATGTTATGCTTTCCATTGGTCTGAGAAAGTATTCGATTTATAGTAAAATGCAAAGGTACTATGGAACATTTGATCACTGAAGAAGATGTACGTACAAAACTTGTTTACCCTTGGTTAAGATCTAAAGGGTTTGCTGATCAAGATATTATGTTAGAAAAGAATATAACATTTCAGCTTGGTCGGGGAGAGTTCCAAAGGGAAAAGAAGAGCGGTCGTATAGACTTACTTATAAAATCTGCAAAGACAGGTAAAAATTTAATTGTATTTGAAGTTAAAGCACCTGAAGTAATTATTGATAATCATGCTATCAATCAAGCTCTTAGCTATGCCCGCCTTATTAAAGGTAATATGGCACCTGTAGTTGTAATAACTAATGCACAAGATACGAGAGCCTATTGTTCATTAAGCAGTAACCTCATAACAGAGCTTGATGTCAAAAAAACTATAACAGGTGAATTTCATTTTCAAGTTAAAGAGCTAGAAGATTTAAAATCTGAAGCAATATCTAACCTTTCTAAAGATGACTATTTTCTTAAGTGCATCTGTAGACAGCTTTCAGCCCCTGAGCTAAGTCGTCTAAGTGGAAAGCTAGCTGACTCTAAGAAATATTGTCAAGAACTGTATATTCCCCTAGTCGAAAAACCAGATACAAATGCACATATTACATTAGTAGTTGGCCCCCCTCAATCAGGGAAAACTAACTATATTTGCAATAGTTTTTACGAAGAAATAAATGAGAAAGGTTTTGCTATTTTTTTAAGAGCTAAGTCAATTAAAAATGGAATAATTCAATATCTAAAAAGCAATATTATAGCCTTAAACACAAATGCCCCAGCAACAGAATTAATCGTCAATAAGCTACTTTCAACTGAGGGAATTAAAATCTTTATAGACGGTTTAAATGAAGTTAACCGCCATGAGCGAGATAATATAGTAGATGATATAACTAGAATACGAAACCTAGGAGTACGATTTGTAATTAGTTGTACAGACTCTTTTGTTTCCACAGTTAAGTATGACTGCAATAATGATTTTAGTGATGTTTTTAAAAATAGTGAAACAAACAAGTTTTGTGAATTAAGATTAGTTCCACTAGAGGAGTATGACTACGAGAACGTTATTAATCATTATCAAAAAGTTTATGAAACTAATGAGAAGCCAAGGCAAAAAGTAAGTTCTATCAATACGATAGGTAAGTTTTACTATCTTATTAAAAACGGGGCAGAGGCAAACGAACTTGAAAGTGAATACAAAATATTAACGAGAATTCTTGATGAGAAATGTGAGATCATTTCCCAACTTGAACACATAGACTGCAAGTACGCTTTGTTACACTTAGCAAACTCAATGGCTGAAAGTGAAAATGGAGTTCCATCTACTTTATTTTGTAAAGAGTTAAGCGGTAGTGCTTTTTCTGCACTCCCTGATTCATTTAGAAATCATGGTATCCTTGAAATTTGCGCAGGACTAATTGAATTTTATGATGAGACATATAGGGATATCATCATAATAGATCAATTCTCAAAGATATTACCCCCAAAACAAGTTTTAAAAAAATTGGTAGGCCTCAATAATTCCGATATTAGCTTGACCTGCGTTTTCAAATATTTGTGCTTTTATGAAGTACCGACTTCAATAATCTTCAGTTTAGACATAGATATTCAAAGTAAAGTTTTGGAGTCGATTATTTCATATGTAAGAAATTGTCAATTAGCAAGTGAATATAATATTCGCATGATTCTTGATATGACTATAAATGGAATCAAAGTCGAACTGATTTCAGAGGAAAGAGCCGAAGAGGTTTTAAATTTCATTGCTGAAGTCAGTATTGATCAACCTGAAATATCGATTGACCATAATAAGACTCAATATATATTAGGGTATTGTAGCGGCTCAATTGTAATATCTAGTGCTTATGAGTTTGAAGAGCATCCCTATGAATTTTACAGTAGTCAAAACTATGGTGATACTATATATAATTATTTAGGTTTTCTGTTTAATGCTTATGTATTGGAAGATCATAAAATAATATTCAATAAAGAGTATGCTGAAGACATTCAATTGGCTTTTAAATTATATGGGAATGAGGCTTTACAACCTTTAGATAATTTTTTTAGTAATTTGATAGAACATATATTTTGTTATGATTCAATGATGTGCTCTTTTGGTTCATATTTAGATGTTGAAATTCAAAATTACAGAGAGACCGGCGAGTATGCGGAACTTGTAGATGCATACCAAATACTTATTGATATGAAGAACTTACTTTCAAATACAAGAAGTTTTGATTCAATAATTGAAGAGATTGATGGAGAGTTAAAATCCTCACCTGAGTACGAAAAAATACAACTTGCTTTGGACTGAACAACGATGTTCAGCAGCTAAAGTAAGTAGTTTAACTAACTTATAAAACAAGCCTAGCAAAGAAAATTAATGTGTCGCTTAACAGCGCACATTATTTAAGCGTCACCACTGTCCGTTCATGGCACTCTCCAGCCAGCAGACAACATAAAATATTGATAATAATTGGCAAGATATTTTACTGTGTCGGATGGCGTGGCTTCGCCACTTATCCGGCCTACGTCAAAATGTAGGTTGGTTAAGCATAAGGCGCCACCCAACAAAGTTTTTGATTCACGCCTTGAAGGTCAGCAGCTGGCACTTACCTGCCAATAATAGTCATATCACTCCCACCGGCACTCGCGCATATTTACTTTGTCATTTTTAAACAATATGCCTTCTGATAATAGCTTTTCGCGCTGTTCTTGGTATTTTTTGCTACCTTCAGGGAATGATATTTTACCTTGGCTATTCACTACCCTGTGCCAAGGTATAACTGAGTCGTTTGGCATCATTTTTAATAAGCGCCCCACTAATCGTGAGTTTTGCGGATAACCCGCAAGAGCTGCAATTTGACCGTAACTTGCTACTTTGCCTATTGGTATACCTGCGATAACAGTATAAATAAGTGTTTCTTTATCAATATCAGCGTTCATTTAAATACGCCTCACTAAGTACTTTAAATTGCTCCCAAATAGTACGCGCTACAGGGCCGTGGTGCACTGCATGTTGTCTAAAGGCTCTAATTTGTGCGCTAAATTTATGCTCTCGGTCAGTTATGTGTATTTCTTGAAGTAAGCCTGCTTTTATTTCAGGAGCGCAGTGTTCTAGACTCATCATTGCCCAACCTGCACCTGAGAGTAAAAACGATTTTAAGGTCGATACATCATCAATTTTCATCATGGCGGAGCCTTTTGAGTACGATAGTCTGTCGCTGTCGATACTCAAGTCACTTTCAAACATAGCTAAACACGGATACGTTTGTAGTTCGCTATAGGTTAGCTTTTGAGGGAATACGCCTTTAGCGCTGACAATGCCAATATCGAGCCTGCCTATAGGTACGCTTTCTAAATCGCCTGTCGCATGAAATAAATCAAACCAAGGGCCAATGCCTAATTCGGCTTGCCCACTATTTACTTGCTCTAACGAAATAAAGCGCTTCCCGCTTGTTAAGCTAAATTCGGTGCTAGTAAACAATCTAAAAGTATTACTTATGATCTCGTTGTAACTCTGCGTATGGCAAAGTTGTTCGTAACAAATTCTAAATTGGGGTTCATTACCGAGTGCCAATTCTTTAGCAAGCTGCGCTAGCTCGTCGTTGGCATGCAGAAGTTGCTGCGCCTCGCGGTGGAAAATTCGCCCTTTTTCAGTAAGCTGTAATCGGTACTTACTTCTGTCTAGCAACTCAAACCCTATTTTTTCTTCTAGATTTTTAATAGCAAGTGTAAGCGCTGGCTGCGTTTTATGTAGCTTTAGTGCTGCCCCGCTTAAGCTTGCGCTTTGCACTATGGCATCTAAAATTATTAATTGATTCAGCTTCATATAGCACTCTGCAACATTATAAGTAAAACTTATTGAGTTTCTAAAATTTAATGATTTTTATTTTATATGTTTGCAGCGTATGCTGCACTTAATTATTTTGCCATCATTGCAACGGAGAAGACATGAAACTCTTTCGTCTATGTTTTTTAACTACGACTTTATTAAGCTTAATAGCCTGTTCTGAGCCAGAACAACAAGTTAAAGAAGAGCCCATTCGCCCTGTTAAATTATTCAACATAGGTCATGATTCTCAAACTAACATTCGCAGCTTTCCTGCTGAGGTTGTTGCAAACCAAGGCTCTTACTTGGCGTTTAGAGTAAATGGTGAGCTTGTTGAGTTTCCGGTTTTAGCAGGTGAAGAAGTTAAAAAAGGTCAGCTACTGGCAAAGCTCGACCCAGAAGACTTTCAATTACAATACGATGATAGAAAAGCCCGCTTTGAGCTTGCTAAGTCGCAACTTGGTCGTATTGAGCAATTACTTGAAAAAAGAATCGCAAGCCAATCTGAATACGATGAAGCATTGGCCAATATGCAGGTGGCAGAGTCTGCCTTTAAAATTGCCGAAACAAACCTAGAATACAGTGAATTACGCGCACCATTTGCAGGCACTGTGGCTAAAGTATTTGTTAAAAACTTTGAAAACATTCAAGCCAAGCAAAACATTTTACGCTTAGAAACACGCGACTTAATGGATGTAGAAATCCAAGTTCCTGAAAAAATAATAGCGCGCATTAAAAAAGGTACCGATTACCACCCTACCGTTGTGTTTGATGGCTTTGCAAAAAAAGAATACACCCTTGATTTAAAAGAGTGGGATACACAGGCTGATCCAACCACCCTGACCTACCAAGTTGTTTTTTCGCTGCCAGTACCTGATGACTTTAATTTACTTGCCGGTATGACTGGGCGTGTATTTATTGATTTATCTAAAGTTACTAGCTCGCAAGTAGCGTATACAATTTTACCTGTTGAGTCGGTTTTTTCAGAAGCAAAAGAAAGCGTGTCTGATAACGCGTATGTGTGGTTATACAACCCAGAAACAGGTGTTGTTAATAAGCAGGCTGTAAAAGTAGGGCAAGTTCACCGTGATGGTATTGAAGTACTTAGCGGCATAAAAGAAGGCCAAATGGTTGTATCTGCCGGTGTACATTCATTAGATGAAGGCATGAAAGTACGTCCATGGAATAAAGAGCGAGGCTTATAATTATGAGCTTTGCGCAACTCTCCATAGAGAAAAAAGTAATTAGTTGGATGTTTGCGCTGCTGCTGTTAATTGGCGGTAGTGTGTCGTATTTTGACCTAGGCCAACTAGAAGACCCTGAGTTTACTCTTAAAACTGCCATGGTTATTACCATGTACCCGGGTGCATCGCCGCAGCAAGTCGAGGAGGAAGTCACCTTCCCTATTGAAAATGCGATTCAGCAACTCCCTTATGTTGATTATGTGACCTCTATTTCATCAAATGGTAAATCTCAAATTTCGGTGGAAATGAAAAGCACTTATCGAAAAGAGCAGCTGCGCCAAATTTGGGATGAAATGCGTCGTAAAATTAATGACCTTTCTCCTTCGCTGCCAAGCGGCGTTTACCCAAGCACTATTTTAGATGACTTTGGCGATGTATACGGCGTTTTATATTCGGTTACTGGCGACGGCTACTCATATGACGAGCTTAAAGACTACGTAGACTTTTTAAAGCGCGAGCTAGTCTTGGTTAAAGGTGTAAGTAAAGTAACTATTGCTGGTGAGCAACAACCACAAGTTATGGTTGAAGTATCTACACGTAAATTGGCTCAACTAGGTATAGCCCCAAGCCATATTTTTGGCTTGCTGCAATCGCAAAATACGGTGTCTAATGCGGGCAAAATACGTGTTGGCGATGAGTCTATTCGCTTTCACCCAACCGGGGAATTTAAAGATGTAAGTGAGCTTGAAACTCTGCTTATTTCAAAACCTGGTGCAAGTGAGCTTATTTATTTAGGCGATGTAGCAAAAGTATTTAGAGAATACGCCGAAGTACCTACTAATGTTATTCGTTACAACTCAGAGCAAGCACTGTTAATTGGTGTGTCGTTTATGAACGGGGTTAACGTAGTTGATGTAGGTAAACGTATTGACGAACACTTAGCAGAGCTTGAATACCAGCGTCCGCACGGCATACATGTTGAATCGGTATATAACCAACCTAAAGAAGTAGAAAAATCGGTAGATGGCTTTATTGTAAGCCTTGTAGAGGCTATTGCCATTGTAATTGTGGTACTGCTTATATTTATGGGTTTAAAAAGCGGTATTTTAATTGGCGGTATTTTATTACTGACCGTTTTAGGCACTTTTATATTTATGAAGTTGTTTGCCATAGACCTGCAACGTATTTCTCTGGGAGCACTTATTATTGCCCTAGGTATGCTGGTAGATAACGCCATAGTAGTAACCGAAGGCATATTAATAAATTTAAAACGTGGCCAAACTAAGTTAAAAGCGGCAGTTAATATTGTTGAGCAAACTAAATGGCCACTACTAGGCGCGACAGTTATTGGTATTACTGCATTTGCTCCCATTGGATTAAGCTCTGATGCCACGGGTGAATTTGCTGGCAGCTTATTTTGGGTGTTATTTATATCGCTTTTATTAAGCTGGATCACCGCCATCACCCTTACGCCATTTTTTGCAAACTTAATGTTTAAACAAGATGAGTTTAAAAAAGGTAAGAATGCTGAGGGCGAAGAGGAAGACGACGACCCGTACAAAGGCTTTATTTTTACAGGCTATAAAGCACTTTTAGATGTGTCTATGCATTATCGTAAAACAACTCTTGTTCTTATGGTTGTATTACTTTGCTCTGCAGTAATTGGCTTTGGTGCGGTTAAGCAGTCGTTTTTCCCTGCGTCTAACACGCCAATGTTTTATGTAGATTACTGGCAGCAGCAAGGCTCAGATATACGTGCAACCCTTGATGGCATTAAAAAGCTAGAAAACTACTTACAAAATGAAGAGCTCGTTGAGGAAATAACAAGTACAACAGGCCAAGGTGCGCCGCGCTTTATGCTTACTTATGCTCCTCAAAAATCGTACTCTTCTTATGGGCAGCTTATTATTAGAGTAAAAAACCGCGAGGCGGTTGCTATAGTAATGCAAAAGGTGCGTGAATACTCACAAAGTACGCCACTTTCAGCCGAGCTTAAAATTAAGCCGATGGAAATTGGCCCCTCTACCGATGCTAAAATTGAAGCACGCTTTACAGGCCCAGACCCAGTAGTTCTTAGAAAACTTGCAGCTAAAGCAGAAGACGTTATAGCAAAGGATGAAGGGGCTTATAATATTCGTGATGACTGGCGTGCGCGTACTAAAATGATTCGCCCGCAGTTTAACGAACAAAAAGCGCGCCGTTTAGGTATTAGTAAATCTGACCTTGATGATGTGCTGCTTACTAGCCTCTCTGGTAAACAAGTAGGCGTATACAGAGATGGTACGCAACTGTTACCTATTATTGCCCGCTCTCCTGCTAATGAACGTTTAAATGTAGAAAGCGTTCACGATTTACAAATTTATAGCCCAGTACTGGGTGTGTTTGTGCCAGTAACGCAAGTGGTTGACGAATTTGTGGTTGAATGGGAAGACAGCCTAATTATGCGCCGCGACCGTAAACGTACAATAACGGTAATGGCCGATCAAAACGTTTTAGGTGACGAAACCGCTGCTAAATTATTTGCCCGCATACGAGGGCCTGTAGAAGCAATAGAGCTACCGCGTGGTTATAAATTAGAATGGGGCGGCGAATATGAATCGTCATCTGATGCGCAATCGGCTATTTTTGGCTCATTGCCATTAGGCTATTTAGCTATGTTTGCGGTAACCGTACTGTTATTCAACTCGCTTAAACAACCTTTAGTTATTTGGGCTACAGTGCCACTTGCCATTATTGGTGTAAGTGCGGGTATGTTGATAATGAATGCGCCGTTTAGCTTTATGGCATTGCTTGGCTTATTAAGCTTAAGCGGCATGTTAATCAAAAACGGCATTGTGTTGGTCGACCAAATTAACCTTGAGCTTCGCGATGGTAAATCGCCTTATCAAGCTGTGTTTGAGTCTGGTGTTAGCCGTGTGCGCCCTGTAGCAATGGCAGCAATAACCACTATTTTAGGTATGATCCCGCTGTTATTTGACGTGTTCTTCCAGTCAATGGCGGTAACGATTATGTTTGGTCTAGGCTTTGCTACAATTTTGACTCTAATTGTAGTGCCAGTACTTTACACGGTTATATTTAGAATTGATTACGAACCGCGTAAGTAGTTAAGCATATAATCGGTTAACATTAAAAAATGCCACTGGCTCAAGGTCAGTGGCATTTTTGTTTAATACCGATGAAAAAAGAAAGGCTACATATTTAGTTGTTAAGAAACTAACCGCAACACTTCTTATATTTTTTGCCGCTACCACATACACAAGGTGCGTTACGCTCTGGTACTTTATCAAATACTTGTGGTGTTGACTTGCTAAGCGCAAAGTCTAGTTCGCGAATATCTTCTGGTACTTCAGCTTTAACTTCAATTGAAGCAAACAGCGAATGCTCTTCTAGTATTGCTTCTATTTCTGATTGTCGTGCAACTGAGTTTACAATTAGCGTTAACGGGTGTAACTCTGTGCCTGGCTTGGCAGTACGTTTTGGTGCAAATCCATTACTGTTATTTTTACCCATTATGTCGGGCTTACCCATAAAGAAAAATTTTGACATGTTACTTCTATAACCTTTCTGCATTATTAAGACGGCGCATCTTAACAGCTTACCCTTCATATAACTAAGTGTACTTGTAAATAGCTTAAGAACACGTCTATAAAGCAATTTTAACTTAAAAATTTAAATGGCCTGCAAAATAGGCTAACTATTATTATATACATTTACTATAAACTGATTAAATAAATGCGGTTATTATCAATATTTAAATACTCTGTACACTTAGCTTCGTTATATAAGCACTTACCAATTAAGCAATAGGTATGCTAACTAGGGCGATAGAAATTGCCTTTAACTTTTTAGCCTCACTTATACAGAGGCAATTTATTTAAGTAGAGAAAGTCATGTTTAAAAATTTTGGATGGATAGTAGAAGCTAAACTTAATGCTGGTGAACTTGAAAACTTTAAAGCGGTGATGAATTCACAAGTTAATCGCGCACTTAATGAAGTTGGCACTAAAAATTATCAATACTATATGTCTGATGCTGGCGATGTTTTAGTTTACGAACGCTTTGCAGATGCAGACTCTTCACACGAACATATTGAAAATTGGGACGATCATTCAGCACATTGGATGGCAGCTGCTGCACCTAAACGCATGGTGCATTTAGGTGAATTACCTGACGATGTTCGTGAGCGTCATGCGGCTTTAAGCCCTCTTTGGCTAAAACCATTTGGTGGCTTTTCTCGCGAAGAAGAACAAACGAGTCAAATTAACAAAAACGGTGATACGACATTTGATAATTTTGGCTGGATTGTTGAAGCCAAGCTAAACCCAGGCCAATTAGATGCCTTTCGTGAAGTAATGAATTCACAAGTAGAACGTGCAAAAACAGAGCCTGGTACACTAAATTACCAATATTACATGTCTGACGATGGCGATATTATGGTTTATGAGCGCTTTAGAGATTTAGAAGCATCGCACATACACATCCAAAACTGGGATGATCATGCAGAGCGTTGGATTGCTGCAGCAACACCAACACGTATGGTTCATTTGGGTGATTTACCTAAAGAACTAACCGATAAACATGCTGCACTGTCACCACTTCTATTAAAGCCTCTAGGTGGTTTTGCAAAGTAAATATGGATAAATACTAAATTCGTAATATAGTTAAGTGCCACTGACTAAACTCAGTGGCATTTTAGTATCTAACTCAATATTATGGAAAAACCTTGGAAAATTTTAAAACCGCGATACTAATAGTGGGCAGCGTTTGTATACTTTTTGGTTATTTACGCTTTATAACTGACGAGAATGGTAACGTGAACTTAAACAACTACCGATTTACAGGGGGCATACTACTGGTTATTTCCGGTATGGTTGATGGCACACGCGACCTTGTTAAGCGCCTGCGCTCTAAAAACTCGTTATCGGCGATTGCTGTTTATTTAGGTATACTCTTATTTTATATTGGCTTTAGCATTTTATAAGTGAATACCCTTTGACCTTTAAGCAACTCTTCAACAGCGCCCTATTACTTTTAGCAACGGCTCCTCCACTGGTTCTACTTGCATGGGATGAACAAGCCGATCCCGCAT
Source organism: Pseudoalteromonas sp. APC 3355 (assembly GCF_030407615.1). Taxonomy (NCBI): domain Bacteria; kingdom Pseudomonadati; phylum Pseudomonadota; class Gammaproteobacteria; order Alteromonadales; family Pseudoalteromonadaceae; genus Pseudoalteromonas; species Pseudoalteromonas sp. APC 3355. The sequence continues at coordinate 75,490 of NZ_JASDDB010000003.1, read as the reverse complement.
TTATTCCCAACGGTATATATAACACCTTAACATTTACGTTATTTCCAATAACGGCGATAGTGTTGTCGATTGTTTTATTAAGGCACCTATATAAAAAATATAATAATAATTTTGAATTTAAACATACAGTTAAAAATTATATTGCTGAGCATGGGAAGTTCCGAAGCGCATTTATACCACTGTTTTTGCCTATTTTAATTTACTTATGGTTATGGACGTCAGTTTGTATTTCTGTGAAATTATGGGCCAATAAACACAGCAATAATATATGGCAGCAAGAGCATCAATTACTTGAGGTAGGTAGTTGCTCAACTGATTATGAGTACAGTTGTGCAACGCTAACAGTGCTTAGTTTACAGAACTACAGAAAATACACTTTTAGATGGTATTTAGATAAGAATAAATTGGTGACTTTGCAAAATAACAATATAAATTTAGTGGGCGTTACAAGCCCACTTGGTAATATAGTACAAGAAATACAGTGGTAGTAGAATACCACTTAGCTGCAGATTATTTTTTTAAGCTAAGGGTACGCCCCGAGCTAGGTTTTGACTGTGACGACTTATTCTCTTTAATACTTTTTGGCTTACCAACATACGTGGTAGAACGCTTTTGATAAGGTGCTTTACTGCGCTCATTTTTGCGCTCGCCATTATCATTACTGCGTTCAGAGTTGCGACTTGAATTTCGCTCGCCACTTTGTTCGCCTTTATTAAAACGGCGAGGATTTTCACCCTGAAAATCACGCTTTTTAGGAGCTGAAGGCGTATTATTTTCTGATTGTTTATTAGCATCAAGCGAATGTTCTTGAGTTTTACCTGAGTCAGAAATCGAGTCGTTTATTTGCGCCATTTCAGTATCAGACAAATGACGCCACTGCCCTACCTTTAAACCTTTTAGTGTTACGTTCATTATACGAGTGCGCTTTAACGTCACCACTTCGTAACCTAAATATTCACACATACGTCGTATTTGGCGGTTTAAACCTTGTGTAAGTACTATTTTAAATTCTTTAGGGGCAGTTTGTGTCACTTTACACTTTTTAGTCACGGTATCTAAAATAGGCACGCCATTGGCCATTTTTGTAACAAACTGACGATTAAGCGGTTTATCAACCGTAACAACATATTCTTTTTCGTGGTTATTACCCGCACGCAAAATTTTATTAACGATGTCGCCTTCGTTAGTTAAAAATATAAGCCCTTCAGACGGTCTATCTAAACGCCCTATTGGAAATATACGCGTAGGATAATTTACCGCGCGAATAATATTACTTTGAATTTTACTTTCGGTAGTACACGTAATACCAACGGGTTTATTGTAAGCGATATAAACGCGCTTTGGTGTGGCTTTAAGTGGCTTGCCATCAACCAATACAACATCGGTAGCGGCTACTTTTACGCCCATTTCTGGTGAGTAGCCATTAACGCTGACACGACCTTGCTCAATATATTTATCGGCTTCGCGGCGTGAACAAAATCCTGTTTCACTAATAAATTTATTTAAACGTTTTAATTCGGTCATGGCACTTATAGCGTAGTAATTTTTAAGGCGAGTAGTGTAAACCACCCACACTATTTTTTCGCCCCTAATTTAAAATTTATAGGTGTTTAAGCATTAATTTTTGCTTTCGTTAATTTACGCCATACAAATTCAAGCGGGCCTTGGTTAAAATAGCGGCTGTATATAAAGGTAAATATGAGCTGCAGTGCAACTAATGACGTTGCAACTAACCAGTAGTCAATACGATCAAAATTGAGCACCCAGTGTGTAAATAGCACTTTATATAACAACAGTTGTATGAGTGTTTGGCTAATATATAAAGTAAATGCTAAGCGCCCCGCTTGTTGAATAAGCTTGCCAACATGTGCGCTGTTATTGCAAAATTTAACAATTAAATGAATATACAGCGTAGCCATACCTAGCGCCGCAAAAATATTTACAAATTCTTGCACCCCATATCCTAAGCTGCCATTAACCTGTGATGCATAAAGCCTGATTCCACAAAAAACAAGGGTCATTGCACCGCAAACTATTAATTGCTGAGTCGTTAAGCCTTTACTAAAAACGTCTTGTTTATATAAATAAATGCCAATGAGCATAAGGCCCACGCACATCCACATTGTCATTATTGGCACCATAACAAGCATTAACGTGTTCATAGCAAGGTTACTAATAAAGTAATCAATATAGTGTGGGTTATATAATTCAATAAACTGTGCTGTATCGCGGTAAATTATTTCATCGGGTACGCTAGATATAACAAGTAAGGTAACCACACCCGACAACAAGGTAAATGCAAGCCCTCTTTTTAAAAGTACGTTGCTATCACTTTCTAAATATTTAATAACAAACCAGCCAGATACACCGTAAACAAATAAAATATCACCGGCCCAAAGTAAAAAACCATGCGCTAAACCAAAGAGGATTAACCAATAGAGCCTGCTTTTTATCTGCACTTCAGACTTGTAACGTTGCCACTGAATGTAAAGCCCAGCACCAAAAAGCAAACTAAACAGTGTTCTAAAACGCCCGTCTACAAACACGCTGCTAAGGGTGTGAATAATTGAGTCGCTAACAGGAGGATTAGTTAAGGAGCTATACCCGTATTCAAAAATACCGAAGGCGTAACCATTCATGTAAACGAGGCCAAGCACGGCAACGCCGCGAATAAAGTCCATATTATAATTGCGCATTAAAGCTATTATCCGTTAAATATTATTCTTATAACTGTCAGCCCAATCGACTGACTGCTGGTAAAGTGGAGGTAGTATAGCACTGTCAATATTCAACAAAAGTACAGCTTGTTCAAGTGCCCACCAGCTTCCTGTTTCATATGCTTTAACAACGTTTAAAATATAATAAAGTGTGTTTTTGTCCCCTAATAATGCCGTTTTTATTTCATCAGGGAAAGGTAGCTTTTCAACAAGCAAGCTCATTGGTTGATCAAGGATTGCATCCAGTAACGAGAATAATCCTGTTAAAAATGCTTCGCCTGACTGACTCTTATTAACCTTTTTTGCCACCAGCTCACAAAAGCGAGCGCGTACAACACACACTTGCATTAGCTCTGCAGGTTTTTTACCCGCTGTATGAGCAGTAACAATAAGGCTCACAAACTTTTTCAGGCGTTCGTGCCCTAAATACACAAGCGCTTGCTTTAATGACGATATTTGGCTTTGTATAGGAAACACACCGCTGTTTATTAATCTTAGTAACTTATATGCGAGTGCAGCATCTAGCTCAAACAGGCTTGCGATGGTTTTAATATCAGGGCTTTGCTTCATGATTTCTGCGTATATGGCAACAACTAGACCGTAATTGTAATCAACGTCGTTTTGCTTGATCATGGTAGGCTTTGCAAAAAAATAGCCTTGAAAATAATCAAACCCCATATCAAAGGCAAGCTCATAGTCTTCTTGTGTTTCTATTTTTTCGGCTAGTATTTTTATTTGTTTATGCGCTTGTAACTTAGTAACTATGGGCTGTATTTCGCTAAGAGGTGTAATTGCAATATCAAATTTAATGAGTTTCACAAGCTTTAAAAAACGATCCCATTGTGGTTTATATACAAAATCATCGAGTGCGAGTTTGTAGTTACTATGAAATAAACCTCGGCATAGCTCATAGTTATCGTCGGTTGGTTCTATGGTTTCGAGCAATTCAATCACAACGTCTTGGCATGGTAAGAAAGCACATAAATCGAGTTTTAGTGATTCTGGTCCTATATTAATAAGCGCTTTTTTGCCTGATGTAATATGGCGTGTACCTAAATTTAATTGATTTTCCATAATAAGCCTTGCTGTTGCTTGACCTTCTGCAATATCTGGAAAATAATTTTTTGGACTATCACGAAAAAGTAGCTCATAGGCTACTACTTTTTTACTTCGATTGAATATTGCTTGCCTTGCAACAAATACAGACACATTACCTACTTCTTAGCTTTTATATAATACTAAGTAATTAAACCCTAAGCAGGTAGATTTGTCACTAAACTTTAAAGTACACAAACGTTTTACCGGTATAAGGTTGTTATATAATCAGTTGCCACTTGTGGCCACGAAAAACGCATTTGCTCTGCGCTGTGCTTAATTTTATGCCATCTTTTAGGATTTTGCTTTTTAATTAAGAGAGTTTCGGCTAAACAGCTAATTAAATTACGCGTTTGCGTTGCCAACGTGTCTCCATTAAAGCTAAAACCATTTTCGTGGTGTTTAACAGTATCTTTTAATCCGCCAACACTGTGTACTAAACACGGTTGCCCCGCTCGCATTGCTAGCATTTGGCTAATACCACACGGTTCAAACGAGCTTGGCATTAAAAATAAGTCACCAAATTGATACATTAAATCGCCAACACCTTGACCATAGCCCTTTAAAAATAAAAGATTGGAATTACGCGCCATTGCTTTGGTAAATATGCTTTCGAGCTCTTTGTCACCCGAGCCGAGAATAATAAGTCTGCCGCTATGTTCACTAATTAATTGGCACACTTTATCAATAGCTAAAACCCCATTAACCTGCTGGCACAATAACAACACTTTTTGCTCAGTAAGACGGCCAACGCTTGTAACTAATGGACCGTTATTAACCGTTGCTTTAAATTGCTGTAGTCGTTGGTGGGCAATATAATAGCCACTTTGTAACTGCTCGCTATTTGCCATCCAAGTAAATAAAGTGCTCTCTGCTTGGCTATAAAAATCAGCGAGAGTTGCTCCTTCAAGTGCATTGATTGGATATTCGCAGCCATTTAAAATACCAACAAGCTTGCCTTGGCTTGCTGCATTTTGCAGATCTTGCTCAAGCCCTTCGCCACCAAAAAAACCATGTTCGTAATTGCTAGGTTCAAGAACCTCTTGGCTGTAAGTTGGCGATACAACATGTATTTTATCGCATAGATTTATTGCACTGCGCATAGGATTAAAACAATGAGGGTAACGCGGGTCGCATAATTGCTGGCCATTATAACTAAGTGATGGAAACCACGCCTCTAAGCTTGAATCATCATGTTTGAAAGGCCTTATCCCTTGCAGTGCAATATTATGCACTGTGAAGGCAATAGGTAAGGTATTAAGTGAGCTATAACGTGGCTCAAACTTAAGTAAAACTGCAACGCAGGCACTGTGCCAATCATGTAAATGCAGCGCTGTAGGGCGCTTTAATACACCTTCTAATAACGCTTCGCAGACGGCTGCGTTAAATAGAGCAAATTTAGTCGCATCAGTTGCAAAAGGCCTCCCCGGTGCATCATTACAATATACACTGCCTGATTCACTAAATAACGGGTGGCTAATAACAATTTGGCTTACATTATTTTCGGCTTGTTGTACTTTAAAAATGGTTAATACATGGGGTTGAGCATTAAATGCAACAGTTACTTCACCTACATAAATACGCTCAAGCGGCTCAAACCCGTAGTCAGGAATAACAACATCAACCGTTATACCTTGCTTTGCGAGAGCCTTAGGTGCATCGCGTACTACATCTGCCACACCGCCTACTTTTGCGCCTGGTAACGCGTCATTTTCTGCTGCAACCATTAATACATGCATTAATTTATTATTTCCTTTAAACCTGTGTGAGCTTGCTCACAAATGAGCAAGCTATGTTGTCGTGCTTATCTAACTTGTTGTTACGCTAGCTTTTTATTTTCTCGCGCTTGGCGTTCTAACTTTTTTGCAAGCTCAGTGAGCATATCACGTGTAACAAGAACGATACCTTTTTTAGATACCCTAAAGCCGTTTTCTTCATCTGTTTTTTTGTCAAAACCGATTTCAAGACCTGCCGGTATTTCACAGCTTCTATCTATTATTGCGCGTTTAATTTTACAACCTCGGTTTATAACCGCACCGGGTAAAATAACCGACTGCTCAATGGTACAAAATGAGCGAACGTGAACGTTAGAAAACAACAGGGATTTTCTAACCGCAGAGCCCGAAATAATACACCCACCCGAGACTGTTGAGTCTAAAGCCATACCACGTCTATCCTCATCATCAAAAATAAATTTAGCAGGTGGTAGTTGCTCTTGATAAGTCCAAATTGGCCACGTTGGATCGTATAAATCAAGTTGTGGTTCTGGCATTACCAATTCCATATTAGCTTCCCAGAACGAGTCAAGCGTACCTACATCGCGCCAATAAGGTTGCCCTTCTTGGTTTGGATCTCTAAATGGGAAAGCAAATACATTGTGCTCTTCTATAATCGCTGGAATAATATCGTGACCAAAATCGCGTCCAGAGCCTTCATTTTCAGAATCTTTTTTAAGTTGCTCAAATAAAAATTCTGTATTGAAAATGTAGTTCCCCATTGATGCTAAACATGTACCTGGCTTGCCGGGTACGGAGCTAGGCATTGCTGGTTTTTCATCAAAACGACACACTCTATTTTCTTCATCAACGGTCATTACACCAAACGTGTCTGCGGCTTCCTCTACTGGAACTTCAATACAACACACAGTCATATCTGCGCCTTTTTGCACATGTTCAGCCAATAAAGCACCATAGTCCATACGGTACACATGATCTCCAGACAAAATCATCACATATTTAGGAAGCTCGTGACGAATAATATCTATGTTTTGAAAAACAGCATCTGCGGTTCCACAATACCAATCATCACCTTGGCGCTGAGATGCAGGTAGTATTTCAACCGACTCTCCTAGCTCTTTTTTAAAGTGCCCCCATGCGCGGTTTACATGGCGTATTAATGAATGTGATTTATATTGTGTAGCAATACCAACACGTCTCACACCCGAGTTAATGCAGTTTGATAGTGGAAAATCGATAATTCGATGTTTACCACCAAAGTAAACTGCTGGCTTTGCTCGCCAATCGGTTAACTCATGCAGGCGAGAACCGCGACCGCCTGCCAGTATTAACGCGTAAGTTTCTCTGGTTAGGCTACTTATGTAGCGATTTGCATAATTAGGCATAATACTCTCTCCATTTAGTCTAGGCTGTTAGTGGCATGGCTTTTAGTTGTCGTTAAGTCTGTTTCACTAATATTGAGGGGTTCTAAATGCCAAATATCTTCACTGTATTGGCTTATGGTTCTGTCACTTGAAAACATACCACTGGCTGCTGTATTTAAAATACTCATTTGTGTCCAGTAGGTCTGATCTGCGTAAGCTTTATCAACTTCTTTTTGAGCTGCTACATAACTTTCAAAATCGTGAGCAACAAGCCATGGATCGTGCGGGCTCTTAATTGCATTTGTTATGTCGTCAAATAAGCATGGTTCAAATAAATTAAAATGTCCGCTCTCGAGTAATTGCATCACATTCTTTAAATCGCTATTTTGCGATATTAAATGCTCTGGATTATAACGTGATTTAATATCGTCAATTTCGTGCGCTTGTGCGCCAAACAAAAAGAAGTTATCAGCACCAACAGCATCTCTAATTTCAATGTTTGCGCCATCCAGCGTGCCTATTGTCAATGCACCATTCATCATAAATTTCATGTTGCCAGTACCAGACGCTTCTTTACCTGCGGTAGATACTTGCTCTGAGAGATCGGTTGCAGGACAAATAACTTCCATTGCGGTTACGTTGTAATTAGGTAAAAATGCGACGCGTAAATATGGCGCAGCTTGAGGGTCTTTATTTATAACCTCTGCCACGTTATTAATAAGCTTAATAATTTTTTTAGCCATGTAATAACCCGGCGCTGCTTTACCACCTAATAGAACACAACGAGGAACAAGTTCTTGGGTATCCCCACGGCGAATACGGTCATATAAATGAATCACATGAAGTATGTTTAATAGCTGACGTTTGTATTCGTGGATACGTTTTACTTGTACGTCAAACATCATTGATACATCAAAATCGATATCGCAGCGCGCCTTAACTAAATCAACTAAACGTTGTTTGTTTTCACGTTTAGCATTTTGCCACTGCTCATGAAATGCCTTGTCGTCATAAAAACGACGTAGGTCACTAATTTTTGAAAAGTTTTTAACCCAATCATGGCCAATTTTTTCACCAATTAATTCACTTAATACTGGATTACAATGCGCAAGCCATCGACGAGGCGTTACACCATTTGTTTTGTTATTAAACTTATCTGGCCACAGTGCATAAAATTCTTTAAATAATCCCGCTTTTAACAGTTCGGTATGAAGTGCTGCTACGCCATTTACAGAGTAACTACCTACAATAGCTAAATAAGCCATACGAATTTGCGGCTCATCACCCTCTTCAATCAGTGACAATGCACGTTGCTTTTCAACATCTCCCGGCCACTGCTGTGCCACTTGTGCTAAAAAGCGTGCATTTATCTCGTAAACTATTTCTAAAATGCGTGGTAATAATTTTGAAAACAACGAAACAGACCATTTTTCAAGCGCTTCAGGAAGTAGCGTATGATTTGTATAGGCCATGGTTTTAGTTGTGATTTGCCACGCATCGTTCCAATTTAATTCGTAATCATCAATTAAAATACGCATTAGCTCTGCAACAGCAATACTTGGATGCGTGTCGTTTAACTGAAAAACATGAAAATCAGCAAAGTCACTAAAACTCTCGCCATGTTGGGAAACCCATTGGTCTACTACGTCTTGAATACTCGCCGATGATAAAAAGTATTGTTGGCGTAACCTAAGCTCCTTACCATTTTCGCTGCTGTCATTTGGATACAGCACCATGGTGATTTGTTCGGCTAGATTTTTTTGTGCGACGGCTTCTGAATAACTGCCCGCATTAAATTCGGTTAAATTAAATTCATCTGTTGCCTCTGATTTCCACAGACGTAGTGTATTTACGATATTGTTTTTATAACCAGGGACAGGTACATCGTACGGTACAGCTAATACATCTTGTGAGCCCATCCATTGACGGTGCTCTCTGCCAAATTTATCTGTGTAACTTTGCACATAGCCACCAAACTTCACACGTTTTGCATGCTCTGGTGCGCTTAGCTCCCATGGATGTCCTTCACGTAGCCAGTTATCTGGTTGCTCAATTTGGTTACCATCTTTAATCGATTGATTAAACATGCCGTATTCGTATCGTAGGCCATAGCCAATAACAGGCAACGCTAAACTAGCACAGCTATCTAAAAAGCAGGCTGCAAGGCGCCCTAGCCCACCATTTCCTAGGCCAGCGTCGTGCTCGGCGTCTTCAATTGTTTCTATTGTTGTGCAGTACTCTTGTAGTGCTGAGCTTACTTGTTCATCTAAATCTAGATTTAAAACAGCATTACCTAGCGCACGCCCCATCAAAAACTCAAGAGAAAGGTAAGCCGTCTTGCGGCGTTTCTCTTGCTTAATTTGTTGATTCGTTTCTCTGCAGCGAGCCACAAGTCTGTCGCGAATAGTAAGCGCTAATGCGTGATACAAATAATGCTGCGATTCACCCACTTTATCTCGGCCGAGGGTATAATAAAAATGCCGTGTTAAGTCATCTTTAAGCGTACTTTCATCAATAACGGGACCTTCTTGCCAGCCCTTTACTACACACACTTGATCACTTTGTTTAACCATGACTAACATCCTCTAAATTGGCACTAAAAACCCAACTACTTTGTGCTGAAATTTCAACCATCGCATCTTCATTACTGCTCACAGATGCATTATGTACACTTGATAGAATCATTTGCCACGGCGCATTAATTGGCGATGGGGGCATTTGACAAAAAATTGTTTTTTCACTGGCATTAAATACAATCAGCAATGCATGATTGTTTTGCTTATCAAGTAAGCTGTACATTAAAAACTGCCTGGTATCTTCATGCCAGTGAGCATCAGTCATGGTTTTACCTTGTTCGGTAAACCACTTAACGGTAAAACGCTCGTCTATATCATCTAAAAATACACTGTGTTTAAACACACTGTGCGCACGTCTAATTTTTAATGCATCATCAATAAATCGTGTTAGCGAATGATTAAGTTGAGAATCTTTCCAGGCAAGCCAACTAGTGCGATTATTTTGGCAATAAGCATTGTTATTCCCCCCTTGCGAGTGCGCCATTTCGCTGCCAGCGGCAATCATGGGAACACCTTTTGAGAGAATTAAAGTAAGTAAAAAGTTCTTTTGTTGCTGTAAGCGCAGTGCGTTTATTTTAGAGTCGCTGGTAAAACCTTCTACCCCACAGTTAAACGAATGATTTGCACTGTGCCCATCTCGATTTTGCTCGCCATTAGCTTCGTTATGTTTATGCTCATAACTCACTAAATCAGCAAGGGTAAAACCATCATGACTCGTTATAAAATTAATACTATTGAGCGGCCCACGTTGGCTGTGCTCAAAAATATCAAACGATCCATGCAAACGTTTTGCAACGCTTGCAATAATGCCTGTTTCACTTTGCCAAAAACGTCTAATTACATCGCGGTATTGATCGTTCCATTCTCGCCATGGCGGCGGAAATGCACCAAGCTGATAACCACCTGGGCCTATATCCCAAGGCTCACTTATTAACTTAACTTTGTTAAGCACAGGGTCTTGGGCAACTACTTGTAAAAAAGTATGTGCGGAGCTAAAGCCTGCTTTTGAGCGACCTAAAATGGTCGCTAAATCAAACCTAAAACCATCAACTCCCATTACTTCAACCCAATAACGAAGGCTATCAAGTACAAGTTGCAGTGTTTTAGGATGATCAATATTTATGGTATTACCACAGCCGGTATCGTTTATATATACGTCAGGCTGGCCATCTACTGTGCGGTAATAGGCTAAGTTATCAAAGCCTCTAAGCGATAGTATAGGGCCATCCGCCCCTGCTTCAGCTGTATGGTTGTAAACAACATCTAATATGACTTCTATGTCTGCAGCATGGAGCTCTTGCACCATTTGCTTAAACTCGTTTATATCGTCGTTTACTAAATAGTCTTTATGGGGCGTAAAAAAGTTAAGCGTGTTGTAACCCCAGTAGTTTTGCAAACCTTTCCCTGTTAAAAATTGCTCACTAATAAAAGAATGAACAGGCAAAAGCTCAACGGCTGTAACACCAAAGCTTTGTAAGTGTTCAATAAAGCTTGGGTGGCTTAACCCTAAAAACTTCCCTTGTAGAGATTTGGGAATTTTAGGATGACGACACGTTGTACCTTTCACATGGCACTCGTAAATAACCGTGTTTGACCAACGGTGATTAGGCTTTTTATGCGCGTACAACGTAGGAGCCGCTACTTTTGATTTAGGTATATCAATCGCATTATTTACAGTGCTTTTAGTACCGATTGGCATTTGCCCGTAATGGCGTTCACTCCAAGTAAACTCACCAAACAAGTCTTTTGCATATGGGTCTATCAGCAGCTTATTTTCGTTAAACAGTTGACCATTTTTAGGGTTATATTCACCCTCAACTCTAAAACCATAAAGCGCACCGGCGTTTAATGGCGAAATATGAATACTCCAAATACCCCCTTCGTTGATATTCATCGCCATTTTTAGTATTTCTGAATGGCCACTTTTATCAAACAGGCATACATAAGCTTGGCTCGCCCCAGGCGCATAAAGCGCGAAGTTGACCCCATTATCAATAACACTAGAGCCAAGTGGTTCTACATTACCGGGTGCTACATCAAATCGGTTACTCATCATCAACCTTTTGTAAATAAATAGTAGTTAAGCCACCAATGGCAATTGAAATACTGTGTTTAAAACCATGATTTGATTCGTTTATTGCTTGAACTATCTGCGATGAATCTTTAGTTACCTCAACGCCAGAGCCAAAAAACTGAGTATCGTCTGTATTTAAAACAACTTTATAACGCCCTTTACTCGGTACGCCAATAACGTAGTTTTCATAGGACGCGGGGGTAAAATTAGCAATAACAACCACAAAGTTTTTTGCGTTTTTAGCATAGCGAACAAAGCTTAAAATGCTCTGCTGATTATTATTGTTATCTATCCAGGTAAAACCAGCCGCGCTCGAATCTAGCTCATACAACGCAGGTTGGTTTTTATAAACCGTATTTAGTGTTTTTACCGTTTGCTTTATACCATTATGGCTTTGGTGCTCAAGTAAATGCCAATCGATAGAATGATCGTGTCCCCACTCTTTTCGCTGTGCAATTTCACCACCCATAAATAAGAGTTTTTTACCCGGGTGTGCCCACATAAATGCGTAGTAAGCGCGTAAATTTGCAAATTTCTGCCAATCATCGCCTGGCATTTTTTCAATTAACGAGCCTTTACCATGTACTACCTCATCGTGGCTTAATGGCAATATATAGTTTTCGCTAAACGCGTATACCATCGAAAAAGTCATTTCGTGATGATGATGCTGACGATAAAGCGGGTCGTGCTGCATGTAATGCAAACTATCGTTCATCCAACCCATATTCCACTTATAACCAAAGCCTAAACCGTTGTGCTCAACACTTTGGGTGACACCCGGCCATGCTGTTGACTCCTCAGCCACCATCATAATGCCTGGGTTGTTTTTATAGCTGCGCATATTGACTTGCTTTAGGCACTCAATTGCACCTAAGTTTTCACGCCCGCCGTAACAATTAGCAACCCACTCGCCTTCTTTTCGGCTGTAATCTAAATACAACATAGAAGCTACGGCATCTACACGCAGGCCATCTAAACCAAATTGATGTAGCCAATACATAGCATTTGATATTAAAAAGCTTTTAACTTCAGGACGGTCGTAGTTATAAATGTATGTATTCCAATCAGGATGAAACCCTTGGCGTTTATCAGCATGCTCATATAAATGGGTGCCATCAAATCGATGTAAGCCATGCGGATCGCTTGGAAAATGCCCTGGTACCCAATCAAGTAAAATACCTAAATTAGCTTTATGGCACTGCTCTACGAAGTATTTAAAGCTGTTGTAGTCGCCAAAGCGGCTGGTAGGTGCAAATAACCCAACAGGCTGATACCCCCACGAACCATCAAACGGGTATTCACTTATTGGCATAAGTTGCAGGTGAGTAAAATTCATTTCAAGAGCGTAGCTAACGAGTTTGTCGGCAAGCTCTGTGTAACTTAAATAGCGGTTGTTTTCAGCGCGTTGCCATGAGCCTAAATGCACTTCGTAAATACTAATTGGTGCATCAATATGGTTACGCTTTTGTCTGTTTTGAAGTGCCTGCTCGCCAAGCTTTATAGGTTCTGATTTATACTGCAGTACACTTGCGGTGCCAGGTGCTTGTTGCATTTTAAATGCATAGGGGTCGGCTTTTTCGAGCACCTCTCCACTTTGCGCGGTAATTGCAAATTTGTAGCACATGTCAGCTTTAAGGCCTGGTACAAATAACTCCCATACACCACTTGCAGGATGAAAGCGCATAAAGTGGCGATTCGCTTGCCAAAAGTTAAACTCACCAATAATAGAGACACTTGCCGCATTAGGCGCCCATACACAAAAACGCACACCGTCTACGTTTTGTTGAGTACTAAAATGTGCACCAAAATGCGAGTAAGCATGTTCAAGGCTGCCCTCGTTAAATAAATACATTGCCTCTGCATCAAGTGTGCTTTCAAAGCTGTATTCATCATAAAAGGTAACGCTGCTATCTGTGTACTGAGCAATGCATTCATATGGCGCAGTGGGCAAAGCATCTACTTTGGCTATAAATAAGTCACTTTGTTGGTAGCGCTGCGCCTTAATAGTTTTATTATTTAATGTAACACTTACGCTTATTGCACAAGGTAGATAAAAACGAATTTCAACTTCGGCATTCGTTTTATGTGCCCCTAAAAAGCTAAATGGGTCTTTAAATCGCCCTGTATTTAATGCGTGTACTTGTGCATCGTAACTATTTTCATTAGTTGTACTGCTCATTTAACCTTTCCTTATTGAATCGATAGCAGCTAAAAGTGAGGCATTTTTGGTAAAAATTTCTTCACTGGTATGCGTTAATACACGTCGCCAATTAGGATATTCTTTATCTGTCCCGGGGATATTAACCGGATACTTCTGCTCATCTAAGTCATCTATTTGTATTGCAAATAAACGCGATTGAGAGCCTGCTAAACACAATGCAAGTGCGCTATAAACAGTCACTGCTTCACTATGTAATAAAAGCTCAGTTGTATTGCCATGGTGATTAATAAAACGTAGTAACCTTTGTTGCTCTTCTATTCGCTGTTGCTTTAGTTGCTCGTATTCATTGCAAGTTATAAGCTTATATTGTTGCTTAATATCTAAATCATCATGTTGCCACCAGCCTGTAAATGGAGGGACATCGTGATTGGCTATCATTAACAAACAATGTGTTGCTAGCTCATCTACCGATAAAAACTCTCCACTGTGTTGTTTTTCAAAATAGAATAAGCTGTTGGAAAAAATACCGCTAGATGCCAAAGCTTCCCTAACCTCTGGCGGTACGATGCCTAAATCTTCACCAATAACAATACTCTGATTAATATGCGATTCAATTTTTAAAATGGCAAGTAAATGCTCAAACGGATAATAAACATAACAGCCGTCTTGTTCGCCATTGCTTTCAAAGCACCACCATAGGCGCCTAATAGCCATTACGTGGTCAATTCGAAGCCCACCTACGTTTTGCATGTTTGCGCGAATGAGCGAGCGATAAAATTGGTAGTGATTATTACTAAGGCTTTGGGGATTGAGGGCTGGGAGGCCCCAATTTTGACCTGCTTCAGCCCATGGATCGGGTGGAGCGCCTACACTTGCACCTTGGCTAAACAACGATTGTTGATTTTTAAATTCAGCCCCATCGCCAGCACAACCAACAGCTAAGTCGTTTATTAAGCCAATAGCCATGCCTCTCTCTGCGCAACTTTTTTGACACAGTGCCAGTTGCATATGCGCTTGCCATTGCAGGTAATAAGCAAATGTTAGGTTATCTGATTCGAGGGTATTTAACGTAGTAGAATGAGTATTACAAAAATCAGTAAACGCTTGGCGACGCTCATCATTTGCCGTTAATTCAAACTGATTATAAAGCGCTTCAAATAACGCATACTTTATACGACTTACATTTTCATAATCTATAAACTGATCATTACTTTTAATAAGTGCAGCGACATCATCTTGCTGCATAATGGCGTCAAGGTTTTCGTTATTTATTGCGTCTTCGCTTAGTACGATAGAAATATAAAGAGGATTTAATAAAGCGCGACTATTAGGGCTATAAGGACTGGCTCGCTCTGGCATATCAGCGAATAGCAAATGCAGTGGATTAAGTAATATGTAATCCATGTTTTGGGAGCTGCATAGTTTTGTAAGCGCTAATAAATCGTCAAAGTCGCCAATACCCAAATTCGCTCTATTTTTTAATGTGTAAAGCTGAATAGATAATCCCGTGCGCTTTGTGTCTTCCACTTGATAGACTTGCTCAGGCACGCACCAAATTTGTGTAATAGCGTGTTGCTCACCTACCTGAACATTAGCGTCATGATAGCCAATTGGCATATTATCAATGGGTAGTGCCAACTCAATATAGCGAACGCCATGCAAGTAATATTCACCAGTGACGGCCAAGTTATAAAGGTTGTCAAATGCTATGTGCATTCCAAGTGAAGGGACATCAATATTAGCGGCTAAATATTGCTGACGTTCATCTATACGAAGCTTTAACAAACATGTACTTTGCTCAACTAAACTCACACTAGGTACTAAATCCAGCCAAAGCGATGCATCTAAATCATAAGTTAGTTGAGCTATTCCTGCTTCATTATTTGTATCAACACCACAACATTGCAAAGCACGTTTACGCGTTTCTTCGCTAAAAAACACCTGTTCACCTGTATACTTAGTGAATTCAAAGCCAATACCATGCAGGTAAAACAACTGCGAAAGAGCATCCATTGAATCGCCTTAATTAGTGCGTTGAGTATTTACTATGCTGTTTTCTGTGCCAAAAGTATTGCCGATATAACCGTCAGCTTGATGGTCGTTATCCCAAATGTCTCCATTAATCAGATAACGAAAGTGAAATTGTTGATCGATAGGTAAGCGTTGCTTAAATTTAAACACACCTTGTTTTTTATAAAGCTTCATTGGCACTGGTTGCCAATCATTAAATTCACCTAATAAGCAAACTTCTTCTGCCTCTGGATGAGAAAATTCAAAAGTAACTTCAGCTTCATCTTTTGTTTTAAAAAAACGTTTATTCAACATAGCAGGCTCCAACTAAACCAAAAAGGGTACTTAATCTTTGCCACAGGCCATACAACTAAACAAAAAGGCGATGTGGTAACCATCTAAAAATCATTAAACGTGTTATTAGTTAAACAAAACTTTATTTACGCTTTATTACAGTGCAAATAATATTTCAATTACACCAAAAAGGTGCATTAACCTTATATACAATACGCTTTAAATGATACTTAACATACAGAGCAATATTCAAACCAACAAACTATTAAAAACCTCATTAGTTCAATATATAAATATTTATAGCTGCAAATATCCGAAGAAAATTTAAAATCCTAAATTACTTTTTTTATATTACTTCATCATGGATAATACACATCATTCTAATACTCTGAAATATCATTAATTTCATGTTGAAAAAAACCATTTTAATAACTACCACCATCATTTTTTTAGTTGTAGCTGCATTTATTGGTACCTCAATTTATACCCTATACAGTAAAAAAGAAATCTCAGTTGATCCTAAATTAAAAGAAATATCAGGAATAGAATTTGATAAACAGCAACGTTTATGGGCTATTAACGACGGAGGCAACGAACCAAAGCTATATAGACTCAATAAAGACGGTTCTATTGCTAAAGAAATTTTAGTTGAAAACGCTAAAAACATTGATTGGGAAGACATGACCCAAAACAAATTTGGGCACTTCTTTTTAGGCGATTTTGGTAATAACAAAAACGATCGTAGATGGCTCACTATTTATAAAATAGAAAACCCGATAGATATAAAAACAGATACGACTCAAGCAGAAATAATTAAGTTTACCTACCCCGAAATGGATGGCACTCCTATAAAGCCTAATAACCGTAATTTTGATTTAGAGGCATTTGTAGCTCTAGGACGTCACTTATATTTATTTACTAAAAACCGCACAGAACCATTTGATGGTATTACTAAGGTTTATAAAGTGGGCGATCATGCCGCTAATTTTAAAGCCGAGTTAATAGATTCATTTAAAACATGTACCACTTTAGAAAAGCTATGCTGGATAACATCGGCTGCTTTAAGCCCTGATCGTAAAAAGCTGATATTACTTGATTCAACCAGTATTTGGTTATTCGAAAATTTTGAGGGTGATAAGTTTTTTTCTGGCGATGTATCAAAAATTGACTTAGGAATAGTAACTCAAAAAGAGGCTGTCACTTTTTTTGATGACAATACTATTGTATTTACAGATGAAGAGTTTAAAGGTATTGGCGGTAATGCTTATTTTATAAAGCTTGATGAAGCCAAAAAAGAAATTATAAGAAAAAAGCCGACCTCAGAAAAAGTACACCCATAATATAATGTTAGCTAAGCAAAAGTTCCAAAGCTTAGCTAACTTATGAAAGGTATCGAGTTAGTTACTCTGCTCGTTTGACGAATGGAGTGCTTTTTCTACATCAACACCTAAAATCAACACTCCAATATGACTATTATTATCATCTAAAACAGGAAAACTTAGCTGTACTTGAAAATGGTGTGTTGATGCGTCATATGTAACGCTATCAAAGTTATAGTCCTTTGACTGTTTAAATATTTTAGTAAACTTA
Organism: Pseudoalteromonas sp. APC 3355; assembly: GCF_030407615.1. Lineage (NCBI taxonomy): Bacteria > Pseudomonadati > Pseudomonadota > Gammaproteobacteria > Alteromonadales > Pseudoalteromonadaceae > Pseudoalteromonas > Pseudoalteromonas sp. APC 3355. Next base: position 57,873 of record NZ_JASDDB010000003.1, on the reverse strand, counting down.
TTTTCATCTCCTTGCCAGTAATCACTGGTTAACTTACTTATTGCTATATTTTTTCCTTGGCTGTCAGTCAATATAAGCTCAGTAACAACACCTTTAAATTGCGATTGCCATTTTTTAAATACCTTAGATAACGGTAAATCAAGCATAGTTAACCCATCAGCATGCCCAACGTGTTTACTTTCTTTTATCCATAGCTGGTCTCGTTTCTTAATTTCAGGCTCACTCAAAGGAGACTCATTACTTATTTGAACTTCTTCGACTAAACTAGGTAAGTTTAATAAGGTTTTAGCGCTACTGTAGAGCCTATCAAGTATTTGCTTTTCTTCACTTTTTGATAGTGAAAATGGAGCTTGCGCACAAGTATTTATATTTTCATCGAACTGCTGCATAAATTCAGGAAGGCGTTTGATAAGTGAATGCGAAGCAAATAATCCCAAAGGTACATATCTAAAAAATTCTTTTTGGTACCCGTCTTTATTAATCCCGAGCTTAGAGGCTGCTAATTCAAAATCGTCTAAATCAAGTAGGATTCTATCAATCCGTTTATGGTGCATTACATTTACTATTTCTTCTAATGAATTTACTTCTACCTCAGCAATAATATTCTGAGTTTTAAACCAATTTGCTTGATAACTTCCTCTTACTGCACCATAACGCATTTTATTTTTTGGTTTATTAATGCTCTCTGGGTGAGTAAACCAGTACCAGCTTTCTAAAAAGATGGGGGATGATATACGTCCATAAGCTTTCATTTCAGGCATTAAATGGGTTGTGAAATATCCATCTAAGCGCTCTAACTTTACTTCTCGACGTGCACGTAACCATGGCAAGGTTTGTAGCTGAAAAGGGGCTCCCATTTCAAATAAAATACACTCGACTTGGTTGACTGCATTATTAGGTGCTGTGGTAGGTAAGTTTGTCCCAAACTGGAGAGGCTCAGTTAAACCTAACAAAAAAGTGAAAAGATATGCGGGCATAATCCATTGCTAAATAATGTACAAATTAAAATAAGTATAGTCACGCATATTAAAAAAAGCATAAATTTTTTTACAAAATTTTGTACCTTATCAATGGCTTCAATATTTAAATCTATGATTTATTGCTATTAACTTACAAAAAGCACGCTTAAATATTTAAATTAATGCATTTATATCTAGGGTCTGTTTATCTTTGCGGATAAAAATTTGTTCACACTAGGTGCTATTTAATTGCGGCGCAAGATTTATGACCTAGTGTGCTCGATAACTGCACCTGCGTTATTCTAATTGCTTACATCCATGTAAAAATAAGTAAAAACCGAGCAAAGCTTCCGCGCCCTGCTCACGCCCCTACCCTACGTCCATGAAGGCAACCAAGAGAAAATAGCGCCTAGGTAGAACCTTTTGACGGCTGTTAATTTAACCTTGAAGATTCAACAGATCCTAGCCTTTTGTTATTAACCTAAGGTATACCGAGTCTTCACTTAACGACTAAAAACAAAAAACTCACTGACTCTAGCGCTTAAATTTAGTTTCTAAAATTACAGAAGATGTTGTGCGCTCCACCCCATCAAGATTTCCTATGTCGTCCAACAAATGACTAAGCTGTTCTAAATTTTGAGCTTGGACCACCGCAATTAAATCAAACTCACCACTTATGGCATATAGCTGTGAAATTGCATCAATTTGCTTAAGCTCAATGTTTGTTTTAGTCGTTAATTTTTGTCTTACTTTTATAGACACATGAGCTGATACCATTTTACTGAGGTAGTCGTCACCGTAATCAACGCTATAGCCTTTAATTACACCGGTTTCTTCTAATTTGAGCATTCGGCTCTGTACTGTTGAACGAGACAAGTCAAGCATTCGTGCAAGATCAGAAATACTCGCTCTTGCATTTGTTTTTAGTACAGAAAGTAGCTTTTCATCTTGTGGAGTTATCATAATGGTAATTTTCTTCGTTATTTTGACTTTTATTTTAATCATTTTTCACAAAATAGCACTGCAATTTTCACTGCTAACCTTCGATAATGGCACCTAACAGAAATAATAACGTGTTTGCTGAAGAATAAAGGCTATATTCTTCTTTGAGTTAGCAACTAATCTTTTATCTAAGCCCATTAAATTTAGGTGTAAAAATGCAAGTAACAAGAGACTTATTTAACGACGTAATGGTACCAAACTATAACCCATCAGCAATTATCCCAGTTCGTGGTGAAGGTTCACGCGTTTGGGATCAAAATAATAATGAGTTCATTGATTTTGCAGGTGGTATTGCCGTTAACTGTTTGGGTCACTGTCATCCTGCATTAGTTAAAGCATTAAAAGAGCAAGGCGAAAAAATTTGGCATTTATCAAATGTTATGACCAATGAGCCAGCACTTCGTTTAGCTCAAAAAATAGTTGAAGCAACATTTGCTGATAAAGTTTACTTTGCAAATTCAGGCGCAGAAGCAAACGAAGCCGCGCTTAAATTAGCTCGTCGTTATGCATTGGACGTATATGGCGCTGAAAAAACGCAAATTATTGCATTTAATAAAGGTTTTCATGGTCGCACATTCTTTACAGTAACTGTGGGCGGGCAAGCGGCTTATTCAGATGGCTTTGGTCCAAAACCAGCTGACATAGTACATTGTGATTTTAACGATATAGCGGCATTTGAAGCGCTGATCACCGATAAAACATGTGCTGTTATGATGGAACCATTACAAGGTGAAGGCGGTATTATTTCACCAACAGATGAATTTGCTAAAAAAGTACGTGAACTTTGTACTAAACATAATGCGTTACTTATTTTTGATGAAGTACAAACGGGGGTTGGTCGCACAGGCGATTTATACGCTTATGAAGGTTTAGGGGTTGTTCCTGACATTTTAACAACGGCAAAAGCATTGGGTGGTGGTTTTCCTATTGGCGCTATGATCACTCGTACACCTATTGCTGAGCATTTAAAAATTGGTACTCACGGCTCTACTTATGGCGGAAACGCACTTGCTTGTGCTGTGGCCGAAGCGGCATTTGATACAGTAAATACACCAGACGTACTAAACGGTGTTAAAAAGCGCGAGCAATTATTCCGTGACGGATTAAACGCAATTAACGAAAAATACAACGTATTTAGCGAAGTACGTGGTAAAGGCTTATTAATTGGCGCAGTACTAAATGACAAATTTGAAGGCCGCGCACGCGACTTTTTAGTAGCCAGTGCTAATAATGGTTTGATGAATCTTGTAGCGGGTATAAATGTAATTCGTTTTACACCGTCTTTAATTATTCCGTTTGAAGATATTAAAGAAGGCTTAGCGCGCTTTGAAAAAGCCGTTAGCGACGTAGTAAACGGTTAATATAGTTTAAATTAGCACGCCTACTGGCGTGCTATTGGAGCAAGCAATAAATGCAAGTATTACGTCCTATTACTGCCAATGATTTTGACGCGCTTAAACAAATAGCGATTGAATCCGGTCATGGGTTTACCTCTTTACCTGTGGACGATACACAGCTTAAAGAAAAAATTGAACGTGCTGAAAAAAGCTTTGCCAAAAACATTAACCAGCCACTTGATGAAAGCTATTTATTTGTTTTAGAAGACAGTGAAACAGGTGACGTTATTGGCACAACCGCTATAGAAGCCGCAGTAGGTTTATCGGTGCCTTTATATCATTATCATTTGGGTAAAACAGTACACCACTCGCCTACTTTAAATGTATATAACACCGTTGATATTTTAAGCATGTGTAACGACTACACTGGTTGCTCAGAAATATGTACATTATTTTTGCGCGAAAATAGCCGTAAAGGCCTAACGGGTCGATTTTTATCTCGTTCACGCTTTTTGTTTATGGCTCAGCACAGCGAGCGTTTTGCCGATACTGTTATCGCAGAAATGCGCGGTGTTAGCGACGAAGACGGTCATTCTCCTTTTTGGCAATGGCTACAAGAGCACTTTTTTAGTATCGAATTTCCACAAGCGGATCACTTAGTTGGCTTAGGCGATAAGGTGTTTATTAGCGAGTTAATGCCTAAATACCCTATTTATGTGAACTTGCTTAGTAAAAAAGCCCAAGCAGTGATTGGGCATGTGCATGAAAAAACGAAACCTGCGCTAAAATTATTAGAAAAAGAAGGTTTTGAGCACAGAGGCTACGTTGACTTATTTGATGCAGGCCCAACGGTTGAAGCAAAGCTTGGTAATATTCGCAGCATTCGCGACTCTCAAGTTTGCCCTGTTACGATTGGTGAGCTTGATCACATATCACAAAATAGCTCTGATACGCTGGCTGTATGTAATCAAGGCGTAAGTGGCTTTAGAGCAACATTTACCAAAGACGCACATTACAATCATGCAAAACATACTCTCGTCATTAGCCAAGATGTGGCTAAAGCACTTAATTTAAGTCAAGGAGATGCAGCGCGATTTTTCCGCCTGTAAATTATTTATGAATACACACCTAATTAATAACCAGTGGCATGTGGGACTTGGTCCAGCATTTGAGTCAATCAATCCAAGTAATGGCGATGTGGTATGGCAAGGTAATGGCGCAAACGCTGATCAAGTAGATTCAGCTATAAAAGCAGCCAGAGCAGCACAGGTACAATGGGCAGACAAACCGCTTGAAGAGCGTATCGCCATTTTAGAAAAGTTCGCAGCACAATTAAAAGAACACAGCGAAGAATTTGCTACTATTATTGCACGCGAAACGGGTAAGCCATTATGGGAAACCCGCACCGAAGTGGGCGCAATGACAGGCAAAGTAGCTATATCTGTAAAAGCGTACCATGAGCGTACAGGTACAACCGAAAACCCAATGCCCGGTGCTAAAGCGTTTATTAGACACAAACCGCATGGCGTTGTGGCTATTTTTGGTCCGTATAACTTTCCGGGACATTTACCAAACGGGCATATTGTTCCTGCAATTTTAGCAGGCAACACCGTGGTATTTAAGCCATCAGAATTGACTCCGCACGTTGCAGAATTTACCCTCTCACTTTGGTTAAAAGCAGGTTTGCCAGCGGGTGTTATTAACCTTGTCCAAGGTGAGATTGAAACAGGTAAAGCGCTTGCTTCTCATAAAGATATAGATGGCTTGTTTTTTACCGGTAGCTCAAACACAGGCCACTTATTACATAAACAGTTTGCAGGACACCCTGGCAAAATTTTAGCACTTGAAATGGGCGGCAATAATCCTCTTATTGTAAAAGATGTGAGCGATATAAGCGCCGCTGTACACGATATTATTCAATCAGGCTTTATTACCTCAGGTCAACGTTGTACGTGTGCACGTCGCTTATTTATTGAAAAATCAGCCAACGGCGATGCTATTTTAGAAAAGCTAATAAGCGCAACTAAAAACATAGTTGTAGACGACAGTTTTGCTACAGAGCAGCCTTTTATGGGTGCAATGATAAGCGAAAAAGCAGCACTGGGTATGGTTGCCGCGCAAAGTGAATTAGTCTCAAAAGGTGCACAAATCCTTGTTGAACTTAAGCAATTAAAACCAGGCACAGGTTTTGTAAGCCCTGGCATTATTGATGTAACAAGCATTACTGACATGCCAGATGAAGAGCATTTTGGACCGCTTATTAAAGTGTATCGTTACAACGACTTTGACAGCGCAATCATTGAAGCTAACAACACAAGCTTTGGTTTATCTGCAGGTTTACTTAGCGACAGTGAAGATGATTACACTCACTTTTTAAAGCGTATTCGTGCAGGGATTGTTAACTGGAACCGCCCTATTACGGGTGCCTCAAGTGCAGCTCCATTTGGCGGTATTGGCGCCAGTGGTAATCACAGAGCAAGTGCCTATTACGCCGCTGATTATTGCGCATACCCTGTAGCATCTGTTGAGTCAGACAAAGTGAGCTTACCGCAAACCCTAGCGCCGGGCTTGATAATTGAATAAGCAATAAAACCAAATTTTAGATTTAAGGATTTAACATGCATACTGATGTAAACACATTATTTGAGAACCTTTGGGAAAACTACTTAAACGTAACACCATCGGCAGACAAAATTCATGACCTTTTAGGGTCAACGCAAAAAGATGACATCATTAACGATCATATTGCGCTGCGTACATTTAATATTGAAAAAGTGGGTCTTGAAAAGCTCGCAGCTCACTTTTTAGCAATTGGTTACAAAGAATGTGGTGAGTACCACTTTGAAGCTAAAAAACTTTACGCAAAACACTATGAGCATAGCGATCCTAATCAGCCAAAAGTATTTATCTCTGAACTATTAGTTGAAAAATGCTCGCCTGAGTTACAAGCCATCGTAACCGACATGGTTGACAAAATTGATGAAAGCGCAGTAACAGCAGAGAACTTTTTGTATTCAGGCACGCATTGGCAAGTAAGCACTGATACTTATAAACAACTGCTAGCTGAAAGCGAATATGCAGCGTGGATGTCGGCGTGGGGTTACCGTGCCAATCACTTTACCGTAAATATTAATACGCTTGCTAAGTTTGATAACATTTATGATGTTAACCAAGCTCTAAAAAATGCAGGTTTTTCACTTAATACATCAGGCGGCGAAGTTAAAGGCTCACCAGAGGTGTTACTAGAGCAATCGTCAACACTTGCTGATGAATACTCTGTTACCTTTAGTGACGGGGATATGAGCATTCCTAGCTGCTTTTATGAGTTTGCTATTCGTTACCCTAAAGCAGACGGCGAGCTTTATACTGGTTTTGTTGCAGCTTCAGCTGACAAAATATTTGAAAGCACTAACGCGCGATAATTACATTTAAAGTACTTTAATTTAAAAGCCCGTTACGGGCTTTTTTTATGTCGGTAAGTTATATTGATTAATTATAAAAATAGCGGTTTATAATCGTTTTCTAACTTTTCAAACGACAAGTCGCCAATAAAACGACCGAAGCTCAACCAAGTTGCCAAACCGCGTAAATCTTTAAAGTGTGGTGGTACAAATTGTGGGCTCTCTATTACACCTAAATCATGAAGCTGCGATATTAATCTAAAATCATCTATCGATATTTTACCTACCAGTAATAAAGGGAGTCTATCGATTCGACCAAGCTGTATTGCAACGCGTATTAAGTTATAAACCAGTACAAAGCCTTTAATGTAGGCAATATCTTTTGTAAAAGGCAAGCCTGTTGGCGTACTGCCTCTAAATACACGCTGCGCAAGTGTGTAGCTGTCATCTTTTGATAAACCTTGCGCTACGTAATCACGGTAAATGTCTACAAACTCAGCACCATCTATTACCTTTGTAACTGCTTGAATACGATTCACTAATTTAGATAAACGCCTTGGAGTCGATTTTAATGTAATAATTTCGGTTAGTACGGCTAAACCTTCTTGGGTAATAGTGGAGCTTGGCGTACCTTTACTCAAACACGTTAAATAAGGCTGAGCTAAACCATTTTGAGTGGTACCTACGTGTATCCACCCTTCGTGAACTTCTAAAATATCAAGTTCGCGCTGAGAAAACTTAACATCTTGATTAAGCTTTATATTATTAGCACCTGCGGCTGCATCACTAACAATACCATCGCTAAGCATTACCTCTACATTTATGCCTGCCATACTAGCGGTTACTTGCTCAGACAGAATACGCACTGCATCAACAGCATCAATATTTTTAGGGTCGTCAGGCAGTATGTCGGCTATAAGTAAATTTTGCAGCGGTTTATCTAGCATATTAGCTAGCTCAGAAAGTGAGGGCTCACCGGCATGAAATAAATCTTTAGGGTGACCAAATAACTCCACCGATAAGTCATGAAACTCTGGTGTGCCACGATACTCAAGCATACTTAATACTGTTTTATACTCTGTGCACATTTTTCCCATGTATTGAGCTATGGGGTTTAACTGCCCCAATTGGTTAATAATGTTACGGTGCAAAGTAGAAAACGCTTGGCGTAACTCGCTAGGTACAAAACCAAGATCGCGCTGTTGATAGTATGCACGATCGATCAGTGGATTTTTTTGACATTTTTGTCTAAAAAACTCCTCTTTAGTTTGTTTATCCCAATTAATAGCATCGAGTATCCTAATAGGCGTTTGCAATGCAATTAATTGATCCGATAACTCACGAGTTTTTAGTAGTAACGCCTTGTCTATCATGGTGTAAGCTCAACAATAAATGAATTTTGAGCATAATTTAAAAAGGCCAAATTACAAAGCAATATCACATTTTTTTAGCTATTGTTTTTAAGATGATCGACCCTCATATCTATATCGTATTAGCTTTTTAATAAAAGGTATAAAACATGAAAAACGAAATCGACAATAAACAGATTTTAGCCGTATATGAACGCATAATTCAAAAAGGTGAAATGACTGATGAAGGCAAACATTATCAGGGAGTTACTGCATATTCAGACGTAGACGGTTACACCGTATATCTACAAGGTAGCGGTGTAGAACTGCGCTTTGGTTTTCATAATACTTACCACCTTGACTACGAACATGAAAAGCATAAAGACGACTTTTTGAAAAAATTATATAACATTGCAAACGAGAGCTAATGCACCCACGAAAACTAAGACACCGCCCGACCAGTAAGCTCAATACTACTTTTATTAATCAAGTAGTAGAAGAGCTTAAAGCTAATCCAAGTAAAGTCTCTATTATTCAAGACAACCTAGAACAATACCGTTCTCAAACTCATTTAAAGCGTGGTTTTTTACTGGCTATAGAGCGCTTTGATTGGGTATTTGAAGCAAGCAAAGATATTGATTTCATTTGCCAGCAAATTTTAGCTGATGACTACATTGGCAATAGACTAAGACGTTACCCCCTACTTTTTAAAGGCGTTATTAATAATGCCTGACCTTTCAATACCAAGCGCTTTAAAACGATAAAACCACAAAGTTTACTCTCCATATAAATTTATTAGAGCACTAAGCAATTGCAGGTTTAGTGCTCTTTTGTATCAAAATAATACTATTAGTACTCTAACTATTATTGTTCTAATAGTTTTTTGACATTTTATTCATTTATTGCTGTAAACAAATCATTACTATTATTAAATTTAAAAATTAAATTCGCAAACCACTGTTTTAAATAAAATTAAACAAATAAAAACCGAATCTTCTTTGTCCTATTAATTGCTCTTTTATTAATGATTAATCTACATTTTGGCATCTAGGTATTTACTTCAGCCTTGAATTGTTAGAGCTATTACCTTAAGCTTATGTTTATTGAACGTTCAATTAATAAAAATTATGCCTAAAGTCGGAATGGAACCTGTTAGACGTCAGCAGCTAATTGACGCAACTATAGAGTCAGTTGCTACTAAGGGACTTCAAGGCACAACGATAAACAGCATTAGTAAAAATGCAGGTTTATCATCAGGTATCATTAGCCATTATTTTGGTGGAAAGCAGGGGTTAATTGAAGCCACGGTTAGATACTTACTAACAAGCTTAAAGCAAGGCTTAATAAGTAAAGTAAATCATCAAACCACTGCCACTGAGCGTTTAATGTTTATTATCGAAGCCAACTTTGCGCTCGTACAACAGCGTAATGATACAACCCGAACGTGGTTAAGTTTTTGGGCGCAATCGATGCACGATGAAGAATTACACAGACTACAAAACGTAAACAGTAAACGCTTGCAAAGTAATTTAGCATTTTCTTTTAAGCAATTAATGCCTATTGAGCAAGCAAATCAAGCTGCAGAACTTAGCGCCGCAATGATCGATGGCCTATGGTTAAGAGCAGTACTGAGTAAATCAGACAATAATCAGTTTAAACACAGTGAAAAGTTAGCAAAGAGCTATGTACTTTCACTTATCAAGCAATATGGAGCCTAGCGTGACTACACCTGTCTATCAAAATTTTATTAACGGCCATTTTCTTGCAAACCAGAGCGGCAAAACATTTGATGTAACAAACCCAGCAACGGGTGAGGTTATTTACGCAGTAGAAATTGCCGACGAATTTATTCAAAACGCAGCCATTGCCAGTGCAAAGCAAGGTTTTGCACAGTGGTCAGCAATGACACCTATTGAACGTAGTCGTATTTTATTAAAAGCAGTGGCTATTTTACGCGAGCGCAATGATGAGCTGGCACTTGTAGAAGTACTCGACACCGGCAAACCAATGCAAGAAGCAAATTGTGTTGATATTGAAACCGGCGCTGATGTAATTGAATACTTTGCAGGCCTTGCGCCAGCACAAGTAGGCCAACAACAAATGGTTGGTGATGACTTTTACTACACACGTAAAGAGCCATTAGGTATCTGTGCGGGTATAGGTGCATGGAACTACCCACTACAAATTGCATGTTGGAAGTCGGGCCCTGCCCTTGCTGCTGGTAATGCATTTATATTTAAACCATCTGAAGAAACACCACTTGGCGCTATTAAACTTGCAGAAGTATTTGTTGAAGCTGGTGTACCTGCAGGTGTGTTTAATGTTGTTCAAGGCGCAGGCGATGTAGGCCAGTGGCTAACGCAGCATAGCGATATTGATAAAGTATCGTTTACGGGTGAAGTAGGCACAGGTAAAAAAGTAGTAGCGAGTGCTGCCGGTACGTTAAAAGATGTCACGATGGAACTTGGTGGTAAATCTCCACTATTAGTATTTGATGATGCCAACATAGAGCAAGCGGTTAGCGCTGCTATGTTAGGTAACTTTTATACGCAAGGCGAAATTTGTACTAACTGTACACGTATTTACGTTCATAAAAATGTATATCAGCAGTTTATTGATGAGCTTAAAGCGCGCACTGAGAAAAACATTATTGCTGGCGACCCACAAGATTTAAATACAAATTTTGGCGCACTTATCTCTAAAAAGCACCAAGAACTAGTGATGAGCTACGTTAATAAAGGCATCGAAGAAGGTGCAACGCTATTAACTGGTGGTACAACGCTTTCACCTGAATCTGCACCTAATGGCTATTTTGTAGCACCGACTGTGTTCATTGATTGTAATGACGATATGACAATCGTTAAAGAAGAAATATTTGGCCCTGTAATGAGCGTGCTTGTTTTTGACGACGAAGACGATGTTATTGCACGCGCTAACGGGACTCACCTAGGCTTAGCTGCAGGCGTATTTACTAGCGATATTAAACGTGCGCACCGCGTTATTCATAAGTTACAAGCCGGTATTTGTTGGATTAATGCATACGGTAACTCACCTGCTGAAATGCCAGTTGGCGGTTATAAGCAATCGGGTATTGGCCGTGAAAATGGTATACAAACTCTTGATCAATACACGCAAACTAAGTCTATTTATGTTGGTATGGCCGACATAGAAAGCCCATTTTAAGGCGCCTTACTATGAGTAATCATTACGACTATATTATTGTTGGCGCGGGTTCGGCGGGTTGTGTTTTAGCAAACCGTTTATCTGAAGATTCAAGTAACCGCGTATTACTACTTGAAACTGGCGGTAGCGATAAAAGTATTTTTATAAAAATGCCAACCGCGTTATCTATTCCTATGAATAGTGACAAATACGCATGGCAGTTTCATACGCAGCCTGAGCCTCATTTAGATAACCGTGAAATGCATTGTCCTCGAGGCAAAGTATTAGGCGGCTCGTCATCTATCAACGGCATGGTATACGTACGTGGCCATGCAAAAGATTTTGACGAATGGCAGCAACACGGTGCAAACGGCTGGGATTACCAATCGTGTTTACCGTATTTTCAAAAAGCAGAAAGCTTTTATCTTGGTGAAAATACTTACCGTGGTGGCAAAGGCCCGCTTGGCGTTAATAACGGCAACGAAATGAAAAACCCGCTTTACCGCACCTTTATCAAAGCAGGTGTACAAGCCGGTTACGCGTCTACAGATGATTATAATGCATCGCAGCAAGAGGGTTTTGGCCCAATGCACATGACCGTAAAAGACGGCGTGCGCAGCTCTGCTTCGCGTGAGTATTTAGACCCTGTTAAATCGCGTAGTAATTTAACGATTATTACAGGTGCACTAGCACAGCGCGTGATTTTAGATGGTAAAAAAGCCACAGGCATTGAATACAAAGTAAATGGCGACGTTAAAACTGCACATGCTGCAAAAGACGTTATATTAAGTGCAGGCCCTATCGGCTCTCCACATATTTTACAACTCTCTGGTATTGGTGATACTCAAGCGCTTGAAAAAGCAGGCGTTGAAGTACAGCATCATCTACCAGGTGTAGGTCAAAACTTACAAGATCATCTTGAGTTTTACTTTCAATACAAGTGTAAGCAACCTATCACGCTTAACGGCAAACTAGGCATTGTTTCAAAAGGGTTGATTGGTGCGCGCTGGTTATTAACGCGTTCGGGTTTAGGTGCAACGAATCATTTTGAATCGTGTGCGTTTATTCGCTCAAAACCAGGTGTTGAATGGCCAGATATTCAATATCACTTTTTACCAGCGGCTATGCGTTACGATGGTAGAAGTGCATTTGCAGGTCATGGTTTTCAGGTACATGTTGGTCATAACAAACCAAAAAGTCGCGGTAGTGTCACTATTGCTTCTGCGAACCCTGAGCAACCACCAACCATTTTATTTAATTACCTTGAACACCAAGACGATATTGAAGGCTTTAGAGCGTGCGTTCGCTTAACACGCGACATAATCGAACAAAGTGCCTTTGATGAATACCGCGATGAAGAAATTCAACCAGGTAAACATATTCAAACAGATGAAGAAATAGATGCCTTTGTACGCCAAGCCGTAGAAAGTGCCTACCACCCTTCTTGCTCATGCAAAATGGGTGAAGATGATATGGCCGTTGTTAATTCAAATACGCAAGTACATGGTATTGAAGGACTACGTGTTGTTGACTCATCTATATTCCCAACAGTTCCTAACGGAAACTTGAATGCGCCTACTATTATGGTTGCCGAAAAAGCAGCTGACATAATTTTAGGTAAAGAACCATTACAGAAATCGGATGTGAATGTTGCCATAACAACAAATTGGCAAGAAACACAACGTAGTTCGGAGATCTAACTTTAGCCTCATGCTCAGGTTTAGCCTCGTCGGGCTAAACCATTGCGTGCCTTGCAGTGGCACACGATGTAAATAGGTTACGTTGTGTTAATGCGAGAATAAAACAATAAAATACGGAGTGCTTATGAATTATTTTTATTCATTATTGGAGGGTAACAATGACTATTTGGCTTAATGCAGGCATCATTTTTACCTTACTTGCTATTATCACTATTTTAATTAAATGGGGTAATGTTCGCGTAGTAGGTGTAACACCAGTTCGAACCTTTACGTTTATAGCAATACTATTTACTTCTGGCCTTGATGTTGGCCTTATTATGTTTCCTTTAACTGAGTTTGCAGGTTATGCAGACATAAAAGCAAGCCCAGAATACGCGTTTGCAAATCCACTGGCTATTGAGTTTGGCTACTGGGGATTTTTGATCTGGGGATTTTACTTTCTTACGTGCTTTTATTTCTGTGTAATAGAACCTAAAGTGAAATTTTTCGAAATTCCTTGGGTTAAATTTATCAATAACGTTGTAATTATTGGTACATGTGCATTTACCGCTTATTTACTGCTTACAAACCTACCATGGTATTTACCCGAATTAGGTGATGGAACAAGTATAGTTTCTGAGTTTTATTTAATTGTATTCGCGGCTATCTGTTTTGCTGTGTATTCAAGTACTGATATTAAATATGTACGTATTTTAAGTATTTCTACTACGTGGTTATTCTTAGCTTTAATCGCCTTTATGTGGGCTGGCGCATTTGTGATTGGTGATAGTCAAATGTCAGCATTTACAGATAACTTAGGTTCTATTGGTACTTACTTTGCAAACATTAATGAATTTGTTTTACCGCTTAATGATTACCATGAGTTTTACTTATTTTGGTGGTTTGCGTGGAGCATAATGATTGGTCAATTTACATCACGCTTTGTTGGTGGACTTAAAACATACCAAGTATTAGCTGCAATGTTGATTTTCCCTTCTATTCCTATTGCGATTTGGTTTAGCGTACTTTATCACTACCATGAAGCGGGCATCCCAACTCAAGGTATTAAAAACTTCGCTATGGTATTTGTAGGTATTGTATTTGTAATTAACTCACTTGATTCGCTAGTGCGTTTATATACAGATAACCTAAACTTTACCGTAAAGCGTTTTGGCAAAATGAAATACATAATCGGAAATGTTGTTGCTCTATCATTACTTACATTATTGTTTAAATTAGAATTTTTACAAATTCAGTGGGTAGGCGCATTAGTTATCGGTTTGTTCTTTATCTGTGCAGCTTTTATTGGTTACAGTAAATTTAAAACAGTAACAAATATAGATAGCTCACCAAAAGCAAACGCAATTGATTACACAAAAATAGACACAGTACACTAGGGATTAATAATGAATAACAAACTAAAACAACTTGTAGTAGCACTACCATTTGCACTTTTATCAACAACTGCAGCAGCTGATTGGTCAACAACAATCACTGCAGCGTCTGACTACACTTTTAATGGTGTAACACAGACTGATAGCGACCCTGCAATTCAAGGCAGCTTAGATTATGCCTTTGATAGTGGTGTTTACGCTGGAGTTTGGGCTTCAAACGTAGATTTTGGTGACGATACTGATTTTGAGCTTGATGCTTACTTAGGTAAATATGTACAACTTGATGAGCAATTTAGCGTTGATTACGGTATCGCTTATTACACTTATCAAGGTAATAACAGTGACGGTAACTACGCTGAAGCTTACACTAAGTTTGGTTATGCAAGTGAATACGGCCAAACTGAGCTTAACTTTTGGTATAGCTGGGATTACTTTGGAACAGGTGCGGGTCATGTAATTTCAATGGTTGCTCACACTTATGAACTAGCTCCAAATCACGCACTACGTGCAAGTTTTGATATTTCAAACTCACTTGATGGTGAAAAGTGGGCTTGGGATACAAACCAGAAAAAATCGTACAAGCACTACCGCCTAGCTTATCAAACAAGCTACGAAGGTTTTGGTATTGAAGTGGCTGCTGAAAACACTAGCTTAGATTACGATTATGCTGATGAGCGTATTGTACTTGCTGTTTCACGCACATTTGATCTTTAATACATTAATTACTGATTAAACAAAAAATGCCACTCTATTTAGAGTGGCATTTTTATTTGTAAAATAACTAACTAACTAACTAACTAACTAACTAACTAACTAACTAACTAACAATATCCCACGCACTTGTACCTGATGCAGAAAGATTGCTGGTGTTATTACGTAATACTTTATTGCCTACATTAACTGATGACTCAGGACGGCTCACTAAATATCCCTGAACTGAACTCACACCCATTTTTTTAACAAGCTCAAACTGCCCTATTTCTTCAACGCCTTCAGCTACAATTTTAAGGCCCAGCTTTTGCCCAAGCTCACTAATTGTATTTAATATATCGTTATATTTTTGGCTTTTATTGGCTTGAGCTATAAACGAGCGATCAATTTTAATAACATCAATTGGTAAATCCGCTAATGTACTCAACGAGCTAAAACCTGTACCAAAGTCATCAATTGCAATAGTGATGCCTTCTTCTCTTAATCTACTTAGCTCTTTGATTATTCTAGGACTGGCTTGAATAAATGTTGATTCGGTAATTTCTAGCATTAAAGACGTCGCCGGTAAGCCGGTTTTTTTTAGCTTCTTCATTATCCAATCATAAATATCACGGTGCTTTAACTGAATGCCCGAAACGTTAACTGATATTTTAACTTTGCGCATACCTGCATTATGCCATGCAGCCATTTGCCGGCACGATTCAAGCATAATCCAATCGCCAAGCTCTAATATTAAATTCGACTCTTCTGCTATTGGAATAAATTCTGAAGGGGGGATCATACCTTCAACTGGGTGGTCCCAGCGTGTAAGCGCTTCAAAATAATCAATCATACAATCTTCAACATGTACAATTGGCTGAAAAGATAAGTAAAAATCTTTACACGCGAGCGCTAAACGCAATTCTTCGAGTAAATAATGGTAACGGCGCATTTTGTTACCCATTTCTGGCGAGTAAACTTTAAATATTCCCTTACCATCACTCTTAGCTCTATACATAGCAACATCAGCTAGTTGTAAAAGTGCTTGTGGGGTTGACGCGCTTTCTGGGTAAGCAGCAATACCAATACTCGCACTAATTTTTACTATTTTATTGCCAAGCACAAAGTCTTTTTCAAGCTCACTTAGCACGTGCTTCGCTATGTCAACAACTCTGTTGCTATCATCAAGTAGTTCTATAAATATGGAGAATTCGTCTCCTCCTAATCTTGATAAGTTTTGCTCTAATTGATTAGCGCTATTAATATTGCTTAACTTATGGTGACGTAAAACATTTGCAAGTCGACTGGCCACTTGAACTAATATTTCATCACCAAAACTGTGGCCAAACGAATCATTTACTTGTTTAAAGCCATCCAAGTCGATAAATAGAAGCGCACACTTGAGATCTTCCTGATTAGCATGATTTATTTGTCTGTCTATGTGTTCAATATATGCATGGCGGTCAATTAACAGCGTCAGTTTGTCTTGACAAATACTTGTTTGAGTTTGTTTTACATAATTAACTACGTGTGAATTTAAGCTATTTATAGATTGACTTAAGCTGCTTACACCTAATGGGTTCTCTGCCGGTTTAACTTGTAAATTAAATGCAGTAAGTAAGCTATTGGCTTGGTGATTGAGCTCCGCTATTTGATTTTTATAATGACGTTTTCTACGTTCTCTACGTAAGTAGATACCTGAGCCAAATATCAATATACATAAAAATAAAAAGTTCATGGGTGATGAGAGCGTCATCATGATTAACTTATTAGAATCAGCTGCTACAAATTGGGTATCAGTGGTTTTGATAAGTAAGAAATCAGCTGTTGGCTGCTCAATTATATAATGGCCATTTAAAATGGGATTATACCAAGGAGCCATATCAAGGGAGGTATTCGTGATCTCGAAACTTCGTATATCAATATTAGTCTGAAATAGATTTATACGGTTGATCTGATTAGTTAACTCTATGTTTATGCAGAAACAAAATAGAACTATGATTAAGAAAATAAAACCGAGCGGCTTAAGTTTATTCATAAAAAAAATCCATCTATTTTGCTTCTCCTATCAAACATATTACCAAAAGCGGATTATATCGCTTGCATTTAGTACTACGCAAGCATTGATATAATCCTAAGCCATTAGAATAACAAAAAATTGTAACGATAATGGATTAACTAACTATATCTACGTATAGTATAGGTGGGATTAATAAAAATAAACAAAAACGTTTCAATTGTTTAAAATTTAATACATGCGGTATATAAACTTTGTCGTTTTTTCTGCCGCATTAATCTATGCCTCACCACTACAGCTTTAAGTACTTATATTTACTCAACCTTACTCGCATTTGCTCCGCTGTCGTACATCATTTAAAAATTATTCTTGCGCATTATGCATTGCTACTCAAACTGGTAGGAATTATCGCTAATAAAGTTATTATTAATGTTTAAAGCTGCCATGCATAGCTAACTTTTGTAAATAAGGTACGCTGATCTCGCTCAATATTTTTAAGAGAATCGTCTTGGTAACCTCTATCTGAGTAACCCAAATAAAACAGTGTTTGCGCATTAATTTTATATGAGTAAACAAGCTGACTACCATAGTCTTTGTTAATTTGGCTAACTTGATAAAAGTAGGCATTTTCGTCTCTATCAATATCTTCAAATTGTAAAATAAGCTTAAGAATTGAACGCATACTAAATTTATAATGAAGCCTAAAATCAACTAAGTTAGCTGTAAATACACGCTCCCCTTGTGGGTTATCTAATTGGCTGTAGTTATGTTTTACATCGAGCTGCCAATGGTCGTTAATGTCCCACACCATTTGGGTTTGGGTGTCAAACGCATCACCTAATTGCTCATTTGCATAATCAATGCGGCTAGCGTATTCAACATATAATGATAACTTTAAATCTTTAGTGGGTTTAAAGCCCGTATAAATAAAACCAATATTTTGATTATAAAAATTGTCATTATAATTTTCATAACGGTGTACTAAACCAATTTCAAAAATAGATTGTTTTTGGCCTTTAAAACTCAAAAAGCCTTCGTATTCTTCTTCAAGTAAATCGCCATTTTGCGCCCACGTTTTATCCCAGTCAGCTTCGTATGACCATGAGGTAAGTAAATCAGACTCATCTCTGTACCATGTTTGTCCGCCACCAAAGCCTACTTTTTCATAATCGACTTTAGCTTGATAACCTAAATCAGTGCGGTAGTCCTGCCCAATATTTTCATAAGATGCAAATAATTTGTAATCACGTTTATCGCGGGTAAATTCTAGAGCATAAGCTTCATCTGATTGAGTTTCGGATAGATTATAATTTTGAATTAAAAATTCAGAGTTACGAGTATCAGCAGATGATACTTGATACAAAAGAGTATCCGATTGATTAAACCAGTAGCTACCATCCACTGATAATACAGTGTTGTGATAGTCATCACTCTCTCTGTGCGTGCTTGAAATACCAATAGTACCTTGCTGACCTAAGTCATATTGATAACGCCCTGCGGCTGCATTCGTTTTTTCGTTTAAGCTTGCAAAGCCAGAGCCCTGATTCGTTGGCAGTAAAATATTACTATTGTCGTCATCAGCTAGCATTAGCGCATAACTATGATCGCCCGTTTTACCCGTCAGCTTTGCACCTAAAGTAGGCTCTGCAATTGTACGTGTATATAAAAGCTCAAATAAGCTACTTTTAAAGTAAGAAGCACCATCTAAAAAGAAAGGACGTTTTTCAGCGTAATAAATTGAGAAGGTTGTATTTACATCAAGCTCTAAAGAGTCAGTTTCTACTTGCGAAAAATCAGGATTAATTGTCGCGTTTAAAACAGCATCTTTTGTTAAACCCCAGCGTAAATCTAAACCCACTTCAGTATCTATATCACCCTTATCCCAATCACCTGGCAACGCAGATTTATTATCGTTACGCAGTGTGGTTAATGTAGGTGTTAATTGGATATTTTTACTTGATTCAATGTCACTAAATCCAACTAACTTATCAAACTGGCAAAGGCTGCATTTCACATTTCTATCAAACCCCATATTTGATAGCTGATATAGCACATCACGTTGGTAGTTTCTCATTACAGAAAAACCCCACGTTAGCTCATTTTTATTTTCAGGAAAACGCAGTGCTTTAAAAGGAATACGCATTTCAACAACATAACCTTTGTCGTTAATTTGTCCTGCGCTATCCCAAATAGCATTCCATGAGGTATCAGAACTCCACCCATCGGTGTCGGTCATTCGTATATCGCCTTGCGCGCCCAGCGGGTTCACATGGAATTCATAACCACTGCGTTCATCATTAAATGTATCAATAACAAGAATAACTACGTCGTCTTCCCATAGCGTATCGCGGTCACGAAGTGATGCACGAATTTGCTCAGGGTTAGGATCCTCAGCAATAAAACCAACATATAAGTTAGTGCCATCTTCGTAAATAAAGGCATCAGTTTTTACAGGAGGAGTGCCTTTTTCGTTAGGCTCATCTTGGTAGAGTAAAGATACACGTGTTGCATTTTGCCAGTGCGCCTCATCCATAACACCATCAACGGTGATATTTGAATCAATACGGGATAAGGATACTTGCTGTTTTTTAGCCGCTACATCAAGGCTTGAAAGTAATAAAGCAAAACTTAAAAATAGGAAGGTAAACTTTTTTATTATAGTTATAAAGTACTGCATAAACATCCATTTAGACTGTAATTACTCATAATGAGCAACTTAAGCTGAGGATTGTAATTTATCCAGGTACATTTGTTAATACTTTGAAATGAAAAATTAACTATTTAATGATAAAGGAGTAACTAATTGTTATGTATTATGTTTCGAGTAGTTTAAGCTTATCGTCTATGCCATTCCATACATCAGCGTCCTCTGGTGCAGGTTTAACCTCTGTAATGCGCGGCCAGACCAGTGCAAGTTCAGCATTTAATTCAGTAAACTCTTTTTGAGACTCTGGTAGCTCATCTTCTTGGTATATCGCATCAGCTGAACACTCAGGGACACATAAACCACAATCGATACAATCAATCGGGCTAATTGCTAAAAAATTAGGGCCTTCAAAAAATGCATCTGCTGGGCACACTGATACGCAATCGGTGTACTTACATTTTATACAATTTTCGGTGACAACAAACGCCATACTATTTTAATACCTAAGATTTTGAACAACAGTTGTGGATCATACCCATCCACTCCAAAAATACAATAAATAAGTGCCATATCAGGCTATTTTAACGTAAAATGCGCGCCTAATGTTTGCACACTCGTTGTGCCCTGCATCCCCTTATTGTGAGCGGTAATAATACCCCGCTATGACACCTAAAAGAGATATAAATGATACGTTTAACCGAAATAAAGCTGCCACTTGATCATGACGAAGACGCAATTGGTCAAGCAATTGTAAATAAACTCAAAATCCAACCTGAACAATTGCACAGTTTTAATGTGTTTAAACGTGGTTATGATGCACGTAAAAAATCAGCTATTTTACTTATTTATACACTCGATATAGAAGTTGATAACGAAGCCGAGCTACTCGCAGCATTTGAAAAAGACCAACATGTAAAAGTAGCACCAGACACAAGTTATAAATTTGTAGCCCAAGCTAACAATAATATCAAAGAGCGCCCTGTCGTGATTGGTTTTGGTCCTTGTGGTTTATTTGCGGGCTTATTACTTGCTCAAATGGGCTTTAAACCCATTATATTAGAGCGCGGTAAAGAAGTACGTGAACGTACAAAAGACACGTTTGGCTTTTGGCGTAAACGCACACTTAATACAGAATCAAATGTACAATTTGGTGAAGGTGGCGCAGGTACATTCTCAGACGGTAAGTTATACAGCCAAGTAAAAGATCCAAAGCATTATGGCCGAAAAGTCATTACTGAATTTGTAGAAGCAGGCGCACCCGATGAAATTTTATACGTAAGTAAGCCACACATTGGTACGTTTAAACTTGTCACCATGATTGAAAAAATGCGCGCTCGTATAATAGAGCTTGGCGGCGAAATTCGCTTTAGCACACGTGTTGACGATATCCATTTAGACGACGGGCAAGTAACAGGTTTAACACTTTCAAATGGCGAGCAACTAAACACTCGACATGTTGTATTAGCCGTTGGCCATAGCGCACGTGACACGTTTGATATGATCCACAAAAAAGGGATTTATGTTGAAGCAAAGCCATTCTCAGTCGGTTTTAGAATCGAACATAAACAATCAATGATCGATGAATGTCGTTTTGGTACAAATGCAGGAAACCCAATTTTGGGCTCTGCCGATTATAAACTTGTTCATCACTGTGACAATGGCCGTACAGTTTACAGCTTTTGTATGTGCCCAGGTGGCACAGTAGTCGCTGCAACCTCTGAAGAAGGTCGCGTTGTTACCAATGGTATGAGCCAATATTCACGAAGTGAGCGCAACGCTAACAGCGCTATTGTGGTAGGTATATCACCAGAGCAAGATTTCCCTGGTAATCCACTTGCTGGAATAGACTTACAACGCAAACTTGAAGAGCAAGCGTATGAGCTTGGTGGTAGCAACTACGATGCACCAGCACAGTTAATTGGAGATTTCTTAAAAGGTAAATCATCTGCAGACTTAGGTGAAGTACAACCCTCTTACACTCCTGGTATTAAGTTAACTGACTTGAGTAAAGTGTTACCACAATTTGCAATTGATGCCCTTCGCGAAGCGATACCAGCGTTTAATAAACAAATTCGTGGTTTTTCAACTAACGACGGTTTATTAACCGGTGTGGAAACACGTACTTCGTCGCCTATTAGTATTAAGCGTGATAAAACATTCCAAAGTATTAACACCAAAGGGCTTTACCCTGCAGGTGAAGGCGCAGGTTACGCTGGCGGTATTTTATCAGCGGGTATTGATGGTATTAAAGCAGCTGAAGCAGTCGCACTGTCTATGTTAGAAAACGCTTAAACCTCTTTTTTAAGCTGTTTATCGAAAAGCCTCACTTTGTGAGGTTTTTTTGTGCTAAATATATAGAAAATAATAACAACTCAAGCACCTCAACAATGATCAAAACATTTACCTTTTCGTTGCTTAGTGTATTAGCAATTTTTAACGCTAAAGCACAAGAGCTAAAAACCATCGATGAAATCCACACTGCATATAAAAATAATTCTATTAATGCACAGCAACTCACCCAAAGTTATATAGAGCGAATTAATAAACTTAACCCACAATACAATGCAGTTATTAGTATTGAGCCTACAGCTATTGCTCAAGCTAAAACGTTAGATGAACTTGCCGCCAAAGGCACTTGGGCAGGTCCATTACACGGAATACCTGTACTTCTTAAAGATAATATAGAAACGAAGGGCACACTTCCCACAACGGCTGGCTCTTTAGCACTTAAAAATAACGTTACTGATAATGATGCTTTTGTTGTTAAACAACTACGTAATGCGGGCGCTATAATTTTAGGCAAAGCTAATTTAAGTGAATGGGCAAATTTTCGTTCATCCTATTCATCGTCAGGCTGGAGTGCCGTAGGCGGACAAACACATAATGCGCACGATGTAACACGTAATCCATGTGGTTCTAGTGCAGGCTCTGCTGTGGCAGTCGCACTTAACTTTGCGCCCATAGCATTAGGGACTGAAACAGACGGTTCAATTACGTGCCCTGCCTCAGTAAATGGAGTTTATGCAATAAAACCGAGTATGGGCCAAGTATCACGCTCAGGCGTTATACCTCTTTCTAGCAGTCAAGATTCAGTAGGGCCGATGGCGCATTCACTTAAAGATGCACTGCTGGTTTTATCAGTTTTGCAAGGTGAGGACTCCCTTGATGCAACAACTACAGGGTTTGAATTAAAAGCAGGTAATCTAAAATCAAAATCGTCACTTATTATTGGTGCGCTACCTAGCGATAAGTTTACAGTTGAAACGCAGCGCCTTTATGCCAAGCAGTTACAAGCATTACAACAGGCTGGGCACACTGTTATAAATGTAGATATTACTGATAACTTAGATACGCTATTTGCTGATGAATACTATATTTTACTTTACGACTTCAAAGCCGAAATTAATCACTACCTCGCAAGCACTCCAACACAAGTGGCTGTTAAAAGCCTAAAAGCACTTATTAATTTTAATATTCAAAATAAAAAAACAGAAATGCCCCATTTTGAGCAAGACATCCTAGTTCAATCGCAGGCTATTGATTTAACTAACAAACAAAAATATCAGGAGACTAAAGAACGCTATCGCACTTTAGCAACGACAGCCATTGTTAATGTATATAAAAACAACAAGCTTGATATTGTTATAGCGCCTACAGTATCACCGGCCTGGAAAACTGACTTAGTTAATGGTGATAATTTTAATGGCAGTAGTAGTTCGTTATCTGCTATTGCTGGCACAACGCACATAACCCTACCAGTCGGAAAAGTAAGTGGTTTACCGGTTGGTTTGTCCATAATAGCAAATAAAGAGGACGAGCAAGCGGCTTATTTATACGCAAACATTATTGATGAGGTGTTATCACCAGGCACAAAAAAACCTGAGTAAACTCAGGCTTTTTTAAACTAAACGGCGTTAACTATGACTTTTTAAGTGACAGTTTTTCGCCTTTTAAGCTTTTACGAACGCTTGAAATACGTGAGCGATTTACTGCTCTCGCTTCACCGGTTGCTTGTCCTGATAACTTGTTAGAACGTGTACGGCGTAAATGCGCTGGCTTTTTACCAATTTTATCAATTAGCACTTCGCGATTACTTACTTCGTAACCTTCTAAATATACACGTTTGATTTTTTGACCGATTAACGTTTCAATTTCAAATAATGTATTTTCTTCTTCGCGGCTAACAAATGAGATTGCTTGGCCTTGGCGACCAGCACGACCTGTACGGCCAATACGGTGAACGTAATCTTCTGCAAGCCAAGGTAAATCAATATTAATTACACGAGGTAAGCCATCAATATCAATACCACGAGCAGCGACTTCTGTAGCCACTAATACGCGTACCTTGCCTTCTTTAAATTCACGTAAAGCACGACGACGGTTACCTTGAGATTTATCACCGTGGCAAACGCCTGCCGGAATACCATCAAGGTTAAGCTCTTTAACAAGCTCATCAGCTGTTTCTTTCATGTTTACAAATACAAGCACTTGTTGCCAGTTTTTCTTACCAATCAATTCAGAAAGTAGCTCTTGCTTACGACGTTCTTCAACAGGGTAAACAACATGCTCAACAGTACTTGCTGTACTGTTAGTTTGATCAACACGCACTATTTCAGCTTGTTTTAATACTTTAGATGCAAATTGTTTAATTGCTGCAGGGAAAGTAGCAGAGAAAAGTAAAATCTGGCGCTCTTCTGCACAGCTTTTAATCACGTTTTGCATGTCTTCAATAAAGCCCATATCAAGCATACGGTCGGCTTCATCAAGAACAAGGTGCTTAACACTTGCAAGGCTCAAGTTACCTAAACGAATATGATCAAATAAACGACCTGGTGTTGCAACAACAATATCCACACCTTCTTTTAAAGCGTTTGCTTGGCCGGCGGTACTAACCCCACCAAATAAACTAACGACTTTAAGTGATGTATGCTTTGCAAAATCTCTAAAATTATTTGCAATTTGCTCTGCAAGTTCACGCGTTGGAGCAAGTACTAACGCATGAGGTGCATTCGTTGTGCTGAGTTCAGACTCAACCAATTTTTGGATGATAGGTAAAGCAAACGCGGCAGTTTTGCCGGTACCAGTTTGTGCACTGGCTAAAACGTCTTTACCTTTACGAACAGCAGGGATTGCTGCGCGCTGAATGGGCGTAAGAGTGTGATAGTTAAGTTCGTCCAACGCCTGGATGATTTCAGGAGCGAAACTAAAAGATTTAAAATTCATGCTGTATAACCTACGGCCACATTATCAAGGGTCGCAAATTATACAGCAAAAACGAGTCAACAGTTAGCTTTAAACTGGATTAAAAGCTAAAAATTAGTTTGTTAAGTCATTAAAATATTGATTATCAACTCAAGAAAGCGTTAATACCTCATTTTGTTTTAATAACTGTGCTTTACCACCGACAACTTCACGTTCGTTAAGCTCATTTATTAATGGCAAACCTACTTTTTGTTGCTCATCACTAAGCGGTAAATACGGTAATCTAAATACTGGATTTACTGCACCTGTCATCATCATCGCAGTGTTAATAGCAATAGGGTTTGGCTCACAGAACAACCAGCTCATTAATGGTTGTAATGACGTATTTAACTCATCATTTTTAGTATCCATTAATTGGCGAAACAACCCAGGAATAAGGTTAGAAGTAACCGAAATAACACCGTGAGCTTTGTGTACATGACGAGCGTCGTGTGCTTCATCGTCGTTACCCGACCAACACGCAATGCCTTGCTGCTCATAGCGTGCAATGCGCTCATTGCCGCCACATTCTTTAATACCAATTAGGTTCGAGTGCTGTGCTAATGGTTCAATAATATCAGGTGTTAGGTCTTGGCCTGTGCGACCGGCTACGTTGTAAATAAAGGCAGGTCCAATATCAAGTACTCGTTTAAAGTGCTCTTTAACACCCGCGATTGACGTACGTCCATAATATGGGTTAATTTGCAGTGCTGCATCCATACCGCTGGCAAAGCCATATTTAGTTGCTTTAATCGCTTCACGGGTGTTGTTACTACCGGTATTACCAACAATAACCAGTTTGTCACCATACTTGTTTGCACTGTGCGCTATAAGCATTAAATGCTCTTCCCAGTTCATTAACTGGCCTTCGCCTGTTGTGCCACCAACTACAATGCCATCAACGCCCGCTGCAATTTGTATTTCAACGAGTTCATCGTACTTTGCGAGATCAATTTCACCGTTTGCTAAGTATGGCGTTTTAATAGCTGTAATAAGGCTTGCTTGTTTAATTTGGTCTAGGGTGCGCATAAAAATTCATTATTTATAAAACTTGCGCTATTTGTAACATACTTGCCAGTATTTTTGGAGGTATAAGCGCACATTTAATTATAAAATCGCTTGTGTTATTGAGTTTGGTAATACAAAATGAATAACTGTATATATAAACAGTATTTTATTTTTAACGATACCAGAGGCTTTATGCGTTTATCTGACTACTTAGCAACTCATTTTTATAACACCGATGAACTGTGCCAAGCATTAAACATAGATGCAGATACACTTTTAGCTTGGCAAGAGCGAAGTGTGTTCCCCAAACCAAGTTACTGTATTAAAAGTCAACTTAGCTGCAGCTCATATTCGGGTTTGTATGAATGCGAAGAGTATGACGACTATTATCCGCGCGGCTGTGTTAATTGGGGGCAAGGTCTTTTAAAACAAAAAATAGAATCATCAAGCCATGCATTTAATTATTTTGCGCAGCAATATACTGCAAGCCTAACTAAACTCGCTCAGCAAGGATTTACGTTTAGCGAAGAGCTATTTGGCTGTGAAATAGACGAGCACTTACAGCAAGTTTGGCAACAGTTTTTATGCAGTAAATATGGCGTACTTACTCAAAATGGATTAATAGACGAAATAGTCTCGGTAGACATTGGCAGGCTATTAGTTGACGACATTACAGAACTGCGCAGTAAAGCGAGTTTAAGCCAAGAAGAAAGAGCGCTACTACACCCCGCCATGAAGCTTTTAAACAAAGCGTTAGGGCATGGCGCCGATCATGAAAAACAACATACATTACGCACCCGCTATATAGATGCACTTATTTTAAAATACGATTTATCTATTAAATAGTTTTGCATTAGTTTAATTATTTTAGGATTATTTGACGAAAAACAAGATCTGTTAACTTAATTGTTACGCAAAATATAATTTAAAGGCACTGACTCAATGACAATCAAAACACAAATAAGTGTAATTTCTGCTGTAATCACTATCCTATCTTTTAATACACCAGCTAAAGCTAACCACGAAATAGTAAATGACGACATAATAAAAATACAGCGTGCAGCGCTTGCTAAAAACACCGCTAATAAAGGTTTTGGGCCACAATCTCCACGCAATATTGATAATTATAAAGGCGAAAACACGGCAGTTTTCTCTCATGCCCCAACTTCATCAAATATGAACTTATGCAATATACACTTTCATAAAAATGCTGAACATGCCGGTGGCGAATTTAGCAAATATGCAGGAAATGGTAATGGAAAAGGTTTTCAAAGTGGCTACTTATATTCAGGCTCTTTAACTAAAGGTGAAAGTAAACCAGCAAAAATTGAAATTTGTCCAAGCGATCACGGCGCGCTATTAGTTGGCGATACCATTGAGGTTCATAACGTTCATACGTCAGCAATTGTAAAACCAGGCCCTACCTTGGGGAGTTGTTTAAGTGATTCGATTAAAAATCCGCAACTACGTGTTGAAGCTCAAGTATATGTATTAGTAAACGATGCTAACGCACTTGATTTTGCTCAAATAAGCGCCGTGTCATCTGTTAATGGTTACTATCAGGCTATTGCTACACCTACAAATACGGGTAAACCGGTTGTTTATAGCGGTTCAACTACTGGCCCGAATTACAACGAAGTAGGCTCTCCTTTTCAAGTAACATGGTCAGTTAAACCAAAAGTAGCAAAGGTTGATATAAACAGTGTTGGTAAATGGTGTGAAAGTAACGCCTTTGATGAAGATCATGCCCACGGCGTACGAAATCTCGTAATAAATCCTGCACTACTCTCTAAAATCAAATAATTAAAATTTAGCCAAATATAAACAACCCACTAATTAGTGGGTTGTTTAATTATGACCATTAAAATGAGTACTTCGCTTAATGGGATAAAAATGTCACATTAAATGTATTTAAATCTTCATATGTAATACATGTTTGCTCATTAGTATTAAGCTCAACCACACCACAGTAAGAACCAGTTATAAACACTTGCCCTGCTTTTAAGTTAATTCCCTTTGCTGATAAGTAATTAACCGCCCAATAAAGAGGAAGCTGCGCAAGTTCTGCAGGGTGCACACCTGCCAAGTTTAACTCCAGCTCAGTTTGCTTAACGTTGATATTTACAGTACTTGCGTTATACGCTTTGGATTTATCTATTTGCGGGCCTAAATACACGCCTTGATTGGATAGGCCATCGGCCAGTTTTTCAATGTGAGTGCTTGGAGTGTCTTCATCAAACCTTTTTTGAATAAGCTCAAGTGCTAAATGGGCGCTGGCAAATACAGTATCTACGTCTTCATTTGTATAGGTTTTATTACTTGGTAAATCGCTTTGCAAAATAAATGCAATTTCTGGTTCAATAAGCGCTTTATTGTTTGTTGTATACAGTGGGCAATTTTCAGCTTGTTTTATAGGTGCATGTAAAAGAGGCGCTAATATAATTGAGCCATCATCTAAAGGCAGCATACACTTCCAGCCATATACAGTTTGATCATTTAAATAAATCATCAACTTTTGTACTTCTATTGCATCGTCAGTCGAGTCTAGTACTAACTCTTTAGGAAAGTTTGAACGCGCTGGGTTTTCTTCTCTTTGTGCTAATAAGTGAGTAGCAATTAGTTTTAGCTGTATTGAGTTGTTCACATAAATCTCTTTAAAATACGTTACTGGTTAAGCAGTAAATAGGAAGGATTACATTATTAATGCATTAGCTTAGGCATTAGAACATCATGTTAAATGCCTATAATTAAAATTGTATTTAAAACAAAGCGTGGTAATTATTTAAGTATCAATAGATTTGAGCGAGCGTAAAAACAGTCCTAAACCGCCAAACGCTAAAATTATAATAACGATCAAATCAAACGACGTCATAGTTCGCATACTAAATCGAACACTCGATATAACACCAAATATTAGTGCGGTTAACGAGCCAAGAGATAGCACCCAGCCTAAAATATTTTTAGAATTATAAAAAATCAGACCCACACCAAAAATAAACGGGATCATAACCATGCCGCCTGTAACGCCAAAGCCACCTAAAGCATTAACACTATAAATGCGAGAACTTAGTCCAAAATTAGAGGTCACCGAAATTGCGTTTAGCAGCATATAAAAGCCACCGCACATCATAATTAAACCAATAAAAAAATGCCCAATACCACCAGAGCTTCCACCCGCACCTTTCATTATTAATTATTCCTTTTATATTTTTAACTTAATAGTTTTAGATGGTAATTGCTCGAGTATTAACATTGACCGAAATATACATAATCAATGAGTGCACACGCGAAAATACTTATCGCGTAATTACATGCCAAATAACATAAAACCAAGACAAAAAACCGTGCAAAATTGCCCATAACACAGACTCATTAGCACTCCATGAAATAGCAATTGCTAGGGCCGTACCAAAAGAGACTCCATATTTTACTATCTCATTTCTTGAGTTTCTCATTAATTATATTCCTAGTTTTTAAATTATTAGCTGCTTGATTTGCTTACTAAAACTGACAGTTCTTTACCATCAATATTAATACTTGCTTCTTTACCTAGTTCAACAACTAAAGAGGGAGCCATATGTTTTCCACCTAGTTTTAGGTCAGTTGCTAAACTAACAGTAAAATCATCAATTGGCGTTACTGTAAGAGCAAAACTATACGAATTATCAACTGAAACTGACGCCTCTTCATTTGAATTGACTACTAAAACAGGTGAACCAATTAAGTTTTTATTATCATAAAATTTAGCATTAACTACAAAACTACCATTAGCTTGTGCAAATGAGGCAAAGCCTAACAACGCTACTATTGCGATTAATTTTTTCATTATTATCTCCATATAAATTATACAGTTTAAAGCTGTTAAGGCTTTATTGGCTGTGATTTTTTAGCTAGCAATTTACCAGCTAATGATTAAAAACTTATGTTTTAGCTCTGATGACATAACCAACGCCCAGCGAACTAATATAGAACAACACTCCAAATACACTAATATCAATGAGTAGCTTTAGAATGTCAAAAGTATCTGTAAACACAAGATACTCAAAAGAAAATAAATGAAATATAACTTTTGATCCAAAATACGCAGTTAATAAAGGAATTACAAAAATAAGAATAGATTGATTAGATTTATTAATTTCCATACCCATGTCTCCATTATTAGTTTAATTAACTCAGCTCTAAAAATATAACACACAAAAAATATATAAATAGTTTGCTATTTTGAGTCTCTTATTCAGTACCACTCGAACTATTTACGGCTGACTAAAATGCCATATTATATTTCTATAATTTACACCAGAGAACTTTAATGTAAACAACAAATTAAATAGGCTATTTATTAGAGTGGGTTGTGATACCAAAACGACTTTAATAAAGTTATAAACCTCTTTTGATTTCGACGCACTGTGCATTAACAAAAAAGAGTCCTAATAGGTTTCATTGATATTGGCGAAGTTGAGTATTTAGGCAGGTTGGAGTGTAAGAATAAAAGGTGATGTAAGTTAACAGCACCTATTTGAGTATTTACTTGGTTACACGTAATTTAGCTAAGTATTTTAATACGTACCATAATAGGCACTGTAAAAAGAATTTAACCAATTGATTTATATACATCAATACTACTATTGGTTAAAAGCCCAGTAACTTGCGTACCAAACGCTTTAAAGTGTGGCTCGTTTTTATGCGCTTCAAAGTGCTCGTCAGACGCCCACTGTTCGCTAACAACGTAATCGGTATGTTCATTATCACTTTTTACCGATAGTTCATAACGTAAGCACCCTACTTCTTGGCGCGATGACTTTTGTAAGTTTTCAAGTGCTGTAAGCATTACATCTGCATCAATATTTTTGCACGACAGTGCAGCTATAACCGTTAACATGTGTATTCCTTTTTAAAAGTTAAGGTGTAGATAATCTACACCTTAAAATATTTAGTTTAACTTTGCGTTTGAGGTAAGTTTACTGATCCCACTGCGGCGCAAAGTCTGGTGTTGCTTGGCGGTCGCCACAATCAAGACCATCAATGCGGGCTATGTCTTCATCATCTAACTTAATATGGTCGTTAAAGTTATCTTCTAAATTTTTGCGCTTAGTTGATGATGGAATTGTCGTCATGCCGCTTGCGTTAACCCATGCTAAAACAACTTGTGCTGGACTTGCATCGTGCTTTTTAGCAATGTCGATAATAGTTTGATCTTTAAGTACTTTACCTACTACAAATGGCATATACGCAGTTACATGTATATCGTGCTGAGCACAAAATGCGCGTAATTTAGTATTAGTTAAATATGGGTGAACCTCAACCTGATTGGTAAATATTTCACGCGAGTCGAGTGTTTGCATTGCTTCATTTAAGTTTGCAATGGTGAAGTTTGATACACCAATGTGCTTAGTTAAACCAAGCTGCTTCGCTTTTAGTAATTCAGTGAGGTATTCACTCATTGGCTCGTCGTTAGCAGGCGATGGCCAATGAATTAGCAGTAAGTCGACCGAATCAACTTGTAGCTTTTCAAGTGACTTTTTAACGCTTGGGATAAAGTCGCTTTTATTTAATTTGTTATTCCACACTTTGGTGGTTAAGAATATTTCACTGCGCGGAATATTACTATCTTTTATGGCTTGGCCTACTTGCTCTTCGTTGCCATAAATTTGTGCAGTATCAATATGGCGAAACCCAACTTCGAGCGCCATTTTTACTGAGTTATAGGCAGTGTCGCCCTCCAAACGGAATGTTCCCATACCTAGTTCTGGCATTTCTATTACACGTTTTGTCATGGTTTATCCTTATAAAATAATCGGTTAAAAATACAAACTTCACTAGGGCGTGTTGTTCTTTGTGGATTGAAATTTGTTCAATCTAGGGGCGATTTAATCGCGGCGCGAGGTTTGTAACCTAGTGGGCTAAGTAAAAACCGAGCAACAAAGAGTTAATCGCTCCTAGAAAGAACCCAACGGGCAGTGTATGTTTGGTTTTTATGCTGCGTTATCGCCTATTTATGGGGAACAACCACACTACATAGGCTCTGCCTTGCCTAAAAACCAAACTTACTACTGCAAATTCAACAACCAAAGAGCAACACGCCCTATAGTTTTACGAAATACACCTTTTACTTCTTATTAAGACTGTCACTTAAAATTCTATGACCTCATAACAGGTATGAGGTCATTAATTTTAGTTTCAAGGTTAACAGAAGATACTTTATGCTTGCTGAATTTCACGTTTATCAAGCATACCGCTGTAGCGTGTAACACCAAGTGCTAAAACAGAGATAACGGCGCCTATCCATGCTGTATCTTGCAGTGTCATGTTCTCTACTACACTACCGCCAATAATTGAGCCAAGTGCAATACCAATATTAAATGCGGCTATGTTTAAACCTGATGCAACATCTACCGCATTGGGCGTGTGCTTTTGTGCTTGCTTTACTACATAAAGTTGCAAGCCTGGCACATTACCAAAAGCAAATGCGCCCCATACTAAAATAGTAAGTACAGCAGCAATTTTTGATTCCATCGTAAAAGTAAATATCAGTAAAATAATACTCAAAGCGCTGAATATAATGCTCAGTGCGCTAATTGGGCCGCGTTTGTCGGCCAACTTTCCACCCCAAATATTACCTACCGCTACCGATACACCGTAAACAAGCATTATTAAGGCAATAGCCGAAGGCGCAAAACCTGTTTGTTGCTCTAAAATAGGTGCTAAATAAGTAAACGCTGTAAACGTGCCGCCATAGCCCAATATCGTCATTAAATACACCAGTAATAAACGCGGTTTTACGATTACCTGTAGTTGCTCTTTAAACGTCGCTGGTATTGATTGTTTTAAGTTTTTTGGTACTAAAATAGAGCTGCCGATTAATGCAATTAAACCTAATACCGACACAACTAAAAACGTTGCACGCCAACCAAAGTGTTGTCCAATCCATGTACCTAGTGGCACACCAGTTACGAGTGCTACAGTAAGCCCGGTAAACATAATGGCTATTGCACTGGCTTCTTTGTCTTTGCTTACTAGGCTAGTGGCAATCATCGATCCGATTGAAAAAAACACACCGTGGGCAAGCCCCGTTAAAATGCGCGCAAGTATTAATGTTTCGTAACTTGGCGCTTGCCATGCAAGTAAGTTACCTAAAACAAATAAGCCCATTAAGCTTATTAGTACCACTTTACGATTCCAGCGACCCGTTAAAGCCGTTAGCACCGGCGCACCGATGGCAACGCCAACCGCATATAAACTTACAAGCAAACCTGCTGAAGGTAGGCTTACGCCTAAGTCGTTTGCAATGGTGGGTACTAATCCCACTATTACAAACTCAGTTGTTCCTATTGCAAATGCGCTTAAGGTAAGCGCCCACAAAGCCAATGGCATAGTTATATCCTCATTAATATTTGAAGAATGTAGTTTGGCTAAAATATCGTTTGCAAAAAATAGCATTAGTGACAAAATACTTTTGTTAATAATGCAAAGATGGTGTTGGTATATTTATGGCTGTTCATTCAAAAACTGAAGATTTAGAAACGTTTATAACGGTAGTAGATTGCGGAAGCTTTTCGGGGGCGGCTAATTTGCTCGATCAACAGGTGGCTAAAGTGTCGCGAGCTGTATCACGCCTTGAAAATACACTGCAATGCACTTTGCTAAACAGAACAACACGCCGATTAGAGCTTACCGAAGAAGGCCATACTTTTATAAAATATGCGCGCGAAGGGTTAAATACGCTTTATACCGGTGAAGAAGCCATAAAGCTTTTAAAACAAGCGCCAAGTGGCAAGCTGCGAATAGATGCGGCAAGCCCTTTTGTATTGCACCAACTTACGCCTTTAATTGGCGAATTTGCCAAGCAATACCCTCAAATAACGCTTGATATAACCTCACACGACAGCATTATTGATTTACTTGAACATAAAACCGATTTAGCCATACGTATTGGTGATTTAAAAGACTCAAATTTACATGTTCGTAAACTTGGCAGCAGCCAGTTACGTATTGTAGCCAGCCCAGAATATATAAAAAACAACGCAGCAATTACACAAATAGATGACTTACAAAATCACAAGATAATTGGTTTTAGTGACTTCCCTAAATTAAACAATTGGCCGTTAGTAAAGCCCGCTTTATTTACGTTTTCGCTAAGCGCAAGCAGCGGCGAAACAGTGCGCCAACTATGTATTGCAAACCAAGGTGTGGCGCTACTTTCTCACTTTATGATTGGCAATGACCTAAAAACAGGTAAATTAGTTGAAGTGTTACCCAGTGCAGTTAGCTCACCTAATAACCGAGAGGTTGTACAAGCCGTGTATTATAAAAATAGTGCTGTATCGTCTCGCATTACAGCATTTTTAGATTTTATAAAACCTAGGCTTAGTTTATAAATTTTAGGCATTGATGTGCTTATCAAATATTTCACATTATTTTTTGACGCTTTTTAATAATCAAAAAGTATAAATAATAAAAGTAGTAATTAAAGGTATTAATCAAAATGGATTCTTTAACGCAGATAGCATTAGGCAGTGCTGTAGGTTATGCGGTATTAGGCAATAAAATAGGTCGAAAAGCCGTTTTATGGGGAGCAATTTTAGGCACACTCCCTGATTTAGATGTATTTTTGCCATATGGTGGCTCTGTAGAAGCATTTACTTATCACCGTAGCTTTAGTCATTCGTTATTAATACATTTATTAATTAGCCCGCTCATTGTATGGCTAATATTAAAAATACACACCGGAATGCAAATTTATAAAGTACGCTGGTTTTGGCTAGTATTTTTAAGTTTATCTACACATGCCATATTAGACAGCCTAACGGTATACGGTACACAACTACTCTGGCCTTTTACTGAGTACCCCTTTGCGGTTTCTAGTGTGTTTATTATTGACCCCGCTTACACGCTTCCTTTATTAATTGGCGTAATATGTACGCTAATACCCAAAATACAAGCAGCAACGGCTTATCGTATAAATTCAGCGGCCTTAGTTTTAAGTAGTCTATATTTATTTTGTGCTTTAATTTTAAAAGTAAGTATTGATGACAAGGTGAAAACAGCACTCAACAACAGGCAAATACCAGTAAATGCGTATATTAGTACGCCTGCCCCGATAACCACTTTGCTGTGGCGTATTGTTGTGATGTCTGACGGACAATACTACGAAGGTTATGCATCAGTATTTGACGCGCCCAGCGATGTTACATTAACGCCTTATCAAACAACGCCTTCATTGTTAAATAATATTAGCGATGAATGGGCTATAAAACGCTTGCAGTGGTTTACTAAAGGGTTTTATTCGGTGCGCCAACAGCAAAGCAGTATTGTACTTTCTGATTTACGTATGGGCATGGAATGCAACTATGTGTTTAATTTTGTAGTGGGTCAAAAAAATGATTCAGAGGTGAG
The DNA here is from genome assembly GCF_030407615.1 of Pseudoalteromonas sp. APC 3355. NCBI lineage: Bacteria > Pseudomonadati > Pseudomonadota > Gammaproteobacteria > Alteromonadales > Pseudoalteromonadaceae > Pseudoalteromonas > Pseudoalteromonas sp. APC 3355. The sequence continues at coordinate 22,594 of NZ_JASDDB010000003.1, read as the reverse complement.
CATTGGTAACTTTGAAAAAATAAGTCAAAGACCAAACTTAAACAATCTTCATAAAATATGGGACAGGATTTGGCAACCAAATGTGTCTTTAGCATCACCCGCTGCAAAAAATGACTGCAATAGCCAATAACTACCTATTATAAGATTCGTACTAGCATGAGGAAGTTAAGTGAAGTTCAAGCAGCAATTAAACTAAATAGATCACTAAAGTGATTGCTGCTTTTTTTGCTGATACATTGCAACATCAGCATCTTGAATCATATCCTCAACCGATTTACCTGTATCGTATTTAAAGTGTGTTACCCCTACACTGTAATCGATTTTATAAGGCTTATTTAAGGTATTATTGGCATGCGCAATTGCATCCGCAAACCTTTGTAAAACAAACTCAGCTTTTGTTTCATCTAAATCACTTAGCATTACTACAAACTCATCTCCGCCAAGTCTGCCTATTACTTCACAATTACAAAATGAACTAAGCATAATTTGCGCAAATTTATTCAATACAAAATCGCCTTCGTGGTGTCCATAAACATCATTAATTTGTTTAAACTTATTAAGATCAAACAATATAAACGACATTGATACTTTGTTTCGCCTACATACATTTAGTGTATGCTCAGCAAGGTTCAAAAAGCCACGCCGGTTAGAGATTCTTGTTAACTCGTCAATTGTAGCTAGTTGAATTGATTGAATCTCTTGCTCAACCAACGTACCTAAATCTCTTAGTAATTGTTTTTCTTCATCATTAAGGTGTCTAGGTTTATTATCGGCAAGGCATAAAGTGCCTATAATAACCCCTTGCCTTAATTTTAAAGGAAAGCCAGCATAAAAGCGTACTTTAGGATCGCCTGCAACAAAAGGGTTATCAAAAAACCTTTTATCTTGAACTGTATCTGGGATTATTAAGAGCTCGTCTTGATTTATAGTATGGCCACAAAATGAGGTTTCGCGAGGAAGCTCAGGCGCATCAAGCCCCTGCCTAGATTTAAACCATTGGCGGTCTTCGTCAATCAAAGTAACCAATGAAATAGAAACATTAAACATGCTCTTGGCAATACGAGTAACACGATCAAAGCGCTCTTCATGCGACGTATCTAGAATTTTTAATGTTTTTAACGCATGTAATCGCTCTGCTTCGTTACTTGGGATCTCAGGTTGAATCATTAAAGCTCAATTAATTTTAAGTGTTTTATGAATTACGAAATGGGAGCGAGTATTTTCGAATATATAATCCGATAAACTTATTTAAATTATAAATAGTCTGTCTATTAAAACTAGAACATTACCTTAAAATAGCAATAAATACTTATGAATATCAGTAAGTCGTACCTAAATAAAGATAAGATTAAATCCGCAAAAAATTATGATGAAAACAGGTGGGAGTAGTGGTTGATACAACATTGCTACTTTCTAATTAAAAAGTAGTAGTGGCTATTTAATTTTATTTAAATAACCACTGGATTTGGCATACTTACAAAAATAAACACTTTAATTTTGGTGCTCATATTGTCCACGGTAAACTTCAAATACTTTTAAAACAGTATGTTGCTCTTTAGTTAGGTTATCAAACCAAGTATCAAACAGCTCATCATCTTCTTGCTCGCTTAGTGCCATATACCTTGCTAGTAACTCTACAATATCATTGTGGTTGCAGGTTAACGGATTTACTTGTTGCGCCAAGGTACTGTGGTCGCGCTCTCTTAGGGTTTCCATCACCCCTTGGTCAATTTGTTCTTGTTGTTGTGTTGCGTCACTCATACATAACCTCTGTAATAACTTTATAACCGTATTTGTTAACGTTTTAACTCTTAAATATAGTTATAACAGCCTAAACGCCAATAGCCAGCATTTTTGATTCAAGTGCTTATTTTTTGATTTATTTGCGCAAATAGCCAACAATTACGGCCTTTTTGGGGAACATTTAAATAATTTGCAATGGGAGAATAAATACGTTAAATTAAAATGATATACTATCACATATCATTTATTGAGGCGTATTATGAAACCAAATATTCATCCTGATTACCACGTGGTTGCTTTTCACGATACTGCTGCCGATTCTTACTTTATTATTGGCTCAACCATTAAAACAAGCCGCACAGTAGAAATAGACGGTAATACTTATCCATATGTACCTATTGACGTATCAAGTGACTCACATCCATTTTATACAGGCAAGCAAAAAACTGTTGCTACAGATGGCCGTGTTGCACAGTTTAACCGTCGTTTTAAAAGTTTATCGACCGTTAAAAAGGAAAAGGTATGAAAGTATTAAGCTCCCTAAAAAGTGCGAAGCAACGCCCGGGGTGTCAAATTGTAAAACGCAAAGGCCGCGTATTTGTAATTTGTAAAAACAACCCACGCTTTAAAGCAGTACAAGGAATGAAAAAGAAATAAGTTAAACGGGGATGCTCAACATATAATTAGGTAGCTTGTTAAAGCTACCTAATTTAGGGAGGATTATTTTACCACTACTGAAAACTCTGGCACTGCCTGAATTACTTTTTTTACCGTACAGGTATTAACGGCTGCAATAAGCGCCTTTTTATATTTATCAGGAAAACCGTCTGGTAGGTTAATCTCAATTGAAAATAACTTTTTACCGTTATCATCTACATTTTCATTATTTTGAGTAAGCGTCATACCTTGCGTTGAAATATCACGCTGCTCACAAAATTTACGTGCATAAAAACCTGCACATAAAGCCATACTTACTAAAAAGTAATCAAACGGTTCTGGATGCTCTGCGTTGCCACCAGCGTTTACACTTTGATCGCTGATTACTTCTAGGTCGCCAAATTTAGCGCTTTGCTTTTGGCCTTCTAACATTGAAACTGAAATTTCCATTGTGTTTCCTTATATTTATTGCTGCAGATACTTTTAACGCAATTAGCTTAAAAGTAGCGACTAAAGATACATATAGTTTAGGTTTATGAACCGAACAGTAATTCAAAGAACCCTGGAGGCTCATGTAGCTCATGATATTTTTTACGTAAATTATCTATATTTTTTAACGGTTCTTTTGCTGCACTTAGACCCTGCTCATTCGCTGCTTTTTTTGCAAGCTCAGCTTGGGCAATTACTTTATCAAGGCCCTGCAATGACTGCTCAGGCTTTTTGTAAAACTTACCTGTTTTACTTACTTTTACTAGCTTTATAAATTCATCAATCGCAGTATTAAATTCACTAAGTTGAGTTGCCTGTACTGCTTGTTTATACGCAAGGCCCGTATTTTTCATATTTATTTCAAGATCGACAGGTTCCTCGGCTAAAACCAATGAGCTAAATAATAACGCAATATTTAATAAGAAATATTTCATGAACAACCTTATGAGTGAAAGACGCCGAATTGTATCAATTAAAGTAAAAAAAGTAACTCTACTACTCTAAACTTTGGAAGCTATCTGTAAAGCCCCTTTACAGTTTGTATTAGCGGTGGAAGACAGAACTTAATCTTGAATTTATGAAAATAAATTATCAAGCTAACCCTATACGATACAAACCTCAAAAGTAACAAAATAATCCCTAAAAACACAACTATAAAACCATAAAAATAAACATATAAATATTTATACCTTTAAAAATCAATAAGTAAAAAACAACAAAAAAGACAAACAAGATACAAAATATAAACACATTGCCAATAGAGCAAACAAGAAGTTAACCGAAACATTTTAAACCATTGTTTTAACTACATTTTAACAACCCGCTTGTCTTCTTTATTTGTAGGTTCAGCGATAATCCATTGCCTAAAAAACTGCAAGTGTTAAATCTGGGTGCGCAATGTAAATTTTGTATACAAATAATTACTAACATGAATTTTATATTGCACTTAAGTTTAAAAAAACAACTAATTCATCTAGGGGATAATATGAAATCTTATAACCAGCTCTCAAGCGGCATAAAAACAGCTCTCTGTTTAAGTGCAATTGGTTTGGCGCATACTTCTATTGCAGCAGATGCTGAGGATACAAAAATAGAACGAGTTGAAGTAACAGGTTCAAAAATCAGCCGAGTTGGTGCAATTGCACCTGCACCTGTAACTGTAATTACTGGTGAACAACTTCTTAATACTGGTGCAGTGAATATCGGTGAAGCGTTAAATAAACTACCAGCACTAGGTAACACATATTCTTTAGCAAACTCAGGCCGCTTTATTGGTACTGCAGGTCTAAATATTCTTGATTTACGTAACATGGGTACTGACCGTACGCTTGTACTTGTAAATGGTAAACGCCATGTTTCGAGCTCAGCAGGCTCACAATCTGTTGACACTAATACTATACCAAGCGTATGGGTTGAGCGTGTAGAAATTGTAACAGGCGGTGCATCTGCTGTTTACGGTGCTGATGCTGTAACAGGTGTTGTTAACTTTATTTTAAAAGATAATATTGAAGGTTTAGACTTTACTGTAACTAAAGGCGTTTCAGATTTAAGTGATTACAACAATGAAAAGGCAACCTTTTCATATGGTAAGAACTTTGATGATGGCCGTGGTAATGCTGCATTTGCAGTTGAATACTCAGCTCAAGACTCTTTAAATGCGTTAGATCACCCTTGGACTGATGGTTCATACTCAAGTCTACGTAACCAAGCCCAAAACGATTCTAATAAAGACGACCCTAATTTTCCTGATAAGATTTATACGCCAAATGCTGGTTACTACGCAATTAATAACGCAGGCGTGTTTAGCCTAGGTAATGGTTATGTAAATACATTTAATGCAGATGGCTCTCATCGTGACATTTATACTGGTGACAACGTTGACGGTCTTCTATGTGCAGATTGTGATTCGTTTAACCTAGCCCAGTTTGACGAGATACAACCAAAATTCGAACGTTACAATGTTAACTTTAAAGTTAACTATGATGTAACAGACGATTTAAATGCTTATTTTGAAGCCAAATACGTAAACAGTGAAGGTGAAAGCATTGGCCAACCCGCATTTTTCTTTGGCGATCCACGTAATACCATACAAATTGATAACGCATATTTAGACCCAAGTGTTAAAAAGCTTATGGAAGAAGCTAACGATGGTGAAGGCGTAGAATCAATAAATGTACTTCGTATGATGACTGATTTAGGTCGTCGCATTGAAAACAATACACGCGAAACAACACGATTTGTAGCTGGCCTTAAAGGTACGGTCTTTAGTGATTGGGATTTAGATGCATCTATTGTACGTGGTAAAACAGAATTAGAACGCGTCAATGGCGCTAATATGATTCTTGAAAATTACTCTAACGCACTTGATGCGGTAGATGATGGCAATGGTAATATTGTATGTAGAAGTGAAGCAGCACAAGCTGAAGGCTGTGTTCCTGTAAATATTATGGGCTTTGGTGCGCCAAGTGATGAAGCAATTAACTACATAAATACTGTTTCTACAGGTACATCTGAAATCACTCAAACTGTAGTATCTGCTTCTTTGGCCAATGGTGGATTATTTGAATTACCTGCAGGTTATGTAGGTATGGCTTTTGGTGTTGAATACCGTAAAGAAGAAAGTGAAACAAAAGAGCCAAATAATGCTGAAGGCACATTCTTTAATGCACTTGGTGAAGACAAAGGCGACTTTGATGTAAGTGAAATTTTTACAGAAGTATCAATTCCACTACTTTCTGATATGCCATTTGTTCAAGACTTAGTGCTGGATGCAGCTGTACGCTACGCTGATTACAGCACAATTGGCGATGCAACTAGCTGGAAATTAGGGCTTGATTGGACTCTAAACGATGAGCTTCGTTTTCGTCTAACACAATCAGAAGCGCTAAGAGCGCCAAATATTGGTGAAATTTTTGGTGCACCGAGCCAAACTTTCTACAGTGTCGACGATCCTTGTCAAGCTGATAACTTAAATGATTTACAAAACAGTAGTACACGCCGTGCCAACTGTGCTGCATTAGGAGTGCCAGAAGGTTTTGATTCTGACTATGATTCACAAACACTTGAAGGTTTACAAAGCGGTAATCGAGATGTGAAGGGTGAAGAATCTACAAGTACTACTATTGGTCTAGTTTACCAACCAGAGTTTATTGAAAACGCAACACTTACTATAGATTACTGGAAAATTGAGCTTGAAGATGCAATCTCGACTATCAGTGCGCAAGATATCCTAGATCGTTGTGTTGATAGCGGCTCAGGTATTTCAAATCAATATTGTAGTCTTATTACACGTGATGCAAACAGTGAGATTTCGTTAATTCAAAACTCAGTGCTTAATGTATCAGGTCAAGAAGCATCTGGTGTTGACTTTGAATTAGGTTACGACTTTGATGCGCTTGAAGGTAGCTTTAAAACACGCTTTATTGGTACATATTTGATTGAGCGTAAAGAGTTCCCATTCCAAGATGAGCCTAGCGACTACATTGAATATGCGGGCGTTACAGGTGAAGCGCAATGGCAAGCTAACTTAAATATAGAATATAGCTACGAAAACTTATACACATCTTTGAGCACTCGTTATATCGAAGAAGTAAGCTTATACACAGATCAAGATTTAAGCGATAACCCCAATCCAAATAGTTTAACTACTTTTGGTACATACATAATTACTGACATGACAGTCGGTTATAACTTTGATAATGGTGTTGGCTTAAAAGTGGGTGTAGATAACCTATTCAATCGTGAGTTACCTTATGGTACACGTGGTGATGGTAGCGGAAGTGCTAGCTACGATAATATAGGGCGTTTTGGTTACATTACTTTTTCATATAAAATGTAAGTTTTATTGTTAATAAAAGGCCCATAAACTGGGCCTTTTATACTTTTCAAAGATGAAATTTACTCATTTTAGATTTAGTAGCAACAAAAATAGCGTATTTTCAATTACTTCACGACAACATAAAATTACATAAATAAAACATTAAAGACTAATAAACCTTCTATTAAAATTTATTAATTAACTAACCTTCTCCTAAAAAATAAATATGAAAGCCTTGAAAAAGTTCATTATTAATACTCAAATGAAAACAAAAAACACTACATGATAATAAAAAGTGCATAGACAATAAAAAACCTTATTTTTAGTTACAAATTCATATCAAATAATTAAAATTATAAATGCAAAAAACGCAATAAACTGAACTTTATAAAAATTGATACAGAAATAACTCACTTGAATCCATCAAGCTACCTCTCTTCTATTACTGGTTTCCCCGTGCAATAATCGCCGACCTCATAAAAAAGTTATAGGTTTTTATCTAATACAGACTGTATTAAGTAAAAATAAATATTGTTTTAAATTACTATAAAATGTCCTTTGGGAAACACATGAAACGTCATAATTTACTTTCTACTAGCATTAAATGTGCATTAATTACTGCTGCTGCAACAGCAAGTAATTCTGTGCTTGCACAAGATGAGCAAGCAACAAAAATTGAACGCGTTGAAGTAACGGGTTCACGTATTTTACGTGAAGGTGCTATTGCACCTGCACCAGTAACAGTTATAAGTGGCGAGCAGCTAATTAATACAGGCGCTGTAAACATTGGTGAAGCGCTAAACAATTTACCAGCACTTGGCAATACATATTCTATGGCTAACTCAGGCCGTTTTATTGGTACTGCTGGTTTAAATATTCTTGATTTACGTAACATGGGTACAGACCGTACCTTAGTACTTGTAAATGGTAAGCGTCATGTATCAAGCTCTGCAGGTTCTCAAGCTGTAGATACCAATACTATTCCAAGTGTATGGGTTGAGCGTGTAGAAATTATCACTGGTGGTGCATCCGCTGTATATGGTGCTGATGCAGTAACAGGTGTTGTAAACTTTATACTAAAAGACAACATTGAAGGTATGGATTTTAGTGTTACCCGAGGTTTTGCCGATTTAAACAGCTACAACAACGAAAAAGCGACGTTCTCGTACGGCTCTAATTTTGATAACGGCCGTGGTAATGCAGCTTTTGCTATTGAGTACTCAGGCCAAGATTCATTAAATGCACTTGACCACCCTTGGACTAGTACTTCGTTTAGTAGTTTACGTAATCAAGCCCAAACAGATGCAAACAAAGATAGCGCAGCCTTCCCTGACAAAATCTTAACACCTAATGCTGGTTATTACGCAATTAATAACGCCGGTGTTTATGCACTTGAAGATGGATATACTAATAGCTTTAACGCCGACAGTAGCGCTCGCGACTTATACATAGGTGATAATGTAGATGGCTTGTCGTGTGCAAACTGTGATTCGTTTAATCTTGGTCAATTTGAAGAGATTCAACCTGAGTTCGAGCGCTACAACGTAAACTTTAAAGTTAACTACGATGTTACCGACGACTTAAATGTCTACTTTGATGCAAAATACGTAAACAGCCAAGGCGAAAGCATAGGCCAGCCTGCATTTTTCTTTTTCGACAGCGACAATAGCATTAAAATCGACAACCCTTACCTAGACCCAGCCATCAAAGCACGTATGGAAGAGGAAGGTGTTGATTCGATCATGGTTAACCGCATGATGACCGACCTTGGCCGCCGCATTGAAAACAATACGCGTGAAACAACGCGCTTTGTTACCGGCTTAAAAGGTACTGTATTTGAAGATTGGGAATTAGATACATCAGTTGTTTATGGCCAAACTGATCTTGAGCGTGAAAACGGCGCTAACATGATTTTAGCCAACTACTTTAATGCACTTGATGCCGTTGAAGATACAAATGGTAACGTAGTATGTCGTAGCGCTGCTGCACAAGCTGACGGCTGCGTTCCTGTAAACATTATGGGTTTTGGCGCACCATCTCAACAAGCTATTGATTACATAAATACAGTATCAGTTGGTACCTCAACAATTAAGCAAACGGTTGTTTCTGGCTCACTTGCTAATGGCGCTATTTTTGAATTACCAGCAGGTTATGTAGGTGTTGCATTTGGTGCCGAGTACCGTAAAGAAGAAAGCGAAACAAAAGAGCCAGATAACGCAGAAGGTACTTTCTTTAACGCACTGGGCGAAGATAAAGGTTCGTTCAACGTACGCGAAGTATTTTTTGAAGCGACGATGCCAATTTTAACTGATTTGCCGCTTATTCAAGATTTAGTATTTGACACTGCAGTACGTCATGCTGACTACAGTACGATTGGCGAAGCCACTAGCTGGAAACTTGGCCTTGATTGGACTGTAAATGATGAGCTACGTGTACGTGTAACACAATCTGCAGCACTTCGTGCGCCAAACATTAGTGAAGTATTTGGTGCAGCAAGTCAAACTTTTTACAATGTAGACGACCCGTGTCGCGCTGAAAACTTAGGTGACTTATCAAACGGTGCAACACGTACTGCAAACTGTGCCGCATTAGGCGTAGCGAGTGACTTTAATTCAGATTACGATTCAGCCTCTTTAGATGGTTTAAGCAGTGGTAACCGCGATGTTAAAGGCGAAGAGTCAACAAGTACAACTGTAGGCATTGTTTACCAACCAGAGTTTTTAGAAAACGCACTACTTACTATTGATTACTGGGAAATTGAACTTGAAGATGCAATTGACACAATTAACGCGCAAGACATTCTTGATCGCTGTGTTGATAGCGCAACAGGTATAAACAATCAGTACTGTAACTTAATTACACGTAATGCTAATGGTGAAATTACTTTAATACAAAACTCTGTATTAAATGTTGCTGGCCAAAAAGCATCAGGGATAGATTTTGAACTAGGTTACGACTTTGACGCGCTTGAAGGTAGCTTTAAAACCCGCTTAATTGGTACTTACTTAATTGAACGTAAAGATTACCCGTTCCAAGACGACCCTAGTAACTACATTGAATACGCAGGTACTACAGGTGAAGCTAAGTGGCAAACTAACTTATCTGTAAGTTATGTTATGGATAACTTTTTCTCAACAGTTGAAACACGCTTTTTAAGTGAAGTAGATTTATATACAAATGTTGAGCTTGAAAATAACCCGAACCCAAGTAATCAAATGTCTTACGGTAAATACTTTATTACCGATATGACTGTTGGTTACAACTTCGATAGCGGCTTAGGCATTAAAGTAGGTGTTGATAATCTATTTAATCGTAAACTTCCGTACGGTTCACGTGGTACAAGCGCGGGTAGCGCAAGTTACGATAACATTGGCCGCTTTGGCTACATTAACTTAAGCTACAGCTTATAATTAATAAAATAACTTATTAGGGCGTGTTGATCATTGGTGGGTGAATTTGCAGCAGTATGTTTGGTTTTTAGGCAAGGCAGAGCCTATGTAGTGTGGTTATTCCCCATAAATAGGCGATAACGCAGCATAAATACCAAACATGCGCTGCCCGAAGGGTTCTTTCTAGGGGCGATTAACTCTTTGTTGCTCGGTTTTTACTTAGCCCACTAGGTTACAAACCTCGCGTCGCGATTTAATCGCCCCTAGATTGAACAAATTTCAATCCACAAAGATCAACACGCCCTAGTTAAAACAAAGGCTCGCAGTGCGAGCCTTTTTAATAGGTCTTATTTAATATTACTCAGCCACACGCTTTGGTATGGTTCTAGCTCTATTGTTAATTGGCTTTCTTCAATCGTTTTATCTGCCACCAAATCAAACCACTTTTGGGTGTTAATTAAGTTTAAGTCGGCTAATGTAAGTGTTTGTGGTTTATCGCTAATGTTATAAACACAAAATATGCTTTGGCGTCTGTCTATACTTTGTCGCCAAAAACCAAATAATCCCCCCGCTAAATGCAGCGTAAACTGTGTAGCATTTGGGTGAAAGGCACTTTGCTTTTTGCGTACTGCCAATAAGCTTTTTATGCCGTTAAACACTTTATGATGATGACTGTACTTTTCACCAATTGCCGCCAGTAGCTTTGACTCTTGCCAACGATGGCGGTTAATAGCACGGTTATGCTGTGAATTTTCAAAGCGTTCGTAATCGTTAGTTGTACCCAACAAACTATGAATATAAAGCCCTGGGATACCTTCAAGCGCAAACATAATTGCGTGAGCACACATAAACCGCTCCAGGCCAAACTTATCTGGGCCATTGTGCGTCCCTTGGAGAGCATCAAATAAAGCAATATTTAGCTCGTACGGTGTATGCGTGCCATCGTTACTGGTTCGCATAGATACACGACCACCAAATTGCATAGTGGTACTTACAAGTGACGCCACTTCACTGGGTTGCAATAAACCTTCAATTGGTCTGAGCCCTATTCCATCGTGCGAGGCTATAAAATTAAAGTATGCCGTACCATTTTGCGCAGGTGGCATGCTCATCATCCAATGCTTAATTGCAGTGCTATCGCCACTAAGTAATGTATGAAGCAATAAAGGCGGCAGTGCAAAGTTATAAATACTGTGCGCTTCGTTGGCATTACCAAAATAAGACAAGTTTTCTTGATTTGGAATATTGGTTTCGGTAATTATAACTACGCTCGGCTCTGCGTGCTCAATAAGTGTTCGCATTAGCCTTACGGCTTCATGTGTTTGCGGCAAGTTAATACAACTTGTATTAAGCTGTTTCCACAAAAATGCGACCGCATCAAGTCTAAATAAACGCACGCCATTGTCTAAATAATGGCGAATTATTCCCACAAACTCTTTAAGTACCTCGGGGTTTGCAAAATCAAAATCAACCTGATCGTGACTAAATGTACACCACACGTGTTTTTCGCCGCTTGGCGTAGTTACAGTATTTAATAACGATGAGGTTCGCGGGCGTACAACTTGGCTTAAATCATCCGTTAAGCTCGCCGTTTTGAAATAATCTTTACCCGGGTGTAAATCATTTAAAAAGTTCTCAAACCATACACTTCTGCTTGAGCAATGGTTAATAACCAAATCCGCCATTAGCTTTACATCTTTAGCGATATTTTGAATATCTCCCCAATCACCCAAGGACTCGTTCACTTGCACGTAGTTCATTACGGCAAAGCCTTCGTCTGAGCTGTACGGGTAAAATGGCAATATGTGCAGCGCATTTAGTTGCATATCACATTGCTCTTTTATAAATCTGTGTAGTGTTTTAAGCGGTGCCTCCATTGGGCTCGATACGGCAAATTCGCTATCATCGTGTTTAATAATAGAGTCGCCATAAGCAATCAATACTATATCTTGTTCATCCCATCGGTTTGTATGGGGTGTCGGGTCGCGCAGTGCATTGCTACCTAATATAATTTTAATGAGTTGCTGAGCAAGCTCAGTAACCGATAAAGGCAGCTCAACACCCTCATAAATAATATGAAGATGTTGCTCTACTCGTTGTAAAAATAATTCGCTAACTGTGCTCACATGCGCCCCTAATATTTATTGTTTAGACTTATAGGCTAGTTAACCTGCACGCAGGTTAACTATATTCTTCGTTATCTAGCTCTACGGCTTCTTTTAAGCGCTCAAGTACGTCTGGCATTGCTGATACAACACGGTTCCAACTTGGCACAAATGGCGCTTCCATTGGGTTTTCTAAAAAGTGTTGCCCTGCTTCCATAATATTTTGTGCAAACATTTCCACTGCTTTTTCTTCTTGGTGTACATCAAGCGTTAACCCGTTCATTAGCGCGTCGTTATGATACGTTTCTATAAAATCTAGACCAATACGGTAATAAGTTGCTTTTAATGAACGGATTGTTTCGCTGGTAAAAGTAACACCTTGAGTCGCCAGCTTTCTAAACAATGCCTTAGTAATATCAATCGACATTTTAGACAAACCTGCACTTTGATCATCAAGTGAAAGTTCTTGGTGTTTATGATCGTAATTATCGGCAATATCTACTTGGCACAAGCGGTTATGCGAATAGTTACGATACATTTCACTCAGTACACCTATTTCAAGGCCCCAATCACTTGGGATACGAATATCGTTTAATACATCGCGTCTAAACGAAAACTCACCTGCAAGTGGGTATCTAAAAGAGTCCATATATTCAAGGTAGTCGGTATTGCCTAAAATTGTTTTAAATGAGCGAAGCAATGGCGTTACTAATAAGCGCGATACACGGCCATTAATTTTGCCATTAGCAGTACGCGGGTAAAACCCTTTACAAAATTCATAGTTAAAGCGCGGATGCGCAACGGGGTAGATTAAGCGAGCAAGTAGGCTTCTGTCGTAGGTTAAAATATCGCAATCATGTAGCGCGATAGACTCTACTTCTGCTGTAGCTAATTTATAGCCCATGCAATACCACACATTACGCCCTTTACCCAGCTCACGTGGTGCAACACCTAGCTCTTGTAATTCTTTATCAAGTGCTTGTAAGCGTGGGCCGTCGTTCCATAATACTTTATGGTTTTGGTTTAGCTCTTTAAAAAAGCCAAGTGCATGGCGATACTGTGCTTCGTCGGCTCTATCTAAGCCTATCGTAATTTGTGATAAATATGGTACTTCGCGCAACTCGCTAACTATATTTTGCAGCGCAGGGCCTTCTAGTTCACTAAATAGCGAAGGAAGTATCAACCCCATAGGGCGCTGCTTACTAAAAGTAAGTAGCTCTTTTTCTAGGTCTTCTATTGGTCTGTCGGCAATATTATGTAGTGTTGTAATAATGCCATTTTGATAAAAATCAGCCATGAGATGTTTGCTCCTCAGAAATACTTAAAATACTGCTAATACACGGCAACGACGTTATTTCTTCAATCCATCCCAGCGGTGCTGGTGATTGAGAGTATCGTGCTTTGTTGTGCGACAATTTAACCGGCTTTTTACTCGCCGGATTGGCAATAATAATGGCGATATTTGCGTGCTCTAACATTTGCTTATCGTTATCGCTATCACCCAGTGCTATAACCGTGAGAGGCTTTCTGAAATGATGGGTAAACTGTTTAACTAACCACTGCTGTGCAGCGCTTTTATCGGTATTTTTGGCAATATGAATGAAGCGTCCGCCAATTTTTATATCGTAGCCGAGTGCTTCAACATCGTTTACAAAGGCTGTGAGTAATTCGTCATTGCCATACCAATAAAGAGGGTCTGAATAATCGCGAGTTTGTGCGCGTCTTGCTTGTGCATCGTTTAGCCCGGTAAGCTCTGAAATTTGCTCACTCGATAAGTCACTAAACAATTTGTAATGCGCTTTATAATCCGCCTTTAAAGTATTTAAATCATTTAATAAACTCGATAACGGCTTTGCCATTGCGTAGCACCAATAAGCGCCTACTTTTTTACAACCAATGGGTTTTAATTCAAAATAGTCTTCTGGAATAAATACTGCTGCACCGTTTTCGACAATAAAAGGTTGTTGAATATTTAAATCGTTTTTAAGCTCTATAACTTCGCAAAAAGTTTTGCTGGTATTAAACACCACAGGAATATGCGCATTTTGCAGCTGCTGTAATAACTCACTAATATTATTTGTATTGTAATCGGCGTGATCGAGTAATGTTCCGTCCAAATCTGTAAAAATAATAGGTTGAAGGGTGTCATCACTCGTTAGGTGCATACCGCTAATATCTCGGTTGCTATCAAGTTCAATTAAAGCATTTGCTTTAGCGCTCAGTGTGTTTAAGTTCTCACGCGTAATGCGCTCAAAATGAGAAATAAAATACACCAATTGCTCGTTAGTCATGGTGCCTGAGCCTGCACCTTTTTTGGCTATTAGCTTTTGTTCTTGCTCTTGTCGCCATGTAAAAACATCACTAAAACTCGGTGCTTTTAGCATAACTGTATAATCAATTAGGTTAAAAACGGCTTTATATTCGTTTGCCAAACAGCTATTTACACAGCGGCGCCAAACGCCTTCTTTATCAAACTGTTGCTCTAACTCGTTAAGCGGCTCACTTAATGAAAACAGCGGTTGTGGCTCACTGCCCACGCACCACCCTTCTAAAATAACAATATCAACTGGCTTTTCATTTGTTAGCCAATCACTTGTTGGCACGCAGTCGTCTTCGTGTTTATTAAAACGTGGAAGCGGTACGTTTACCTCTCCTGCCAGTAAATTAGTTATTGTGCTATTCATTAACGCTACGTCGTGAGTACCCGGTACTCCGCGAGTAGTAAAAAGAGGATGTACGTCTTTGGCAAGCTCAGTACGTGCTTGTTTTGCTAAATAAAAGTCATCAATTGACAATGCTACACTGTTAAGTGGTGTGTTTTTAGAAAACCACGTAACTAAAAAATCTGCGAGTGTTGTTTTTCCTGAGCCCTGGCATCCATTTATGGCAACAAAAATAGGAGTATTTGTTTTTTTAGATTCGAGGATGTCATGCGCAAGTGGAACAAAATATTGCTCACTCAAATATTGATACTTTAAAGGCAGTTGGTGTTTTGCTAAAAACGGGGTTATATCCACAATATTGGCCTCTGACATAGTAACTCCTTTGCATACGATGCGTTCTGGAAATTAAATGCAGGTAATAGACCATTATTATTTTTGTATATTTATTAGTAGGTTAAAAAAATAGCGCATTGAAAATGCGCTATTTTGGTGCAATATTTTTAACTTACGTGCACTATTAACTCTCTTGAGGCTGCGCCTTAGGTAATACAAGATTGAGTACAATGCCTAAAATAGCGCATAAACTTACGCCCTCCAAACTAAATTGGCTACCACCTATATGCATACCGCCAATACCGCACACCAAAATAAGTGCAACAATACTTAAGTTACGTGGTGCTGTTAAATCATCGCCCGACTTAACTAATGTATTTAGACCCACTACAGCAATAGAGCCAAAAAGTAGAATCATAATGCCGCCCATTACAGGTACAGGTATAGTCTGTAAGCCAGATCCCATTTTAGCAACAAAGGCTAAAATAATGGCGATAATGGCTGTCCACATCATTACTTTAGGATTGAAGTTTTTGGTAAGCATAACTGCTCCAGTTACCTCTGAGTAAGTTGTGTTAGGCGGGCCGCCAAATAATGATGCAGCAGACGTCGCAAGGCCATCACCAAACAAAGTACGGTGAAGCCCAGGCTTTTTCAAAAAGTCTTTATTGGTTACTTGGCTTATAGCCATCATATCGCCAATATGCTCAATTGCAGGTGCTATTGCTACAGGCACCATAAACAAAATAGCCTGCCATTTAAACTCAGGCCATGTGAAGTTTGGTACAGCAAACCACTGTGCGTTAGTTACCGCGTCAAATTGCACAACGCCCATTGCAAGCGATAAACAATAACCCGCTACAACCCCTGCCAGAATAGGTATAAGCTTAAATACGCCTTTACCCCACACTGCAAAAATAAGCGTAACCACTAACGAGAACAACGAAATATAAATAGCGCTGCTGTAATCAATAATTTGAATACTGCCGTCGCCACTTTTACCCATCGCCATATTTACAGCAACAGGTGCAAGCGCTAAACCAATAACCATAATTACAGGGCCTACAACTACAGGCGGTAAAATTTTATGAAGCGTTGCAACGCCCTTAAATTTTACTAATAAACTTAAAAGCATATAAGCAAAGCCCGCTACCATTAAGCCGCCCATAGTGGCCGGCACGCCCCACATTTGCACAGCGGCAATAATGGGTGCAATAAAAGCAAACGATGAAGCTAAAAATATAGGCACTTGGCCTTTAGTCACTACCTGAAACAGCAAAGTACCAATGCCAGCGGTAAAAAGCGCAACATTAGGATCCAAGCCCGTTAAAAGTGGCACTAATACCAGCGCACCAAATGCTACAAACAGCATTTGCGCGCCTGTTAAAATAGTTTTTATTGAAAAGGTGTCATTATTTTGCACTTAAAGACTCCTAAACAGTACCGAATATTTTGTCGCCCGCATCGCCTAAACCAGGGATAATATAGCCCTTTTCGTTTAAGTGGCTATCTACAGAGGCTGTAAATATTTCTACGTCGGGATGTGCTGTAAGTGTTTTTTCCACACCTTCTGGTGCAGCTACTAATACAATTACTTTGATTTCTTTACAGCCTGCTTTTTTAAGCATATCGATTGTGGCAATCATTGAGCCACCGGTTGCAAGCATAGGGTCAATAACTAAGCTTAAGCGTTCATCAATATTACCAACAAGCTTTTCAAAATATGGTACTGGCTCTAGCGTTTCTTCGTTACGTTCAAGACCAACAACACTTACTTTAGCGGCTGGTAATAACTGCATAACACCGTCCATCATGCCAAGACCAGCACGCAAAATAGGCACTACGGTAATTTTTTTACCTTTAATATGCTCTACTTTTAATTTATTGCCATCCCAGCCTGTAATTTCGTTATCTTCTAACTGTAGGTTTTTAGTTGCTTCGTAGGTTAATAAGGTTCCAACTTCAGAACATAATTCACGAAAGCTTTTAGTACTAATACCATGCGCTCGCATTAGGCCTAATTTATGTTGAACAAGAGGGTGAGAAATAACGTGAATTGCCATAATATAAACCTACTGATACAAGAATTTGCAGTATTTTATATTAAAAAAGGTCATTTGACCTGTAGTTTTAAAGAGATTTTCATACATCGTGCCAAAATGTATTGTTTTGCTTGATATTTATGCAAGAGATTAGCAAAACCTGTTTATTAAATGTTACCCGCTAACCAGCTGTTTACTTGCTGTTGCATATAACTATTTATTTTTTGATGCTCGGGGCTCCACCCAGCTAAAAATCGATAAAAGTCAGCCCATGCAGCAGGCCATAAAGCGAGCCAATCGTCAGCTACTTTACTTGCTGGTGCCCAAGGGTGATAAGCTGTAATAGCAGCCTTTAAATTGTTAAAATAATACACAAGGTACTCATCAGCGCACTCGTGTAATTGTGCATCACTCAAGCAACTGGTCATAAAATACATTACATCAATTATCCCAGAACCTGCACCTATATACTGAAAATCATAACCGAGTATTTCATCGCGCTCATTTGCTGCAAAGTTAGCAAGTTTTGCATCGCCATGAATCAGCGTTTTATACGTACAACTTTGTAGCTGCTCATCTATTTTATGTGCAGCATTTTTAATATCGGACTTTTTATCAAGGTTATCTTTTAGTTTATTAAACTCATCTGGGCGCGTGCTTAAATGCCAGTAGTTGCCTTGCTGCCATAACCCTTCAGCGGGTTTACTTAAGTTAAACGCATGAAAGTGTGCAAGCCACCTTAATATAGCTTTAACATGTTGTGGCCCTGCTTGAGTAAACCCATGTTTGGTGAAATCCTTAAACACCAGCGCATATTCATCATCTTTATTAATTACACCTATACATTCAATACTTTGCGCATGTACTGGTAAATGCTGGCTATAAAGCTTATAAAATGTGTATTCAACACTATATGAGTGCTGCTTTCTTTTAAGCGCAAATTCGCTTTGTTTAATTTTAGGATGGTTTATATAACTGGGTATTTTAATCGCTTTAATAACGCAGGCTTTATCATCAAGCTGGCACTGCACAATACTGCCACATCCACTCCAAAGTGATGTAAGCGTATCGCCAATTTCAATGTGCTTAAAGTGAGGTTGTAATAAAGGAATGTAAAATGCCATAGCTATATTAAGTAATTAAGTTTTTTGTAGTTTAACATTAGTGGACGTTTTTAATAAAACTAAGGCATAAGAAAGCTCCACTTGGTTTTATACAAGTTTGTATGTAAATAGTGGCCAAAATCACTATGCCACAACACTTTGATTTTAAAATTAACTGGATAAAACCATGTCTTCCTAGGTTGAGTATATTTAGGCATTTTAGCCTCTTCAAAGTGATGAGGAGGTGTCCACTAAAACGGGTGAGGAGCAATGTCCTGCTTGAATGGTTTGTTATGTAACCTTTATACCACTTTCCTCAAAAAACTTTTCTAATTTACTTTTATTAATGTTTGATAGAAAAGCAAAAGATCTAAAGGTAATACCGACTTTAGATTTAAAGTCTATTAGGTGACCCAGCGGACCAAGATTATAGGAGCGTATTTCTTGAAGTGAATCAAGTGCAATGTCATCTTTAAAAAAGCCATAACCGTAAAAGTACAACCTATTTTGATGAATTTGAAAAACAGGCTTACTTAAGGCTCTAATAGACCAAACCCAAAGGATAAAACCAACACCAAATAAAATAATCAAAGTAAAATCTAAACGATAGTTAAGCAAGCTAAGTAATAATTCATCATCACTCCTATTACGAGCCTCTAAGAAATAAACACCTAAAAAGGTTCCTATCGGAACTCCAGGTATTACCCAGATGTACATTAAGAATGCTTTCCACATTGGATAACGTTCTGTGGACGAGTTTCTCCAGAATTTCACGATTCTTCCTTGGTTACATAACGCTTACATAAGCGGAAAATTATAGTTGGCTAAAATTTTGAGGAACGAAAAAGAGCCAACTGTAAATTTTCCGTTTGATGTTCTTGTTAGTTGCAAATAGTCAATTTAACCTTTGTCTACTTTTTGCTTTTTCTTGAGAGAAAAACCAAATACTGCACCTACCGCCATACCAAAAAGAACACCTAATAAAATATTCTGGATGATAATTCCTATTGCAACACCTATTGATATGCCAATAGCTAAACCAAACTTTATCGGGTTTTTTACCGCACCTGTTTTATTCCAATTACTCATCAGAGTTCCCTTTGCAACTAACGCCTCAGTAAGTGGCGCATAAATAGTTGGCTAAAATCAGCGACGAAGGAGCGTAAGCCAACTGTTTAGCGTCCATTCTTGACTGACTTGTTACATTCCGCGTGAACTACGTTTTTATTGTTTGACCAACATTATCTTTACTTTGTTGGATCAACTTATTTTGTCGAGCTTTATTATCAGTAACCCGGTCATAGGAACGAATATTTTCTTTGTAACTCCAAAAAGCAAGACGAGAAGGTTTTGATGGTAAAGTTTGCGATAACAAGCCTTTCCAATATTCTTCATCCCAACATTCTATTCCATCAAATTCCAACCCTGAAGTTCCCGGGTATACATTGCTTTGCCAGTACCCTAACTTACTAAACCCCTCATCTGTATAGATTGACTCTGGATCACCACTGCTAAATAAATGAAATATTGTGTTATGTGAATTTAATGGAGCATCTTTAGTATCAAAAGTATCCCCAAACATCATTTTGTGTTGGCCATTAAACTTAAACTTCAAGCAAACTTCTTTTGACTTAGCAATATCAGCTCTTCTATTTATTGAGAAGTTTGCGTGTTTACCATGATCTTCTCCATATATTTCTTTATTTTTCAAAATCGACAATGCATCGTCTATCGATGTCCAATGATATAAAACTTCGAAAAGTCCAATTTTTCCTGAAGGGATGTCTTTTAACGTCATTTAAACTAATACCAGTGTTGAAATACATTCCTATGTTTGACAGGAATGTAACGCCGCAAACAGCTGCGGCTTTGTAGTGGATTGTTTTGCGGTAGCGTAGCGTTAAACCGTAAAACAAGGAACGGAAAAGCCGTCAGACTGATTTGCTTTGTTATGTTTTGACACTCACACGTAATTTACTTGTTAAATATTTATAGTGAAGCCCATTAGCTAGCAAATCCACTCTTTCGGGATTTCCGCTATTGCCTCTTCAGATCCTTCTATATCCCAAATATGTTCCCACCCACCCGATGAGTAATTTTCAATTCGTACCGAATCCTTCCACTTCTCGAACCACTTATGCATAAAGATAAAGTCTTTGTCATCATCTACGTGGTCGATATATATGGTAACTTTCTTCATATTTCTCTTAGAACATAACGCCACCAGCAACCGCGAGCGAAACGCAGTGTAGCGAGTCGAGGCAGAGCGCTTTTTGCGCTGCAGGGTGTTGGGTGGTTTTGTTATGTGCTTGTTTAAAAGAACCATTTTGATGCCGAAAATTATAAAGCTAAACAAACGCAAAGTACGCCAACTTTGAAATTACTTATTTTACTCTAGTGATGCCCAGTAAACGACATCGCGAAAATCTTTTTTTGCACATTCTGTGAGCCTAGTTAATTCTTGCAAGTCACCTTTGCTGAGCTTAATTATCGCTGACCATGTGTTATCTAGGTTCATCTGTGACTCAGCCATTACATGTTGGAGTGTAATGCTATTTAACTCTTCTAGAGCGTTTGCTTCTTGCTCTCCTGAAAAATACTCCCGCAACTCTTCTCTAATTTCTTCTCTCATGCTGATTACACATAACGCCGCCATTACGCGGCTGCTTTGTAGTTGATTTTTTGTGGCAGTCTATTTCGCCACAAAAAAGCGACGGAAAAGTAGCTCGCCGTAAATGGCTTTGTTATAGCATGAACTCCCTTAGCTGAATGTGATTTCCTTCAGGGTCAGCTATATTACAGACCTTGAAAACAGGATTTGACCATTCACCCTCTAGCGCCTTACCTCCCAGCTCCATCGCCCGACGCTTTGCGTCTTCTAGGCTGTCTACTGCTACGAAAACTTTAACCGTATTGAACTTAGTATCAGGGAGCTCAACAGGTGGCACATGCACAACTATATTGAAACCTTCCCCACCCAAGCTTACCAAGTCATTTGTTTCGCGTAGGACGCGCAAGCCAAACATTTCTAGATAAAATGCTGACAATCTTTTGACGCTGCCAGCGTAAATAATGGCACCAAATCTGGCCGGACCGCTCATGCTTCTCCCTTACTAAGGATGTGAAAATTAAGTGGCTATAACGCCCCAATAAGCCGCTGAAAGGAGCGCAGCGTATTGAGGTCGGATTAATTGGTTTGTTATGTGCCTAAGTCAATCGGCAAATATATATCGGTTATCATTTCACTTTCTGATACTTCTGGGAAAAAACTAACCCTTTCAAAAAAAACAGGAAAGTCCCGAACTTCAAAATCAGAATCGAGAAGCCATTTGGAATACAGAAAGTTTACCACCGCGCCAATAGAGTCATCGCTGCCAATATGCCTAACTACTGCACATCTCCCAGTAGGGATTATTTTGCTCACGACTCCATAATCATTTGGCTCGACTTGGAAGTCAACAGAACAACAAAGATCAAACCTAAAATTTTCGGGGACTGTTACAGCAGGATCATCGTAAACCAAATTAAAGGTCTTGCTTTTATTTGGCGGAAGGTGGTTGATTTTTCTCCACTCAATGAATTTTTGTATTGTATTTCCTAACAGGTTTGGCGAACCTCGGTGCTCCATAACTGCAATTGATGTTTCAGGGAAATCAATCAGTTCCACTTTAAAATCAGGATTTTCATTCATAATTTTAGTCCTTAGCTTAATCACTGGTTCATATTTTGAACGCCAAGGAGTCCAATCAGGGGTTTTCCTAAATTCGAACGGACTTTTGTCAAAATGTTTTTTAAAAGCCCGAGAAAAAGCTTCATGACTTTCGTAACCATTCGCCAATGCAATATCAACAATCTTATCATCTACCCTATAGGCTAATTGGAAGGCTGCCTTTTTGAGTCGAAGTAATCTCACAAGCGATATTACGGGCATACCAAAGTGTGACGAAAATTGCCTATGAAAATGGTACTTCGATAAATATGCTAGCTGACAAAGCCTTTTAACATCAAGCTCCCCATCAAGGTTAGCATCAATATAATTGACTACATCTATAAACTGATCACGGTATTTGGTCATATAACTATTTCTCTCCTAAGCAACTCAATACTAGGAACTATTTAAATACGGATCTTGACCAAAGTTGCTGAGTTTGAAGGCACATAACGCTTTGCTAAGGGGCAATTGACTGTTGGCTAAACTTGCGCGAAGCGCCAAGCCAACTGTTAATTGTCCCAGTGAGTTTACGAACGAACTT
>NZ_JASDDB010000032.1:0-1219 GCF_030407615.1 Pseudoalteromonas sp. APC 3355 | reverse complement strand
TGTAGATACCATCTCTCATTTTAAGCTTCAAGGTCGTATTTAACTTTCTTGGAGCTTAAACGCTTCTTGGTTTTTTATTACACCAAAACATATATGAATTAGCTTTCGCATATTTGCACACACAGCTTGCATCGGTGTTTTACCATTATTTATTAACGTTAACTTGTGTCGTTTTATTGTTTTATTCCATTGCCCAGCAACAATGGCTGCCATATAAAGTTTGCATCGAATTCTGGCTGGCCCAAGTTTACTGATTGATGTTCGCCCTTTTAATTTACCCGATTCATTGTGCCGTGGGATTAGTCCACAATAAGCGGCCGCTTCTTTGGCTTTATTAAATTTTTTAGCCGCAAACAAATACGTCAGCTCTCTCGATAATACGAGCCCAATGCCAGGGATAGACTCAAGTAGTTTCCTGTTTCTTTTTAAATCAGGTTCATTATCTATGTGGTTATCAATGTCAGATTTAAGCTGTTTAATTTCATCATCTAAAAACGCGATTGTCACTTTTATCGATTGGCAAACACGCGCGGAAACGTTGCTAAATTCACTTGCTTCTAATCGATTCGCTTCTCGTTGGCGGTTACTCTCAAGCGCATCTAAACGACGAATAAGGGCTTTAAGCTCTCTAATTTCCAACGCTTCAGGTTGCCAATAATTAACGACTGCGTGCTTAGCACAGCCATAATGAGCAAGCATCGTTGCATCAGATTTGTCTGTTTTGTGAATTATGTTTAAAGCGTCTGCATACTTTTTAGCTTTACCGGGATTCGCTAAAATAATATTAAAGCCTTGCTCGTGTAAAAAATACATCAGCGCTTCATGATAAACACCCGTTGGTTCGAGGGTGATAACGAGCTCACTAGCAGCGCTTTTAGTTGTATTTAAAAGCCATTTTTCTATTGTTACAAAGTCTTGGCGCTTGTTTTTAAATACTTTTGTTTTAATTTTGTTTGTAAGCTGGTCTCTCAACCACGATAAATCAATCTTCTCTTTACTAATATCAATGCCGATAAACATCATCTCTACTTACTCCCCTTGTACATACAGCATCTACTTAAATAAAAGTGTGCTTGGATACCATTCAGTTTCTGAGAATAGAAAGTCAGGGCTTTATCTACGGAGCAGTATTAAATACTAGGCGCGAAGGCAAGCTCACTGACTTCGATGTGATAAATGATAGCTAATCATTTATCAATGAGAGATACAAGGCGCGAAG
>NZ_JASDDB010000030.1:0-2334 GCF_030407615.1 Pseudoalteromonas sp. APC 3355 | reverse complement strand
GTCCACGCTGCAAACACGCTTAACACATCAAGTTTTCCAATTATCGATTTCATCACCGAACTTCCTTTGGCTTATAACGCTCCACTCACCGGAATTTTAGGAGCGTAGCGAGTGAAATTTCCGAGTGCAGTGGCTTGTTATATGCCTTACGCAATTTGGTACTTATCCTTTCTCAAAGTAAATGCAGGTATGGTTCCTTCCAGCACCTCGACTATTTGTTCATTTATACCTGCATTTTCAATACCGCCGGAAATAAAAGTAAATCGATTCCCATTTTCTTTATCTATACACACTTTGATGACCTGTTCAGAGTCAGCAACAACAGCCAAATTGGGGTTATGTGTAACCATAACTATCTGTCTATATTTTTTAGCCTCTTTTATATAAGGCACTAGGACTTTAGCAACACTGTTATTGTCTAGATTGTCCTCTGGCTGGTCGATAATAAGAGGAACCTCCTCTTTATCAAGTACTAAATAAAAAACCAAGAGAAGAGCACCTTTTTCACCCGGTGACAATTGTTCTAAACTTTTACCCTTTTGCTGCAAATCATAAAATGGTTCAAGAAAACTTAACCCAAATATGTACGAATATAGTTCTTTTCTATCCTTTGTAACGTCACCAATATAGGTGTTTTCACCTTCTTTAGCACTCGATCTTTTATCAAACTCTAAATACTCAATAATTTTTTCTAAGAACCCGCTCACACCATCTGAATCATTCCAGTCTGTAGGAACAATAAGTTCTTCTTGAAGTAAGGTTAAACCATCGTCACTACCATAAAATGACCCAATTCGATTCTGCTTTATATTCCTTAAAATTGAATATTTAAAGTCGTTGGAGCAGTAAAATGAACTAGCAATACTTAGTCCAGAAACGTCAGATTCAGAAAGCTTTCTAGAAATTTCAACCTTTACCTCATCATAAAATGATTTTATTTCTGATTTTTTTTGAAAAATTTCAATAGACTTTTTGATTCTTAAATTTCTTAATTCCCGAATATCATCCTGTAAGCCATTATCTATGTATTCTAGTTTTTTGTTTATATAAGATAAGCTATCAATTGTCTCTGAATTACCTTCTATCTCTTTTCTTTTATGATTCCACTCCGACAATGCACTCAAATAATCTTGATATGCTTTCTGCTCTCCAGTAAATTCAGAATGTATATTCTTAATCTTAACCTTTAAATATTCGGCCTTTGATGTCAAATTAAGAGACTCATAACTTTTAGAAATAAAATCATCTTCAACTAACAATAGTGCTGCATCTTTCTGATTAGATGATTTCAATGCATCAACTACAGATTTAATTATATTTTCATCAAAACTAGCGCTAATTACCTTAGATATATCAAAGCCACATTTTTTAGCTATTTCGTTACCATCAGAAATAGTGGTAATTAAATCAGTGTACTTGTTCTTTAAGTCACGATTTAGTTTCTCTACTTCAACTATTAAATAATTTTTGTCTGAAATACTCTGCCTTAGCTCTCCGATCTCTGTTTCTATTGCCAACTTGCTTGCTTCGAGATCTTTGAGATCCGCTTTTTTCTTTCTAGTTTCTTCTGATTCGGTTTGTTTCGAAGGGTCTTCAATAGCTAATGGCTTAGAATCACTATGAACTTTTAGCTCCTCTTCTTTCACCTTTTTCTTGCTGAGTAAACTTTTTTTAAAGTCCGGATTGGTTTGATTTTCCAGTGTTATGATTTCATCATTTAGCTCTAGCACTTTCTCATTTATATGATGGATTTCTTTTTCAGCAGATGACTTCTTTAACCCTATAAGCTCTTTAAATGAAACCTTGCCCATTTTGTCTTCAGAAGGAACATACTGAAATACAACTTTTTCAATTTCCTCCCTAAACGCATCTACTTTCCCTATCTCATTACAGACTTTTTCAAAGTAACTTTGTGGCAAATACCGAACGAGTCTTTCTTGACTTTCATCAATGGTATGAATCAAATCACGCTCTTCAGTTTTTCCACCACTTTCAAACTCAACCCAAGCACTAAACCTATCTGCAAGTCCTTTCTTTTTAAACTTGTTTTTATGCAAAAATATATAGTCATCCGAATGTTCAGCATCTGAACACATAGCTAAAATATCTGATAAAGCGCTCTTTCCACTTCCTTTATGGCCTATGATAGTGACAAGTTCACTGTTTAGCGGTATTGATAAATCCTCAAACCAAATTGAATTATTATCATTTTTACCTGTTCTCTTTATATTAAGCGTTTTAATATATTTAGTTTTATTGTAAGCGTATAGCTAACGACACCTAGCCTTGCTTAATATTCCAAGGTAATAGCGGTTCAAGGTCACCGGGCTGCTC
>NZ_JASDDB010000029.1:0-2383 GCF_030407615.1 Pseudoalteromonas sp. APC 3355 | reverse complement strand
GTAAGCGTCTAGCAAAGTGCACCTGCCAATAGCTCATCAAACCGATTAAGCTATTTCTTAATTTCAATTAGGAGATAGCCATGAGAAAAACACGTAGCCTTGAGCAGTGGCGTAACATTATCGAAGAACAACAAGCCAGCGATTTAACTATTACTGAGTTTTGCCATCAACATGCTTTATCTAAAACAAGCTTTTATGCGGCACGAAGTAAACTTAATACTGAATCCAGTCGTTTTGTTCAAGCAAAAGTCACTAAACACGTCGCCCCCACCGAACAGCAACAGCAACAGCTGATTATGGTTACTATCGGCAGCGTGAAAATTAGCTTACCACCCACAATGCCTGTCGCTTATTTAAGTCAATTGTTACGTGAGCTTGCCTTATGAAAATGTTTATTGAACCCGCGCATATTTACTTGCATCGTGACGCCGTGGATTTTCGAAAATCCATTGATGGTCTGGTCGCACTCGTTGAAAGCGAGCTTGAACGTGACGCTTATACTGGCGCATTATTTTTGTTCTGCAATAAATCGAAAGATAAACTCAAGCTGGTTTACTGGGATAAAACGGGGTTTGCTTTGTGGTACAAGCGGTTAGAAAAACAAAAGTTCAAATGGCCAAGCAAAGTCAGTCTGCAAGAATTTGAACTCAGCGCTCAACAATTGGAGTGGTTATTGTCTGGGTATGATGTACTTGGCCATGAAGAATTGCAGTATAAATCAATGCTATAAATATAGATCTAATTGATCACATTAACAGTAAATGATCGTTGCCACTGCCCAGTAATTATCTGCACTGCAAACAAGCAAGTAACGTGGCAAACTGTTAAGATTTACGCATGAAAATTGATGCACACTCACTTCCTGACGACCCAGAACAACTCAAGCGCATGGTGCTTGAGTTGCAACAGTACATGGATGAAAAGTTAGCTGAAAAAGACGCGCAAATTCACGAATTGCTACAAGCTTATAACGCGAAACTAGCCAAAGAGTACGCCAAGAAATCTGAAAAGATGCCGGGTGCTGGAGAGCTCTTTAATGAAGCAGAAGACATTCTTGATGAACATGATAAAGCGCTATTGGCTACATCGGCTTCAGTAAAGACAGAAAAAGCCAAACCGAAACGCCGCCCACTGCCAGCACAGTTACCACGAGTCGAGGTGGTTGTTGACCTTGATGAGGATGAAAAAGTATGTGATTGCTGTCAAAGCCCACTTCACAAAATGGGTGAAAGCAGCAGTGAAACACTCGAATTTGTGCCAGCGCATATCAAAGTAATCAAAACCATTCGCCCTAAATATACGTGCCGTCACTGTGAGCGAGAAGGGATTGAAAGTGTAGTGAAAACGGCAAAAATGCCCGCAACACCTATTCCAAAAAGTATCGCTACGCCCAGTTTACTGAGCCAAATAATCATGTGTAAATACCAGTTTGGCTTGCCGCTTTATCGCCAAGAAACGTTATTTTCTGATATCGGTATTGAGTTGAGCAGGCAAACCATGTCGAGCTGGATGTTACGCTGTGCTGAATTGTTGTCACCGCTCTATCAGCGCTTAAAAGAAATCTTGTTATCTCAAGCGGTTATTCATGGCGATGAAACCTCGTTAAACGTTATTAACGCAGAGAAAGCGACCAGCTATATGTGGCTGTATTGTTGTGGCGATGATAAGCCGGGTAAAGGCACTAATATTGTCTTGTTTGATTATCATAATAGTCGCGCGGCCCACTGTGTGGTTGATTTTCTTGACGGTTATCAAGGCTACATGCACGTTGACGGCTACAAAGCATACGAGCAAACGAAGGCAACACTGGTTGCATGTCTAGCCCATATACGCCGTAAGTTCATCGAGGCCAAAGGCAATAATAAAAAAACCGTTAAAGCGGATGTAGCACTTAACCTTATTCGCAAACTCTATGGTATTGAGCAAGCCATCAAAGGTAAATCGGTCAGTGAAAAATTCACCGTTAGGCAGCAAAAAGCCAAACCAATCGTTGATGAATTGTATCAATGGTTACTCAAACACAAAGATAAAATCCCTCCCCAAATGGCGCTAGGTAAAGCAATTACCTATGCGATAAACCAGTTTGAGAAATTCAGGCGTTACCTCGATGATGGCAGGCTCAATATTGATAATAACCGAGCAGAGCGAGCCATAAAACCGTTCGTAATAGGGCGGAAAAACTGGTTGTTCTCAAATACCTGCAATGGCGCGCATGCCAGCGCCATACTCTATAGCCTTGTTGAAACCGCAAAGGCAAATGATCTTGTAGTGCATGACTACATATCAACGTGCTTACAGCACCTTGCTGAGCAGCCCGGTGACCTTGAACCGCTATTACCTTGGAATATTAAGCAAGGCTAGGTGTCGTTAGCTATACGCTTAC
>NZ_JASDDB010000028.1:1708-3100 GCF_030407615.1 Pseudoalteromonas sp. APC 3355 | reverse complement strand
CATAAAACGCGTTTGGCGTTGTATGGTTAAGCCTCACGGGTAATTAGTACAAGTTAGCTTAATGGCTCACACCACTTCCACATCTTGCCTATCAACGTTGTAGTCTTCAACGGCCCTTCAGAGACTTTAAAAGTCTAGTGAGAACTCATCTCGAGGCCTGCTTCGCGCTTAGATGCTTTCAGCGCTTATCAGTTCCGAACGTAGCTACCGGGCAATGCCATTGGCATGACAACCCGAACACCAGCGGTTCGTTCACTCCGGTCCTCTCGTACTAGGAGCAACCCCTCTCAATTCTCAAACGCCCACGGCAGATAGGGACCGAACTGTCTCACGACGTTCTAAACCCAGCTCGCGTACCACTTTAAATGGCGAACAGCCATACCCTTGGGACCGACTTCAGCCCCAGGATGTGATGAGCCGACATCGAGGTGCCAAACACCGCCGTCGATATGAACTCTTGGGCGGTATCAGCCTGTTATCCCCGGAGTACCTTTTATCCGTTGAGCGATGGCCCTTCCATTCAGAACCACCGGATCACTATGACCTACTTTCGTACCTGCTCGACGTGTCTGTCTCGCAGTTAAGCTGGCTTCTACCATTACACTAACCGTACGATGTCCGACCGTACTTAGCCAACCTTCGTGCTCCTCCGTTACTCTTTAGGAGGAGACCGCCCCAGTCAAACTACCCACCAGGCACTGTCCGTAACCCCGATTCAGGGGCCAACGTTAGAACATCAAAACTACAAGGGTGGTATTTCAAGGTTGACTCCACAACAACTAGCGTCGCTGCTTCAAAGTCTCCCACCTATCCTACACATGTAGGTTCAATGTTCAGTGCCAAGCTGTAGTAAAGGTTCACGGGGTCTTTCCGTCTAGCCGCGGGTACACAGCATCTTCACTGCGATTTCAATTTCACTGAGTCTCGGGTGGAGACAGCGTGGCCATGGTTACACCATTCGTGCAGGTCGGAACTTACCCGACAAGGAATTTCGCTACCTTAGGACCGTTATAGTTACGGCCGCCGTTTACCGGGGCTTCGATCAAGAGCTTCTCCCTAAGGATAACCCCATCAATTAACCTTCCGGCACCGGGCAGGTGTCACACCGTATACGTCATCTTGCGATTTTGCACAGTGCTGTGTTTTTAATAAACAGTCCCAGCCACCTGGTCACTGCGGCTCCCGTCCGCTTAGAGAGCAAGTCTCATCACAGATAGGAGCGTACCTTCTCCCGAAGTTACGGTACGATTTTGCCTAGTTCCTTCACCCGAGTTCTCTCAAGCGCCTTAGTATTCTCTACCTGACCACCTGTGTCGGTTTGGGGTACGATTCCATATAATCTGAAGCTTAGAGGCTTTTCCTGGAAGTATGGCATCAACAACTTCATCACCT
>NZ_JASDDB010000028.1:0-1611 GCF_030407615.1 Pseudoalteromonas sp. APC 3355 | reverse complement strand
TGGTGACTCGTCTCGTGTCTCAGTCTTAATAGCAACCCGGATTTACCTAAGTCACCAACCTACTCACTTTCACATGGACTACCAACGCCATGCTTGTTTAGCCTGCTCCGTCCCCCCATCGCAATTATATCGAGTACAGAAATATTAATCTGTTTCCCATCGACTACGCCTTTCGGCCTCGCCTTAGGGGTCGACTTACCCTACCCTGATTAACATGGGATAGGAACCCTTGGTCTTCCGGCGTGGGAGTTTTTCACTCCCATTATCGTTACTCATGTCAGCATTCGCACTTCTGATACGTCCAGCATACCTCCCGGTACACCTTCAACCGCTTACAGAACGCTCCCCTACCACTCAGAATAAATTCTGAATCCGCAGCTTCGGTGCATAGTTTAGCCCCGTTACATCTTCCGCGCAGACCGACTCGACCAGTGAGCTATTACGCTTTCTTTAAAGGATGGCTGCTTCTAAGCCAACCTCCTGGCTGTCTGGGCCTTTCCACATCGTTTCCCACTTAACTATGACTTTGGGACCTTAGCTGGCGGTCTGGGTTGTTTCCCTCTTCACGACGGACGTTAGCACCCGCCGTGTGTCTCCCGGATATTACTTTACGGTATTCGGAGTTTGCAAAGGGTTGGTAAGTCGGGATGACCCCCTAGCCTTAACAGTGCTCTACCCCCGTAAGTATTCGTCCGAGGCTCTACCTAAATAGATTTCGGGGAGAACCAGCTATCTCCCGGTTTGATTAGCCTTTCACTCCTAGCCACAGGTCATCCCCTAACTTTTCAACGTTAGTGGGTTCGGTCCTCCAGTTGATGTTACTCAACCTTCAACCTGCCCATGGCTAGATCACCGGGTTTCGGGTCTATACCTTGCAACTAGTCGCCCAGTTAAGACTCGGTTTCCCTACGGCTACCCTATTCGGTTAACCTCGCTACAAAATATAAGTCGCTGACCCATTATACAAAAGGTACGCAGTCACCCAACAAGTGGGCTCCTACTGCTTGTACGTACACGGTTTCAGGTTCTATTTCACTCCCCTCACAGGGGTTCTTTTCGCCTTTCCCTCACGGTACTGGTTCACTATCGGTCAGTTGGGAGTATTTAGCCTTAGATGATGGTCCACCTATATTCAGTCAAAGTTTCACGTGCTCCGACCTACTCGATTTCACTTAAAATGTCTTTTCATGTACGGGACTATCACCCTGTATCGTGGCACTTTCCAGAGCCTTCCATTAACACATAATAAGCTTAAGGGCTGTTCCGATTTCGCTCGCCGCTACTTTCGGAATCTCGGTTGATTTCTTTTCCTACGGGTACTTAGATGTTTCAGTTCTCCGCGTTCGCCTCGTTAACCTATGTATTCAGTTAACGATACCTGCAAGCAGGTGGGTTTCCCCATTCGGAAATCCTAGTCTCAAGCGCTTTTTACTAGCTTGACTAGGCTTATCGCAAGTTAATACGTCCTTCATCGCCTCCAACTGCCAAGGCATCCACCGTGTACGCTTAGTCACTTAACCATACAACCCAAACGGGTCTTTGTTTTGTGACAGTTTAACTTCGCCAGAAGTTAATATTGAATACTAAAGTAGATACCAATCAATCAACTCA
>NZ_JASDDB010000027.1:0-3893 GCF_030407615.1 Pseudoalteromonas sp. APC 3355 | reverse complement strand
CGCATTATAGGGAGCGGCGGATTTTACGCAAGCGTTATTTGCATAAAATAGTAATTAAAATTAAGCCCCAAGCAAGCGCACACGATAAGCACAAGTTACCCACAAAACCCTGTTGATAACTCTGTTTTTGAACTATAAAACTAAACACTTTTATCCTGATGTGATAAGTTGCGGTCACTTTTTTTAACTCATGTATTTAGGCAGTATCCATGACAGACATAATAAATAGTATAAGTGCCCTTCTATGGGGGCAAGTTCTCGTCTACTTATTAATAGCAGCGGGCCTCTTCTTTACTTTTCGACTAGGCTTTATTCAATTTGTGCAATTCCCACATATGTTCAAAGTTATGTTTGGTTCTCGTAAATGTGCCGATAACGAAATTTCATCCTTTCAGGCTTTTTGTACTTCATTAGCAGCTCGTGTCGGTACTGGTAATATGGCAGGTGTTGCTGTTGCCTTATACCTAGGTGGCCCAGGTGCTATTTTCTGGATGTGGCTTATTGCATTAATAGGTATGGCTACAAGTTTTGCCGAGAGTACTTTAGCTCAGGCTTATAAAACAAAAGATGCAGATGGTAATTTTAGAGGTGGCCCTGCTTATTATATGCAAAACGGTTTAGGCAAACGTTGGATGGGAACTTTATTCTCGTTATGTTTAATTTTAGCCTTTGGTTTAGTATTTAACGCAGTACAGTCAAACTCTATTGCTGCAGCATTTGAAGTAGCGTTTGATGTACCTAAGTATATAGTAGGCATTTGCTTGGTTATTGGCTCTGGCATCATTATTTTTGGTGGCCTAAAAACAATTTCTCGCTTTGCTGAAATGGTTGTGCCATTTATGGCATTAGCTTACCTGCTGGTTGCACTTTATGTATGCGCCATTAACTTTACTGCACTACCTGATGTGCTAGTGCTTATTATAAAAAGTGCTTTTGGTATTGAACAAGCTGGTGCTGGTGCTATTGGATACGGTGTCACACAAGCGATGATCCAAGGTATAAAGCGTGGTTTATTCTCAAACGAAGCTGGTATGGGTAGTGCAGCTAATGCCGCGGCTACTGCGACGCCTTACCCTCCTCACCCAGCATCACAAGGTTATGTGCAAATGTTAGGCGTATTTATTGATACTATTGTTATTTGTACAGCGACTGCTTCTCTTATTTTACTATCGCAGCAATTAGTACCTGAATCTGGTGTTATGGGGATTGAACTTACACAAGCAGCATTACAAGAACATGTCGGCGACTGGGGTACTTACTTTATTGCTATTGCTATATTGTTTTTTGCTTTTACTTCTATTGTGGCTAATTACTCTTACGCTGAAACAAATTTAATGTTTTTAGAGCACAACTCTAATAAAGGTATGTTTATCTTTAGACTTGTTGTTTTAGGTATGGTGATGTTTGGTGCTGTTGGTGAGCTTGGTTTAATTTGGACGCTGGCAGATATATCAATGGGTTTAATGGCCATTGTAAACGTTATAGCGCTATTTATGCTTTCAGGTGTTGTTGTATGGCTTTCAAAAGACTATAACGAACAACGTAAAAAGGGCTTAATACCCACCTTTGACAAAAGTAAGCATCCTAAACTTGCTAAAGAGGTTGACCCAGCGGCCTGGGAATAGAAAATAATCAGCGAGCTACGGCTCGCTTTTTTAGTTCTAAGAATAACAAATACTACGCTTAATCATCTCATTACTTATAAATAAAAAGTTATATTAATTTTAAAACTATTTTATATTTAATTACGTAGGACATATGAATTAAGTTATCTATAAAAAGGAGAGCCGATGGATGACATGACAAAAAAATACAGTATAGACACTACTGATTACCAAGTTGGGCAAGATAATGTACAAAAGTGGGGATTTGATATCCATAACCCAGTATTTGGTATAAGCGCCTTCTTAGTTGTTTTATTTGTAATACTTACCCTCGTTTTTGACCCTACCGTTACCCGTGATGCACTAACCTCGACTAAAGACGCAATAATTAATCAATTTGATAGTTACTTTATGTTACTAGCCAATGCCTTTGTGATCTTTTGCGTTATTTTAGCATTTTCTCCTTTAGGTAAAATTCGGTTGGGTGGCGTAAAAGCTCGTCCTGAACATGGTTACATGTCATGGCTTTCAATGCTCTTTGCAGCAGGAATGGGGATTGGCTTACTGTTTTGGGGAGTTGCTGAGCCAACTGCATATTATACTGGTTGGTATCATATGCCTATGGGCGTTGAGCCAAACTCACCGCAAGCACACTCTTTAGCTTTGGGTGCAACCATGTACCACTGGGGTTTACATGGATGGGCGATTTACGCTGTTGTTGGATTAAGCTTGGCTTTTTTTGCATTTAATAAAGGCCTTCCTTTATCTATACGTTCTGTTTTTTATCCATTATTTGGTGATCGCGCATGGGGGTGGCTTGGTCATATCATAGATATACTCGCTGTACTGTCTACTTTATTTGGTTTAGCTACATCGCTAGGCCTTGGCGCTCAACAAGCTACCAGCGGGATAAATTATCTGTTAGGCACTGATTACGGGACTGCTTTTCAAATATCTGTTATAGGTTTAGTAACGTGTATTGCAATATTTTCAGTTATTAGAGGTATTGAGGGCGGTGTTAAAGTACTGAGCAATGTTAATTTAATTTGTGCATTTATTTTATTATTAGCTGTTATTGCCCTTACTTTCTCAGATGCAATTACTGCTGTTTGGTTTACCCTTGGGGCGTACGTAGAGCACTTTGTACCTTTGAGCAATCCATTCAATAGACCCGATGAAGATTGGATGCACTCTTGGACTGTGTTTTATTGGGCATGGTGGATATCATGGTCGCCGTTTGTTGGGATGTTTATTGCTCGAGTTTCAAAGGGACGAACTGTACGCGAGTTTTTACTCGTCGTCATTGGCCTACCAACGCTTCTTAGTTTGGTTTGGATGGGCGTGTTCGGAAATATGGCAATTACACAAGTTATAGATAAAGTTGGCCCACTTGGACAAAATGGTTTAACTGATATCTCAGTGACTTTATTTCAAGTATACGAGCAGTTACCTCTTTCTAGTTTTATTTCTATTATTTCTATAGCACTCGTTTTGGTGTTTTTTATAACGTCGTCTGATTCAGGATCGCTAGTAATAGATGGTATAACTGCGGGCGGTAAAATAGATGCACCAGTGCCACAACGTATATTTTGGGCTACAGTCGAAGGCGTGATTGCAGCAGTATTACTCTGGGTTGGTGGCTCGCAAGCATTGCAAGCGCTTCAGTCGGGCGTAGTTACTACAGCTTTACCGTTTTCAATAGTACTTATTTTAATGTGTGTTGCGCTTATCCAAGGCTTGTTGAGCGAGTATCCAATTTACAAAGCTCAGAGTAAACTGCAATAACAATTTATCCTTTATAAGCGATCCTCAAGGGTCGCTTATAAAATCTTCGCAATTCATATAACTAAGTGCTTAACGCATTCCCTATACTCCCACCTTAAATTTATTTTAGACACCGCACTTCTATTACATTCATTAATGCCACCCCTCGTTAAAACTTAGGTACAGGAGTAATTGCCAAGAAAATTAAATAACCAGCGTTCTGATTTTTTGCTTTGTTATAAACAGGTGCTCTTATACCAATTCGCTTAATTAAGTGATCTATTTTGAGGATGGTGAAACTCTAAGATATTAAAAAGAAATAGATTTTAAAGGTAAGTAGGTATTAAAAATAAGATTAGAGAATTTAAGTAAGAATAATTTTTGAATGTTTTAAAATTAGAAGCAATTTAGAATTTAAGTGAATTTTATCTGAGGATTTTAGTAAAGATGGTGCCCGAGGCCGGACTTGAACCGGCACGACTTGTTAGTCGAGGGATTTTAAATCCCTTGTGTCTACCAATTCCA
>NZ_JASDDB010000026.1:0-9483 GCF_030407615.1 Pseudoalteromonas sp. APC 3355 | reverse complement strand
CGGGAGCCGGATTTGAACCGACGACCTTCGGGTTATGAGCCCGACGAGCTACCAGACTGCTCCATCCCGCGCCTGTAATTTCTTTAAAGCATTTTCGTAATATTTACGTGCCTGCCTTGAAGAGAGCGCTACTATATAGGAATAAACATTTAATGCAAGACCTAAACTAATTAAAGTTGTTCAACCGAACAAAAAGCAATCAAATTACTACTCTGCAATCAATCTTTGATGTGGATTAATCATTTTTTGCCATTCCCAGTCGGGATGTCCCATTACTATAAAGTCAGGGTTCTCAGTACTCTCTCGTTGGTTGTACGTTAGTGGGTTAAATTCTGCATCGGTAATACAACCACCGGCTTCTTCAACAATAACTTGTGAAGCACCTGTATCCCACTCTCCCGTTGGACCAATTCTTAAAAAACAATCTGCTTTGCCCTCTGCAACAGTACAGGCTTTTAAAGAACACGAGCCAATAGCAATCGTTGTAAACTGACTATTTAAATACTGACTCACCGCTTCTATTTTTTGGCGGCGGCTCACTGCAAGCGTCAAGCTCTCTGGCGGTGCTACAGATATTTGCTTATCAATTGAGTTTTCACGTTTAAAGGCACCATTTTTAGCTGTAGCAAAATAAGTCACACCTTTTGCAGGCCAATGAATAACGCCAAGCACAGGATGATTATTTTCAATCAATGCAATGTTTACTGCAAAGTCGCCACTTTCTAAAATAAATTCGCCTGTACCATCCATCGGATCGAGCAACCAATAACGCTGCCAGTCCTGTCTGTCGGCGAGTGCAGGTATAGGTGTTTCTTCCGACATAATTGGGATATCGGGTGCAAGTGCTTTTAATCCAGCAACCAGTACGTCATTTGCTGCTAAATCAGCTTTGGTAACAGGCGTATTATCTGATTTCTCTTGTTGGCCAATATCGCCTTTTTTATAAATGGCCATAATTGCATCGCCAGCACGCTCAGCTAATTCAATGCACGGTTCGATTAATTTATTCATCGGCAGCTCCAGACGCTAAATACTTATCTAATAATAGCAAAGCTGCAACACTGCGTGCTTCGGTAAAATCTTCTTGGTCTAATAATGACTGCCACTGAGTTAATGGCCACTTAACAACAACTAGCGGCTCTGGTTCGTCGCCAATAAGGGTTTGTGGGTATAATTGCTTAGCAAATAAAATATGCATAGTGGCATTAAAGTAACTCGGCGCCATTGTTACTGTTCTTAATGGTTTAAAATACTCAGCACCAAAGCCAATTTCTTCTTTAAGTTCTCTGTTAGCAGCTTGCTCTGGAGTTTCGCCCGGATCAATTAAGCCTTTAGGAAAACCTAACTGGTAATTGTTTGTGCCGGCACAGTATTCACGTACAAGTAGTAACTCATTATCTGCACTTAACGGAACAATCATCACTGCTCCCCGGCCACCGCCGCGAATTCGCTCATACTGGCGCTCTTCGTTATTAGAAAACTTTAACTCTAAAGACTCCACAGTAAACAGGCGACTTTTAGCAACAACATTGTTACTGAGGATTTGTGGTGGTGTTGGGTGCTTTTTCTGTGTCATTGGCGTTAATTTGCTATCATGGCAGTTAGTTCAATAATAAACCTTATAAGTTGAAATTCCTATGTTAAATTGGTCAAAAATCGATACCGTTTTGCTCGACATGGATGGAACATTACTCGATTTACATTACGACAGTCATTTTTGGCTTAACGTTATCCCTGCGCAACACGCATTAGCTAGAGGCATTAGCCTAGATGCAGCTAAAGCAGATATTTTAAAACGCTATCAAGCTGTGAGCGGTCAAATACAGTGGTATTGTTTAGATTATTGGGAGCAGCAATTAAGCTTGCCTATAATGGATCTTAAACGAGAGTCTCAGCATTTAATTAAAATGCGCGAAGACGTACCTCATTTTTTAACCGAGCTTAAAAAAGCAGGCAAAGAGTTAATTTTACTTACCAACGCCCACCCTGAGAGTGTCATGCTGAAATTTGAGCATACAGCGATTGATAACTACCTAGATGGTGTAGTGTCTACTCATGAATATGGAGTAAGTAAAGAGCAGCAAAGTTTGTGGCACCAAGTACAAAAAGACTTAGGGTTTAATAAGCAGCGCACTTTGTTTGTAGATGACAGTGTGCCGGTATTAAATGCCGCACGAGAATACGGCATCGAGCACTTACTTGCAGTTGCTAACCCTGATAGCCAACAACCACATAACGAAATAGCCGATTACCTGAGTGTTACCGACTATCGTAAGATTATTTAACTCAGTTTACATGGGCTAGATTTTTGGGTAACGCGCTTCAAGGCCTTGATACACTAACTTTGCAAAATCAGCATGTTCTGTATCAAGGCTTTTAACTACTTCAACTAAATGCTCGTTATCTTCTTGCCCGTTCCACTCTTTAATATAGCTACCGTCTTTGTAGCCATGATCTTGGCGGAAAAAGTTTAACGTGTTTTTACCTACGTAGCCGCGATATAAATCATCAATATCCATACCCATTTGCGCCATACAGCCGGCAAAGGCAGCGGCATTAAACGTTTTATCTGCAACAGCGCAAGCCGCTAATATTTCTAGCGTTTGTTT
Source organism: Pseudoalteromonas sp. APC 3355 (assembly GCF_030407615.1). NCBI lineage: Bacteria > Pseudomonadati > Pseudomonadota > Gammaproteobacteria > Alteromonadales > Pseudoalteromonadaceae > Pseudoalteromonas > Pseudoalteromonas sp. APC 3355. Next base: position 6,874 of record NZ_JASDDB010000026.1, on the reverse strand, counting down.
AAAGTCATCCGCTTGTTGAGCATTACTAAGCTCAGTTTCAAGTTGCTTTGCTAAGTCTTCGTAGCTAGTTTTTCCGTCAATTCTAAGCGATAGACCAAAATGAAAAATATCAACCAACTCTAAAATAACTTGTTCAGTATCTGGTGTTTGTTTTTTCCACCATTTCCAACCATGATGATCCAGCATTTCAGCGCACTCAACCCAAATAGCGCGGTACCATTCGAACCCTTGAGTAAACCATTGCTCATGTACTTTAGTGTTCATGGCGTTTTGCATTTCTAGCATAACTACTAGCTTGTTTAAATTGGCAGACATATTCATTCCTGTCGTTTTTGATTAGTGTAATAGTACAGATAAAGGAAGCTTAACGCATCAGCACTATCTTAATATGTAGTTTACTTTGAGCCGCTAAATTCAGCCCATGAATCAATTAAATCAATGAAATCTTCAAAGCCACAACCACTACTTAAACCATTTTCTTCAAGCGCTAAATCGTCATCTTGATACGCTATTAGGTCTTCACTGTCTTGATGCAGCGCATGGGCTTCAAATAGTGCTTCGTCTTTGGTTAATATTAAATCTATTTCTTGGCCTTTTAGCGTTAGCGGCTCATAGCTTGAACTCACCGATGCAATAAGCGCTTGCACCATAGCTACTTTGTCTTTGCCTATTTCTTCGTTTAGCCAGCGACCAATAATAGCGTGTTCACTGCTTATTTTAATACGTAGCCCACTAATAGGGTCGCGAATAAATTGATATTCCATAGGGTTTGCCTGTAAATCTTTAATTGCGTAATTATATACGTAAACGCCCGCAAACCACAGGACATATAAAGTAAAATAGCGCCACAAGGGCGCTATTTTACTCAACTTTAAAGCCGTTAACTCCGCGATCTATAACGCGCTGCGTCAATAATCGACCATAAGTAAATAATAGGCACAAGTACAAAGCCTACAAGCACATAAATTAGTGCGTAACTTATTATAATAGCGAGTGCAAAAAATATAGCCGCTAAAATACGCCCTTGCACTAACTGCCCTAAACCAGGAAAAAATATATTACATAATGCTGCGATTACGTTACCGCCAGAACCTTGATCTGCCATACTAACCTCTGTATTTATTTGATTTTATAATTATTTACTTACACACTCTATGCCAATTTATTAAAGCTTACAAATCAAATAGTTAAATTAGTCTAGATTTAGAGAGTTAGTAAAAATTGCTAACTTTAGGTCAAATTAGCAATTTTTATTGTGCGTTTACACTTTTTTGTTTGTTTAAAAAAATAGCAAGTTACTCGTTTTTAAGGCTATTTTATAAATAGCTGTTTATAAAAACAGTATTTTATTTAGCCTAACAAAAACACCTGTTATACTGCCCACAATATTGATTAAAAAGGCGTAACGATGGACGTTTCACAATTACTCGATGGCTTAAATGACAAACAACGCGATGCCGTTGCAGCCCCACTACAAAACATGCTGGTATTAGCAGGTGCTGGGTCTGGTAAAACACGAGTGTTAGTTCATCGTATTGCGTGGCTTATGCAAGTTGAGCAAGCATCTGCTTACAGTATTTTTGCCGTAACCTTTACTAATAAAGCGGCTAAAGAAATGCGCAGCCGCGTTGAAGAAACACTAAAAGCCCCTGTAGGTGGTATGTGGATTGGTACGTTCCATGGTTTGTCGCATCGTATTTTACGTGCTCATCACCGTGAAGCTAACTTACCAGAAGCCTTTCAAATTTTAGACTCTGACGATCAACTTCGGATGATCAAGCGCTTATTAAAATCGATGAATATCGATGATAAAAAATGGCCTGCTAAACAATTTGGCTGGTACATTAGCGCCAAAAAAGATGAAGCACTTCGCCCTAAAGATATTCAAGCATACGATATTAACGAGCAAATGATGCTGCGTGTTTACGCCGCCTACCAAGAAGCCTGTGACAGAGCTGGCTTAGTTGATTTTGCCGAAATATTACTACGCAGCTACGAAGTGTTAAAAAATAACCCTACGTTACTACGTCATTACCAGCAACGCTTTGCACATATGCTCGTAGACGAGTTCCAAGATACAAATACCATTCAATATGCATGGTTAAAGTTACTTGCAGGCGATACAAGCAGTATCATGATTGTAGGCGACGATGACCAAAGTATTTACGGTTGGCGCGGTGCTAAAATCGAAAATATTAAACGATTTTTAACTGACTTTAGCGCAGAAACCATTCGTCTTGAACAAAACTACCGTTCAACAGCAACTATTTTGAAAGCGTCTAATGCATTAATTCAAAATAACTCAGAGCGTATGGGTAAAAGCTTATGGACCGACGGTAACGATGGCGAGCCAATTTCTATTTATGCAGCATTTAATGAATTAGACGAAGCACGCTTTGTAAGTAGCAAACTACGAAGCTGGTTAAATGCAGGTAATGCCCTACAAGATGCCGCAATTTTATACCGTAGTAACGCGCAATCTCGTGTACTCGAGGAGGCCATGCTACAAGAAGGCTTAAAATACCGTATTTATGGTGGTATGCGATTCTTCGAACGACAAGAAATTAAAGATGCGTTGTCGTACTTACGCCTAGTAGGTAATCGTCAAGACGATGCCGCGTTTGAGCGTGTAATTAATACGCCAGCACGCGGTATTGGCGATAAAACATTGAGCTATATACGCGATTGTGCACGAGCAGAATCGTTACCGCTTTGGTATGCCGCAAAAGCAATTGTAGAACAACAGCATTTATCTGGTCGTGCTTCTGGTGCAGTAAGTAAGTTTGTAGAACTCGTTGAACAAATAGAAGATAAAATTAGCGACCTAACTTTGCATGAGCAAGCTAAGTACACAATTCAAACCTCAGGCTTGATGGCAATGTACCAAGCAGAAAAAGGTGAAAAAGGCCGTGCTCGCGTAGAAAACTTAGAAGAGCTAATTAGCGCTTGTGATCAGTATGAGCTGCCTGAAGACGAAGAGTACAGCTCACCTTTACAAGGCTTTTTAGCCCATACGTCACTTGAGTCAGGTGAAGGACAGGCAGAAGAACACGAAGACGCCGTACAAATGATGACGCTTCACTCAGCTAAAGGCTTAGAGTTTCCGCTAGTGTTTATGGTAGGCGTAGAAGAAGGCATGTTCCCTTCTCAGCAAAGTAACGAAGAGTCTGGTCGTTTGGAAGAAGAGCGCCGCCTTTGTTATGTAGGCATGACACGAGCAATGGATAAGTTATATATTAGCCATGCTGAGAGTCGCCGCTTATACGGGCAAGAAAAATACCATAGCCCATCACGCTTTTTACGCGAAATACCTGAGGACTGCGTTGAAGAAATTCGTATTAAAACACAGGTTTCTCGTCCACCTGCCGCCGGGCGTTTTAGCGCATCAGTTAGCCATGCAGCATTTGAAGACAGTGGCTTTAACTTAGGGCAACGAGTTTTGCATGCTAAGTTTGGTGTTGGTACCGTACTTAATTACGAAGGCAGTGGCGCGCAATCTCGCGTACAAGTTAACTTTGACGACCTTGGTAGCAAATGGTTAGTAACGGCTTATGCACGATTACAAGCGGTATAAAGCACACCTAATTGAGTTAGAGCAACAATTAGCTGGCGCGTATAATCGTCAGCTAGTGTTGATCACGGGCAGCCCAGCTTGGTGTTATGAAATACTTAACTCATTAATAGATGAAAACAATACACTTGTTGTATCCAAGCAGTGCGCGATTAAAAATTCGTACTGGCCTACTCGCACACACCAAATTTTAGGGCAAGAATTTGCTCATGCTGTTTACGATGGTTTTAGTGGTTTGCACCCTGATAAACTTGCAGCACTTGCCGGCACCGTTAAAGCAGGCGGTATACTGTTTTTATTACTGCCTGAACTGGATGATTTAGCCTCTTGGCAAGATCCAGCATTGAGTACAGTGCAATCACACGGTCAGAGCATTAACTACAGCATATTTAATCAGCGTTTCGCGACTATTATTAAACCGTTGCCCGCTTTTCACTTTAGTGAAAAAAATGGCTGTATTAGTAATAACGCTAGCTATGTAATGCATAATAAAATTGATTATGAGCCACAGCAAAACTGTATTGAGCAAATAGTAAAAGTAGCTAACGGCCGTGCCAACAGGCCTTTACTCATTAATGCCGATAGAGGTAGAGGTAAGTCGGCAGCACTTGGCTTAGCAGCCGCAAAATTAGCTGATAAAAAAGTAATTATTTGCAGCACTCAGTTTAAAGCGACCCATAGCAGCTTTAAACATTTAGCCCAAGAGTTAAGCCTTCAATACAACGCTGAACATAAACAGCTCGCCAACTTGCACTACGTTGCACCTGACGCGTTATTAAACACACTACCTGAGTGCGATTTACTACTCGTTGATGAAGCTGCAGCAATCCCTGTTCCGTTATTACTACAAATGCTAGCTCATTACCCTCGTATAGTATTTGCAAGCACTCTGGTTGGGTATGAGGGCAATGGTAGGGGTTATACTATTCGCTTTAGTAACTATATTAAAGCGCACTATAAAGCCTCTAAAGTTGTAACGCTTGATGAGCCACTGCGTTTTGCTAAACACGATCCCCTCGAGAAGCACATTCGCACCTTGCTTGCACTCGATGCACAATATAAAGAATTAGGTAGTGATCAATTAGAGCAGCCAATTCATAGCGAAGTAACTCAGCAATCTCTTGTAAACAATGAATCTTTACTGCAGCAAGTTATTGCCCTACTTGCACTGGCTCACTATCAAAGTAGTGTCAACGACTTACGCCAACTGCTAGACGCACCATCGCAAAGACTATTTATTAGCAAAATTAATAATCAATTAGTTGGCGTATGCTTAATCGCCATAGAAGGTGGTTTGAGTGAAGAACTTGCCCTACAGGTTATAAGTGGAGAGCGCCGTCCGCAAGGACATTTAATGGCGCAAGCACTCTCACAACTTAGCTTTAATAATGACTGTTTAACACAACTGAGCGCTCGCGTTGTACGAATAGCGATTGATCCGAGTTCCCACAATATAGGACTTGGTAAAAAGTTACTTAATTATTGCGAATCGCAGGTAAAAAGCCAATGTAGTTGGCTTGGTGCAAGCTTTGGCGCAACAGCGCAGTTACTTAATTTTTGGCAAAACCTAGGGTTTGATACTGTAAAATTAGGTTATCAACGCGATAAAAGCACCGCTGAACATTCGGCGCTTGTGGTTAAATGCTTAAGCGACAAAAGCACAATTCTTCAACCCCTAAAAAAGCAGTTTAAAAACGATTTTTTTTATGGGCTTTTAACACACTTTAAAACACTAGATTGGCAACTCGTGAATATCCTAATTGAAGGATTTAGCGACGAGTTAATAAGCCTAGAGACTCACGAGCGATTAGCGCTGCTCACTAAAAGTAACTTCACTCAATTTAGTATCTCTGCAACTCTTTGGCAGTTACTGAGCCAGTCACCTTCTTATATATCTCAATTAACAGAGTCGGATAAACAACTTTTAATAAAGTTAGTGCTGCAAAATGAAAGTAATGAAAAAGTGATTCAACACTTAGGTTTATTAGGAAAAAAACAGCTTGAGAATCAATTTAAACGTGCCATAAAAAACCTCACAAGTACGATCTAATAGCTTTTAGTTGCCCTATCTCTGTTAAATTTTATCCATCTTTAAGCTATTTATTTAATTTGTTCTATCCTTAAAACATTAATAGGTAAATTAAGATAAAGGCATGGAATTAATAAACTTTAAAGTGGGCTGCAAAACAATTTCACTAAAGATACTCGACATTTTATTAACAGAGCGCTTTGACAATAATCTAACAACTTTACCCAACAATAATAAAAGCTTTATTGGTGTTAAAGATTATATGGATATACCAACGCCTGTTTTTGATTTAGGTATTATTTTAAATGATATCTCAACTGAACAAAGTAATGCGCATGTACTAAAGCAACTAAGAATATGGCAAGACAAACTATTAAACTGGTTTAATACCCTTCAAAACAACTTATTAAATAGCTCGACTTCTATTTCAAATAATGATGCCGAACTACAAGATTTTGTTTTATTTTACAAAGAATTCAACACCGACAATGAAGACTTAAAATTAACAATGTCTCGGCTTGACGAGCCTTTCCGATCATTACTAGAGACAGCAAAAGCAGCTATAGCAGCCCATAATCAAAGTGATCATAAACAAGTATCAGCTCTGCTCGACAAAATTAAGCGCAATAGTCTAATTCAGCTTGAGCGTTTATTTGAATCAGCTAAAGAGCAAATAACCTTAGACTATAAACCTATTATTGTTTTCACCACCAAAGACGGATTAAATCCACATGTTGGTTTATTAGTAGATAAAGTTGAAGATAATATCGACTATAAAAAAGAAGACATAAAGCCACTGGATAAGCTCACTGAGGTTGGTTTTGATCTAGACCCACAAACTAAAAATATGATGCTAGGATTAATCAAGCTCCCCCAAAAGCATAGTGTATTAATTGATCCAAGCGTAATATTTAAACCAGCTCAACTAGAAGAATCTGAAAGTGAAGAAACCCAAGCTTATGGACTATTTTAAATAGCCTTTAAATTTGGTTATTAACTTTAGTACTGGAATAATGAGCTATTCCGCTCAACTTGTACATTTAGATGAATTAGAGAAGAATCGAGTATGTAATGTCCGTTACTCCCCATATTTCACTTTTCTGCAGATGTAAAAAAGCCCGACTATTTCTAGTCGGGCTCTCTACAATTTGAAGCCTGTGCGCTACGCAATAGGATGTCGTAGTGCCCACAGCGGTGGAGAGCCACAGTGAAATGCTACACTCTCTTTGTGTCGCGATATGAGTGTATGTTAATTGCGCACATTTCAATTTTCT
>NZ_JASDDB010000025.1:0-26368 GCF_030407615.1 Pseudoalteromonas sp. APC 3355 | reverse complement strand
GAAACGAAACAGCGCCGATGATAGTGTAGCATTTGCTATGTGAAAGTAGGACATTACCAGGCTTCAAATTGTAGAGACCCGTTACAGCAATGTGACGGGTTTTTTGCTTTCTGAGATTTAGTAAAGAGCCAAGAGCCCAAACCGCACTCAGCAGTGAAACCAAACAGCTCGAAGGCTAGCCCCACGGAAGGCCGCCCCGACACAATGATAGTGTAGCATTTGCTATGTGACTCTCCACCGCTGTGGGCACTACGACATCCTACTGCGTAGCGCACCGACCTCACATTGTAGAGAGCCCGACTAGAAGTAGTCGGGCTTTTTTACGTCTGCAGAAAAGTGAAATACGCGCAGTTAACACACCCACAGTTAACACACCCACAGCAACACCCATCACGTAGGTCGGGCGAGCGTAGCGACTCCCGATGTCAAAAGCATAAAAAAACCTCCGCTCGACAATGAGTGGTAGCATTTGTACTGTGGGTAAATAATACCAATTGGTTTAACATCTAACCTAATATAAAAGCGTTAATTATCTGGTCTTGTGATAAGTATTGAACATGACCTTTAAGCCTTTATATACGCTTTGGCTAGGTTACTGAAGAGTATAAAAATAGAGGTTGATACAGAGGTTTATGCATAGAACTTAAATCTAATGGGCATAAGGTTTTTAAATAATAGTGTTTATGGAGTGCCTATCTAAACTTGTAGTATTAACTACCCTTCATTAATTGTTTTATAGCCAGATAAGCGGTTAGGGGCTACTTTAATTTCATATGTACTGAGCGTTATTAATTTTTAATCCTAAGATTAACGAAGGCCATATACTTTATATTAAAAACTATCGACAAGACTTACTGAAAAGCAATTCATGTACTCCTTCAACTAAAGTTTATTTTGTATTCTCTAGGTTCTAACTAACCACCTATATACGCCGATAATGAACAATGCAGCAGATCCGAAGCCACTTAACACCCAAATGACTTTTAAAATGTTACCGCCAATGCTGCCGTCATGTAGAGGGTGTATCCAGTTTTTTATTTTACTAGCCGTACTTTGCTTATCTATATTAAACACGCTCTCTAACTTTCCTGTAAGTGCATTAACCTCTATATAGCTATGTGGAAAGCGATATGAAGGATCGTTTACAGTTTGAAATCTTAATCTGTAAATAGCATTTAAGTTTGATGGTGTTTCAATCCAAGCTAAACGCGCATTCGGTAATGCTTTTTCAGCTATTAATACCGCTTGTGATAAAGGAATATCGGTTTGTTTGCTCGGTTGAATTTGTGTTTTTGGTGGGGAGTTTATATCGCTAACTAGAGCGGTTAATATAGGATCTGTTTGTTTTGGAATAGCGAGCATAACACCTGTAACAGTTAAAGCTAGTAGCGGTATGCAGAAGGTTAAACCAATTAGTTTATGCCAGTCGTATAGCAAGCCTATTTTAGAGCTACGAGATTTAAATTTTAGTGCCTTTACCCACTGCCCAGGCTTTGGAAACCAAGCAAAGAATCCAGAGATAAGAAGAACTATTGAGGCTATGCCTATATAGCCAACAACGAGAGTGCCCGTTGCTCCTGTTAGTAATGAAAAATGTAAGTTGTACATCCAAGTTACTAAGTATTTTCCCCAGTAGTTTTTACGTATTACTTTATCACTACTGCTAGATAGCCATACCATTAAGGGGGCAAAGCCTTGCTCTTTTGTTTCTATTGGGTTGTAGTATCGCGCGGGAATTACTGAGTTTATACCTGTGTTTTCTAATCGCCATGGCCCTTGCTTTGAAGGGAAATTGGCTCTTAGCGTATTATATGCTTGATCCCAATTGGGCGTTTTTATGTTTGTAGTAGCGTCATTTGCTGGATTTAGCAGTAAGTCTATTTGCGGATAGTAAACTAATATAGAGCCAGAAAGAGTGATAATAGTAAGTAAAACACCTACTGATAGGCCTAAGTATAAATGTAACCGCCTGAATGTTTTTCGCCATGAAAGCTTTAGTGTCATTAATTAAATAGCCGTAATGAGTAATGCAGGTTTATTGGGCATTAAGGAATGATTAATTACGCGGTATATTATATGGTTTTTGATATGAGTTGTGCGGCATTTTGTCGCACTTATTAAATTAGGTATTTAGAAAGTAAAACGCCAGCCCTTGGCTGGCGTCAAAATACAAGCTTGAAGCTTATTTAAGCTTTTGGCCCTGCATTTTTTATATCGTCTGATACGTCATACTTAGCAAAGTTTTCAGTGAAGTCAGCGGCAAGTTTTGCTGCATATTCATTGTACTTAGCTTTATCTTCCCACGTATTTATAGGATTAAGTAGGTTAGTATCTACACCTGGAACTGCTACCGGTACATCTAGGTTTAAAACATCAATGTGCTGAGTTTCAACACCGGCTAATTTACCCGATACGATTGCATCAACTACTGCGCGAGTAGTCGGAATATCAAAGCGCTTACCTGTGCCGTAAGGACCGCCAGTCCAACCTGTATTCACAAGGTATACTTTAGCGCCAAACTCGCGTACACGCTTCATAAGAAGCTCAGCGTAAACACCAGCAGGACGTGGGAAGAATGGCGCACCAAAGCAGGTTGAAAACGTTGATTCAATATCGCTAGTAGAGCCAATCTCAGTTGAGCCAACTTTAGCTGTGTATCCACTTAAAAAGTGAAAAGCAGCAGCTTCTTCGCTAAGAACAGATACCGGTGGTAATACACCGCTTACATCACAAGTTAAAAATACAACAGCTTTTGGTTCGCCTGCGCGGTTTTCAACTTTACGTTTTTCAACATGTTCAAGTGGATATGCTGCACGGCTATTTTGAGTAAGGCTAGTGTCGTTAAAATCTGGAACGCCTTTTTCATCTAGCACTACATTCTCTAAAATAGTACCAAAGCGAATTGCATTCCAAATTACAGGTTCGTTCTTTTGTGACAGGTCGATACATTTAGCATAGCAACCGCCTTCAATATTAAACACGCTTCCAGGTGCCCAACCGTGTTCGTCATCACCAATTAAAAAGCGAGTAGGATCTGCTGAAAGAGTTGTTTTGCCCGTACCAGATAAACCGAAGAATAATGCTGTATCGCCTGCTTCACCAACGTTAGCAGAACAGTGCATTGGTAATACACCTTTTGCTGGTAGTAGGAAGTTTTGTACAGAAAACATCGATTTTTTCATTTCACCGGCGTAGCGCATACCTGCTAGTAATACTTTACGCTGTGCAAAGTTAATAATAACGGTGCCATCGCTATTTGTGCCATCACGTTCCGGCTCGCATACAAACGAAGGAACGTTCATTACTTGCCATTGTGGTAAGTTTGAGGCGTTATAGTTTTGTGGTTCGATAAACATGTTTTTGGCAAAAATATGGTGCCACGCTGTTTCTGTAGTTACGACTACAGGTAGATAATGCTCAGGGTCAGCGCCAACTTCTAGGTGAGAGGTGAAGTGGTCATTACTTTGAACATGTGCTTCTACGCGAGCCCATAATGCGTCAAATTTTTCTGCATCAAATGGGCGGTTAACGTTGCCCCATTGAATGTCATCTTGAGTTGTCGCTTCTTGAACAATAAAACGATCTTTTGGTGAACGGCCAGTTCGTTTTCCTGTAATTGCAACAAAAGCACCATTTGCGGCTAAAGTACCTTCGCCACGGCGGATCGCATGCTCGACAAGTTCAGCTGCGGTTAAATCGACAAAACGTGTAGCGCCTGTAGTCATGTTTATACCTAACTATAATGTGTGAGAGTTTGAACGGGATAGCTCTGGGGTTATCAGTGCCCTTAAGCTGAAATTATAGTAACAGAAGGTTTTGAGATATTCGAGCCCGTAAAGCCTCTAAAAACACATATATTTGCTAAAAAACATGAATAATTTCAATGATACCGGTGTCAGTAAATTAACAAAATTCATGACACCGGTATCATCTTTTTATAATATAAAACCGCATATTTTGCGGCTTTAATTACTATATATAAATGAAGCTGAACATTTAGTTGAAAATGCTTTTTATGTCTTGTTCGTTAAAAACATACTCTTTTAAACAGTAATGACAGTTAATGTTAACAGTCCCTTTCTCAGCTACATCTTTGAGTAGCTCTTCTTGTCCAATATTAACAAGCGCAGTAATTGTTTTATCACGACTACAACCACATTTGAATTTAATAGCTTGAGGTTCAAATACGCGAGGATTATCTTCGTGATAAAGACGTGTAAGAACAGTGTTCGCATCTAAGTGTAACAACTCTTCATTTTTAATCGTGTTACTTAAAGCTTCTAGGTGTGCAAAGTCTTCAATTGATTTTTGTTTATCAACTGGAAGCACTTGTAGAAATAGACCACATGCTTTTGCGCTACCTTCAGTAGTGTCAGTTGCAAACCAAAGACGTGTTTTTAGCTGCTCAGATTGCTCAAAGTAACTTTCGATACATTCACTAAGAGTATCATGCTCTAGCGGCACTATACCCTGGTAGCGTTCACCTTTTTCAGGGGTAATAGTGATTACCATATAGCCTTGGCCAATAAGCTCTTTTACAGTTGTGCCCGTAATTTCGCTTTGCAGGCGTGCAATACCACGCATATTTTGTTTGTCATCACCATTTATAACAGCATATTTAACTGGGCCATCACCTTGAAGCTGTACAGCAATTTCACCTTCAAACTTTAAGGTAGCAGTAAGTAAACAGGTTGCAACGAGCAACTCACCAAGTAATGCTTTAACAGGGTCTGGGTAATTATGGTCGGCAATCATTTCATTATAAGCACTCTCGATTTGTACGAGTTCGCCACGAACATCTAGTTCGTTGAATAAATAACGGTGAAGTAAATCTTGTTGCATGAGCGGCTATACCTAACTTGATTTCATTTTTAAAAGTTCGCGTCTTTGCTTTTTATCCGGTTTTTTATCCGGATGGGGGGCAAAAAAGCTGTTATTTTTGCGTGCGATGCTGTTCTCTTCGCGTTTAGCAATACTGGCATCAGATTCTTGATACATGGTCTGTGCAATGGGGGCGCTTTGGCGTTTTTCAAGCACTGAGAGTATGGTTATCAGCTTTTCATCTACTCCTTGTGCAAGTTTTATGTTTGCGCCAACTTCTACTATTTTACTCGCTTTTGTACGTTGTCCATTATAATGCACTTTGCCGCCTTGTACCATTTCACGTGCAATAGCACGAGTTTTATAAAATCGCGCAGCCCACAACCATTTATCTAATCGAACTTTTAACCCATCCGCATGGTCTGAGTTGGTATTAGCGTTACTTTTTTTACTCATAAGGCATTTCCCCACGTTTTATAGCTTAAAATTTATCATGAAATCATCGTAGGATGAAGGTATTACAACAGCCGTTTACTTTTTATACGGTTATGTAAAGTTAATTTAATCTGTTTACAAAGTTTAATATTAGTGTGCTTGTTGAAAGAAAAATGAAAGGGTACTATGGGTACGCGCTAACGCAGTAAATTAAAATAAGAACACTATTTATGGAACAGCAAATCCAACAACTAAAACAATTTTTAACTCGTTTACCGCATGCTAAGTTAAGTGCATTAGTTACACTCTTAGTTGTTGTTTATCTTGCATTTTTATTATCAAAACTTGTTTGGCTTTTGTGGCCAAAACCACCGATAACTCTGCTTACCCCTAGCCATCATGCTAATCAGTCATCTGGTGTGAGTAATAACTCTGCGCAGCATATTGTTGAGCAATTCTTATTTGGTAAAAAAACTGTAACAAACAACAATAATACTGCAAAGCAATCGCAGGTTATAAACAATGCGCCAGAAACACGCCTAAGTATAAATTTAACCGGTATTGTAGCGGTTAATAACGATGATAAAGCAGGTATCGCAATTATTGAATCACAAGGTAAGCAAGTAAGCTATCTTGTTGAAGAAGTTGTATTAGGCACGCGCGCTGAAGTAGCACAAATATTACCTGATCGTGTTATTTTGAATGTTAATGGGCGTTTTGAGACATTGATGCTTGATGGACTCGATTTTAATAAAACGGTATCTATGCCAGTACTCGCTGCCCGTGATGATGCTGAAATGGGTCCGCAAAAATTAGAGCCAAGTGAACTACAAATAGATGCTACTGCAGATCCAGACGTTAAAGAAGCAATTATAGAAACACGTGAAGAGCTGCTCGAAGAGCCAGGCAAATTATTTGACTATATACGTGTTTCACAAGCCATGAATGATGGCGAACTAATCGGATATCGTTTAAGTCCAGGTAAAGAGCCTGAACTGTTTAAACAAATGGGATTAAAAAATAACGATTTGGCTATTTCTATAAATGGCTATCAATTAACAGATTTAAAACAGGCTATGTCAGCTATCAACGAGCTGCGTAATAGTACAGATGCCAATATCACTATAGAACGTGATGGTGAACAAATTGATGTGCAATTTAGTCTGCAATAATTTAGCTTTGGAGTTTTAATATAATGGTTCAGGTGCTACACCTCAAAAAAATTAAAAAAGGGTTAGCTAAGTACGCAGCACTTTTTTTGGCGGCAAGTATTTCTTTGTCTGTTTCTGCTGTTGAATATGCTGCTAACTTTAAAGGAACTGATATCAACGAGTTTATTAATATTGTTGGTAAAAACCTTAATAAAACAGTGATTATTGACCCTAACGTGCGCGGCAAAGTAAATGTTCGCAGCTATGAGTTAATGGACGAAGCACTTTATTATCAGTTCTTCTTAAATGTATTGGAAGTTTATGGCTACTCAGCTGTTGAAATGGACAATGGCATAATTAAGATAGAAAAAAGTTCAGACGCCAAAAAATCAAATGTACCACTTATTGACGAAGGTAGTGAAGCTAGCGGCGACATGATGATTACACGTGTTGTACGTGTTAAAAATGTAAGTGTACAAGAGCTTGGCCCTTTGGTTCGTCAATTTAGCGATCAAAAAGATGGTGGCCACGTTGCCAACTTTAATGCGGCTAACGTTATGATGCTAACGGGTCATGCAGCATCGGTTAATCGCTTAGTTGAGATCATTCGTTCTGTTGATCAGGCGGGTGACAAGCGTGTAGACATCGTTAAGCTTAAATATGCGACGGCAGATGATGTTGTCTCTGTGGTAGATAATATTTATAAAGACAGCGGTAAAGGTAGCGTACCTGAATTCTTAATTCCAAAAGTTGTGGCTGATGGCCGAACTAATAGCGTTATTGTAAGTGGTGAAGGCCAAGCACGTACACGTGCTATTGAGCTCATTAAGCGCTTAGATGGTGAGCTAGAAAGCCAAGGTAACACCAAGGTGTTTTACTTAAATTATGCTAAAGCTGAAGATTTGGTCAAAGTATTGCAAGGGGTTAGTAAGTCCCTTGTTGAAGATGCACAAGGCGGTACTACTAAAACTCGTAGCAGAAGCAATAATGAAAGCAGTATAGAGTCTCACCCTGACTCAAACTCATTAATTATTACCGCACAGCCAGACACAATGCGATCACTTGAATCTGTAATTGAACGCCTTGATATTCGCCGTGCCCAAGTACTAGTTGAAGCCATTATTATTGAAGTAATGGAAGGCGACGGGGTTAACTTAGGCCTGCAGTGGATTTCTGAGCAGGGCGGTATGTTGCAGTTTAACAACGGCACTACGGTTCCCGTGGGTTCATTAGCTGTTGCTGCAGAGCAAGCACAAGATACAACCGTAACTAAAACTATCATTGGTACAGAAACTGGAACCGTTACTAGTTATGACGAAACGACTGAGGGTGACTATGATGCGCTTGCTTCATTGCTAAGTGGCATTAATGGTTTAGCGCTGGGCGTTGTTAAAAATGATTGGGGCGCAATTATTCAGGCTGTTGCCACTGATACAAATTCAAATATTTTGGCTACCCCTTCTATTACTACAATGGATAACGAAGAAGCTTCTATTTTAGTCGGTCAAGAAGTGCCTATTATTACAGGCTCACAAACGGGCAGTAATAATGCTAACCCATTTCAAACAGTTGAGCGTCAAGAAGTCGGTATTAAACTGATAGTTACGCCACAGATTAACGATGGCTCTGCAGTACAACTTACTATTGAGCAAGAAGTATCGAGCGTAAGTGGTGCAACTGCTGTTGATATTTCAGTTAATAAACGTGCAATTAAAACAACGGTTATGGCCGATGATGGCGGTATGGTTGTACTTGGCGGTTTAATTGACGAAGACGTACAAGAAAGTGTTTCTAAGGTACCGTTATTAGGCGATATCCCTATATTAGGTCACCTGTTTAGATCAACAAATACAACGCGCCGTAAGCGTAATCTTATTGTATTTATTCGCCCAACCATTATTCGTGATGGTGTAAGCATGAATAAGTTAAGCTTTAATAAATATAACTTTATTCGTGGTGAGCAGTTCAAACAAAAAGAAGACGGTATTGAGTTAATGCCAATGACGGATACGCCTATTTTACCTGAGTGGAATGACGAGCTAGTACTTCCACCTACGTATGAAGAGTCTCTACGTAAACAAAATGCACAAGAGCGTAAAGATGACTAATGCGATTCAAGAGATAAACCAAGATGTGGTTCATCCTCAAACGCATAATCAGGATGAGCTATTAACGAGTGATGTGTTAGTTGAGTTACCAGCAAAGCGTTTGCCATTTTCCTATGCAAGACGCGCAGGTGTGTTGCTTGGTAAAAACAAAGATCATCGTATAGTTTACTACCGTGGTGAGCTAGATGTGGAAGTACTATTAGAAGTACGCCGTATCGCAGGCCATGGTTTTACACTTGAGCAATTGGATGATGATAAATTTGAGCTATTGCTTGAAGCGTCATACCAACGTGATAGCTCTGAAACACAACAAATGATGGAAGATATTGGCAACGAGGTTGATTTATTCTCGCTTGCTGATGAGCTCCCGCAAACGGAAGATTTACTTGCTGGTGACGATGATGCGCCAATCATCAAGCTTATTAATGCCATGCTAAGTGAAGCGATTAAAGAAGGGGCTTCTGATATTCATATCGAAACCTTTGAGCAAGAGCTTGTTATTCGCTTTAGGGTCGATGGCGTGCTTAAAGAAGTGCTTAAGCCTAATCGTAAACTTGCATCGTTACTTGTATCTCGTATTAAAGTAATGGCTAAGCTTGATATAGCTGAAAAACGTATTCCACAAGATGGTCGTATTAGTTTACGTATTGCTGGGCGTGCAGTTGATGTGCGTGTATCTACAATGCCATCGAGCTTTGGTGAGCGCGTAGTACTGCGTTTACTTGACAAAAACAACGCGCGATTAAACCTTGAAGATTTAGGTATGACCGCAGAAAATCGCGCATTGTTTTCAGATTTAATTAGTAAACCCCACGGCATTATTTTGGTAACAGGGCCTACGGGCTCTGGTAAAAGTACCACCTTATATGCTGGTATGAGCCAAATTAACTCACGCGATCGTAATATTCTTACCGTTGAAGATCCGATAGAGTACGAAATTCCAGGCATTGGGCAAACACAAGTTAATGCAAAAGTTGATATGACATTTGCACGTGGTTTACGTGCAATATTACGTCAAGATCCAGATGTAGTAATGGTGGGTGAAATACGCGATCTTGAAACTGCGCAAATTGGTGTTCAAGCGTCACTTACCGGTCACCTTGTTATGTCTACTTTGCATACAAATACCGCATCGGGTGCAATTACACGTATGGAAGATATGGGTGTTGAACCCTTCTTACTTTCATCGTCGTTACTCGGTGTGTTATCGCAACGCTTAGTACGTACGTTATGTAATACCTGTAAAGAAGGTCACACGGCTGATGAGCATGAATGCCAGCTGTTAGGGGTTCCTTTTGAAAGCCAACCGACAATCTATCGAGCGGTGGGGTGTGAGGAGTGTAACTTTAATGGTTACCGTGGTCGTACAGGTATTCATGAGTTACTTGTAGTTGATGAAACCATACGCGAAATGATTCACAACGGTAAAGGCGAGCAAAGCGTAGAAAAATACATTCGTAAGCGCAGCCCAAGTATTCGCCAAGATGGGTGTAGCCGTGTACTGGCAGGCAAAACAACACTTGAAGAAGTATTGCGTGTTACCCGTGAGGAAGGTTAACTATGGCGGCGTTTGAATATCGTGCCTTAGATGGCCGAGGTAAAGAAAAAAAAGGCATTTTAGAAGCCGATACAGCTAAACAAATCCGCCAAACTTTACGTGATCAAAAACTAACGCCGCTTGAAGTTGTTCCTGCGGCGCAAAGTGATAAACAGGTCAAAGGCGAAAAGGCCCCTTTACTCGGTGGCTTTTTTAAGCCGACAATTTCAACTTCAGACTTAGCATTAATTACAAGGCAATTAGCAACACTTATTCAATCGGCACTCCCTGTTGAAGGCGCTGTTATGGCGGTTGCTGAGCAATGCGAAAAGCCGCGTTTAAAGCGGATGCTTATGTCGGTACGCTCAAAAGTAGTTGAAGGTTACACCCTTGCCGATGGTCTTAGTGAGTTTCCTCATGTTTTTGACGATTTATATCGTGCAATGGTAGCCGCAGGCGAAAAGTCGGGTCACCTTGACCAAGTTCTTAATCGTTTAGCCGACTATACCGAGCAGCGCCAACATATGCGTAGCCAAATAACTCAGGCTATGGTTTACCCTATTATATTAGTGGTATTTGCAATTGGTATTGTGTCGGTATTACTGGGCACCGTAGTACCAAAAATATTAAAAACGTTTGAAAAAACGAAGCAAGTACTTCCTTGGACAACCGAATGGGTTATGGCAGGCAGTCATTTTGTGCAAAATTATTGGTTTATTAGTTTAATAGCTATTACAGCTATAGCCATTGGTATTAAGCATGCACTTAAGCAGCCTAAAATACGTTTTTGGTGGGATGACCGAGTGCTACATATGCCAGGTATAGGTAAAGTGGCTCGTGGTATTAACACCGCACGTTTTGCGCGTACTTTAAGTATTTTATCGTCAAGCTCGGTACCATTACTTGAAGGAATGCGTATCTCGGGCGGCGTATTAATTAACGAAAAAATTAAAAAAGCGGTTGCAGATGCATCCGATAGAGTGAGTGAGGGTGCAAGCTTAAGAGCTGCACTTCAGCAAACTAAGTTGTTTCCACCAATGATGCTGCATATGATAGCAAGTGGTGAAAAATCAGGTGAACTAGAGCAAATGTTAGAGCGTGCTGCAAATAACCAAGATCGCGAATTTGAGAGCATGGTTAATGTATCGCTTAAACTACTAGAGCCTGCGATGATCGCCTCAATGGCGGTTATTGTATTATTTATAGTAATGGCAATATTGCAGCCAATAATGGCGATGAATAAAGCTGTTGGACTTTAAGTTAGAATAAATTTTTAAATATATTAGTGGTTTTACCTAAACCATTTTTACTTAATGTTTTTAGAATAATGAGGTAATTACGTGAATAAACAATCAGGTTTTTCTTTACTAGAAGTGATGGTGGTACTGGTTATCATCGGGATGATTATGTCAATTGTTGCACCTAACATTATGGGTCAGCAAGAAGAGGCTGCTATTGATAAAGCACATCTAGATATCCAGCAATTAGAAGATGCAATGAGCTTATACAAGCTTAAAAATAAGAGCTACCCAAGCACAGAGCAAGGTCTTGAAGCGCTAGTTACCCAAACAAGCATTGAACCGGTTCCAAAACGTTTCCCTGATGGTGGCTTTATTAATGAATTACCAGAAGATCCTTGGGGTAATACTTATCAGTTAATTAGCCCAGGTGAAATTGGCAAGTTTGATATTTTTTCTATGGGCCCAGACGGTGAAGCAGGTACTGATGACGATATCGGTAACTGGGACGAAGAAAAACAATAATGCTTAAGTACACCGTTCTGTATGAACATGTTAATGCTAGAGGCTTGCTATGAAAGCAAGCCTTAAGCAGCGTCATGCAAAAAGCAGAGGCTTTAGTTTAATAGAAATTTTAGTGGTATTAGTGATCATCGCTTTTGCCACCAAAATGGTGGTATATAGCTTAGAAGGCGGTGCTGAGGAGGAGTTAGATACTCAAGCACTAAGGCTGCATACCACCATTAATATGGCATCGGAATTTGCTATTTTAAACCAAGTTGAATTGGGCTTATTAGTAGAAGAAAATACGTTAGAGTATTTAGTTTTCGATGGTGAGAAGTGGATTACTTTTGACCGTGAAGATCTTTTTAAACCAATAGAATTAGATGAAAGATTAAAGCTCACTCTTAACTTAGAAGATTTAGCGTGGGCGCAAGATAACCTCTTAGAGCAATCTAACTGGCGCGAGCTTATGAGTGGCGGCGATGAAGACAGTTTACTTGAGCTTAAAAAGTTGAAAATCCCACAAGTACTTATTTTGTCATCAGGTGAGGTAAGCGCGTTTCAACTTATATTAGAGTTAAAAGAGCAAAGCGAGCCTGTGTATTACATTGAAGGTGAATTTACTGCACCAGTAAACTTTCGCCGAGAGCCAGAATAATGAAGCGCACTAAAGGGTTTACCTTATTAGAGGTGTTAGTGGCATTAAGTATTTGTGCCATGGCGGGTATAGCTGCAATGCAAGCAACAAGCGAGCATATACACCACTTAACGACTATTGAAGAGCAAACCTATGCATCTTGGGTCGCCGAAAACGTTATTATTGAACAGCGTACTAAAGGCGAACAATGGCAAGGTAAAAATAACCTTAAAGGCAGCGAAGTAATGGGCGGTGTTGAATGGTTTTGGCAACAAGAAGTTACAGCCACTGCTGACAAAAGCTTTGTAAAACTAACCATAAATGTTTTTACGGATGAAAAATATGAGCATTCAGCATATGAGTTATCAACGTATTTAAATAAAGGCAAAAAGTAAGTGAAGCAGCGCGGGTTTACATTACTTGAAGTTATGGTTGCACTGGGTATTTTAGCTTTTGTTATTATTGCTACTCATCAAATACTCGAGACGACAACAAGAGCAAAAGATGCCTCCGATGAAAAGCTCGCTGAGCTAAATGGATTGCAAACAACATTTAGATTAATGGATCAAGATTTTAGCCAAATGACCAAACGCGCAGTTCGCAATGAGTCGGGTGATGTTCAAGAACAATATTTACTTGCTGGTCGTTACGTTTTAGAAAGCCAATACGATGGTATCGCGTTTGTACGAGATGGCTGGATAAATCCAATTAACTTATTGCCACGTTCAGAACTACAAGCTGTTGGTTATAGAGTAATTGACGATAATCTTGAGCGTGTTTATCGGGTTTATGTTGATCAGCTTGATAATATGGAGCCGCGAGTTCAACGTGTGCTAGAAAATGTTGAAGAACTTAAGTTTGAGTTTTTAGATGATAAAAACGAATGGCAAGAACAGTGGGAAATTAAAGCCCTCCCTAAAGCGGTTGCTGTTACGTTGCAACAAATAGAAGCAGAGCCAATTCGTCGTGTATTTTTAGTTCCTGGGCAAGGCAAAGTTGTTGCTACACAAACTACGGATGTGAATAATGGTTAAGCAGCAATCATCGCGCGGCGCAGCACTTGTTATTGTTTTATTTATTGTGGCATTAGCGGCTATTTTAGCAGTAGAAATGAGTGCTAATTTAATGGTTCAAGTGCAAAAAAGTACAAACTTGCAAGGTCACCAACAAGCTAAATGGTACGCCTACGGTGCAGAAGAGCTTGCTATTAAAGGGCTAATACAAAGTAAAAAAGATGATGCCGATAAAACAACACTCGATCAAGTGTGGGCAACTCAAGGAGATGCTTCATACCCTGTTGATAACGGCACGTTAAGTGGCAAAATTACAGATTTACAAGCATGTTTAAATTTAAATGCGTTAGCCATAGCACCAGAAGAAAATAGCGCAAGTAAAACAAACCCTGCACACAAAGCACTCTTTGCATTACTTGAAAACATTGAAGATTTACCTGCTGACGAATCAGAAGAGACGATGGCAGATAGTGTATTTGATTGGCTTGATGAGAACAGTATTACGTATCGCTCAGGTGCAGAGGAAGACGAGTACTTATCACGAGATTTTCCGTATATGACAGCCAATAGTTTATTTGCATCAACATCGGAGCTGCGTTTAGTTAAGGGCTTTAACCCTTTAGTGATGGAAAAAGTATTGCCATATGTATGTGTAATACCAGGCAGTACGCTTTTATCTATTAACGTAAATACATTATTGCCAGAGCAAGCGCTCATACTCAGTGCCTTGATAGAAAGCTTAAGCTTATCTGGCGCAGAAGCGGTGTTAGGCGCAAGACCGCAAACTGGCTTTGACACCATCGATGAATTTTTTGAACAGGTGAAGCAGCAAGGCGGTACTAATACTGACTCAATAAAAAGTCTATTTAGTATTAAAAGCGAATATTTTAAATTACAAACGCAGGCAAACTTTGTCGACCTGCGTTTTTCGATGACCACATTACTGCACGCTAAAGACGGCGACGTAACGATACTGGCGCGAAAATTTGGAGGCGTACAGTGACAGAAATACTGTTGATCCGCACGGGTCAAACCGAACAAGAATTACTTAACTGGTTAATTTACTCACCACAAGAACAAGAAATAATAGCCAGTGGCGAGTTACCAAATGCAGAGCATTTAAGTGAGCTAAGCGAAAAAGCACTTACCCGAGAAGTTGTCGTGTTATTACCCAGTGATCAAGTGCAATTAAAAACGGTCGCTTTGCCAACAAAATGGAATCGTAAGCTTGAGCAAGCATTGCCATACATGCTTGAAGAAGATATAGCATGTGACGTAGATGAACTGTTTATAGCAGTAGCGCAGCCGACAATGCTTGGTGAGCAACATGCAATTCGTGTAGCAATGACA
This sequence comes from Pseudoalteromonas sp. APC 3355, assembly GCF_030407615.1. Classification (NCBI taxonomy): domain Bacteria; kingdom Pseudomonadati; phylum Pseudomonadota; class Gammaproteobacteria; order Alteromonadales; family Pseudoalteromonadaceae; genus Pseudoalteromonas; species Pseudoalteromonas sp. APC 3355. Next base: position 11,574 of record NZ_JASDDB010000025.1, on the reverse strand, counting down.
GACCGTGAATGGTTTGAACAATGGCTTGCATTATTTGCTGAGCATAATCTATCAGTATACAGAATATTACCCGATGCTTTGTTGTTACCGCTTGCAGATGATGGCGCTGTAACTGCTATTGAGCTCAACAACCAATGGTTGTTTAAGCAAGGGCAATGGCATATTAGTGCGGTTGAATCTAGTTGGTTGAATGGCTATTTATCAGCCATGGGTAACCCCGACATTAAACATTTTAGTCCTGCTAATCAGTTTCCTGAAAGCGTTAACTTACAAGCCCAAATAAGCGATTACGATTTACCTCTAGCATTATTTGCAAAACAGTTAGATAGCGTTAATTTTAACTTACGCCAAGGTATGTATCAGCTTAAAAAACAAAGCGCTTTGTGGTGGGGTTACTGGAAAGGCGCCGCAATTATAGCAAGTGTTGCATTGGTTTCTACAATTACAATAAAAGCTATTGAGTTACACCAACTTAATACACAAGTAGAAGTAGCTAAAGCTCAAGTAGTCGACAGATATCAAAAAGCATTTCCGGGAACTAAAGTTCGCCCTAATCTAATTAAAAGCCAAATTAAAGGCGCGTTAGATAAAATACAAGGCTCAAGTGAATCCGGCTTTTTAGACTTAACGACTAATTTGGTTGATGTGTTTTCGCAAGTCAGCGAATTTACACCTGAAACACTTCGTTATGACAAACGTCGCAATGAGCTGCGAATTCGTGCACGGGCTAAAGACTTCCAAACTTTTGGTAAAGTAAAAATCATACTTGAAAAGCAAGGTTTAACTGTTGAGCAAGGGTCTTTAAATAATGACGGTGATTATGTCGTAGGTGAAATTAAACTGCGAGGTGCAGTATGAAAAAGCAGTTAATGAAACAGTGGCGTTCGCTTAAAGAGCAAGAACAACAATTGGTAATGGTCGCTGGTGGCGTGTTTATTATTTTTGTTTTAGTAATGGGAATATTTAGGCCATTAAATAACGCGATAGAAAAAGCACAGCAATCTCAAATTAAACAACAAGAGCTATTAGCTTGGGTTGATGACAGTATTGTTAAGCTAAAGGCTGCAGGCAACACCAGTGTTGCTAGCAATACAAACTTAAGCCAAGTGGTAAACTCTACTCGTGGACGCTATAAAATCAATATTAGTAAAATGCAGCCCAGTAGTGATTCTCTTCGTTTAACGCTCGACTCAGTAGAGTTTAATCAGTTAATAGAATGGCTAGATGAGCTAGTAAATCAGCATGGTTTAAAAATTGAAAATTTAGATTTAAGTCGCGATGATAAATCAGGCTATGTGCGCGTAAGCCGTTTAGTATTAGAGAATTAATTAATGAAAAAAATAATAACGTTATCGGCTGTCTTTTTAATTAGTTTTATTGTGTTTTGTATTATTAAATTACCAGCCAGTATTGCGCTTGATATAGCTAAGCCGTATTTTCCAAAGCAATTAGAAGTTGGGCAAACTGTAGGTACTGTTTGGCAAGGTCAAATGATGCAAGTTCGTTTTGATGGTGAACAGTTAAATAATGTGCGCTGGGATATTGCAGGCTGGAAATTATTTACGGGCAAACTAAATGCGAACATAAAATTTGGTAACCCACGAGAACGCAGTGATATTTCGGGTTACGCAGATGTAAGTTATGGGTTTTTTAATAAAAAAGTAATAGTGACTGATGCCCTAGTACGCTCCACTGTAGAGCGTGCAATGCAACGTGTGCAACTTCCTCTGCCTGTTACCGCTAAAGGGCGTGTGATTTTAGAACTTGATGAATACAGCTCAGGCGCACCTTATTGTGATTCACTAAAAGGTGAAATAGCGAGCCCTAATATTGATGTTCAAGGTTTAAATGGATGGTTTAATATTGGACCTCTAGCTGGTAAGTTAAGCTGTAAGTCGGGTGATGTTGCTATATTAATTGACCCAGATAATACGCTTGGCCTTGAGGCAGATGCTACACTTAAAGCTAATTTCGACTTTAGAGTGGCAGGTTATGTAAAACCAGATGCCAGCTTACCTAAAGATGTACATGATGCGGTTAAGTTTTTAGGCCGACCAGATAACCAAGGTCGCTACCCGCTCAACTTTTAATGTTTTAATATAAAGAGTTTTAATGCAAATACCCCAATTTACTGAGTTGCACGCAAAGCAGCTCAGCTCATTTTTAAATACCCAATCTCAAGCAATGACCCTTGTACAAAGCCAAGGCTATTTATTTGGTGTAATTTGTTCGCCTAACCCATTAGATGTACATGAGTGGCTTGAGCAGATATTGCCAAACACAGCTAATGATTTAGATGAAGAAATGCTTTTTTTGTTTATGGCGCTTTATCACAAAATTAGTGAGCAGGTGTTCGAAACTGGATATAAATTACCAGACACATTTGATGCTGAATTTTGTAAGTCGTGGAGTAAAGGCTTCTTAGTTGCAACGAAAGCTTATGCAGAACCTTTGTTAAATGCACCGCAATTAGACGTTGATTTTAAACAAGCACTAGAAAGTGCGTTAAGCACACTAAGCTTTTTTGCACTCGACCAACTAGCAATAGCTCAGATTGCCAAACAAAATAACATGACAATAGAAGCTTTGTGTCAGTATCAGTATGAATCTATGGGTGACTTTGCATTAGGGTTTGCTGAACTAATTGAAGTGGTCGCAATTAATAGCGGCTTGATAACCGACGAGAGTTGGGAAGAGTAATTATTAATACTAGGCGCTTAGTTTAATCTAAGTGCCTAGCTCTAATATAATATCCGTACAGCCTTGTTTGCACTTTACTATGCCTTTACCAGGCTCGCTGGTGGCTAAATCAAGTGTTAAAACCCCATTACACTTCTCACACTTTAATGTTTTGCCTTGCGCTAATTGCTTGAGCATATTGCGCTGCTTATGAAATGAGTCGCTTGCTTTTTTATTTAATCCTGAAAAATCCACTACTTTGCTCGCTTTTGCTCTAATGCTTCAGTCACTATTTTACATACCGTATTTAAACGGTCGTCATAAAAATAAAGGTTTAAGTCACGCTCACGACAATAGCGTAGGTGAAATAACTGAACAGAGTCATCTGTTGTAAACGTTTTTTCTACATACTCATCTTCAGATTCAGATAGTTTAAGTTGACTGCTGATCCTATTTTTAGCCATATTTGCAGCTGGGCTTCTGTTGACCTTACTTGCATCACTTAAAAAGCCAATGCCTTCACCTAGTAACCTTTCGCGAGGTTCTTTTATAAGTGGGTGATCGATTGTAAAAAAGGCAAGGATCACAACTACCAAAATAATAAATTTTTTCATGGATACGTAAACCTTGATCTAAGTAGGGTTGAATTACCATGCAGTGTAATAAACTGCATTTTAAAAGCAAGTAACTGGGATGAATAAATTATTAGCAATCTATGCCAGTAATTTTAACCAACATTGTTATAATGCTTAACAGCAGTCAGATATTTCTGAAATATCTGAAAGTATTCGAGAAGGCAATTTATTAAAGTAAATATGCCTAGCAAGTAACTTGCTAACTTTAAGTATAGAGTACTTGAGTATTGCTGGATTTTTATTTCCAAGCGGCGTTGAGGAACTTCGATGGACAAGCAAATTAAAGTAAAGAATATCCCTGTAGAGGTGAAAATCCAAAAACCGGATTTAAGCCGTCAAGATGATAGGTTCAATCCCCGAAATCGTATTTATGTGCGTGCTGTAAAAGGCCTACATCAATTACTTAGACAGCGCATTGGCTTCTTAGGCCTGCTTGCGTTTATGTTACTACCTTGGATTAATTTTAATGGCCAGCAAGCTGTGCTGTTTGATCTAATTGGCCAAAAATACAATATTTTTGGTTTAACGCTATGGCCTCAAGATTTTACTATATTAGCGTTTATCTTTATGTTGGCAGCATTTGCGTTGTTTTTAGTGACCACCTTCTATGGACGGGTGTGGTGTGGCTACACATGTCCGCAAACTGTTTGGACTTTTATTTTTATTTGGTTCGAAGAAAAGCTTGAAGGCACGGCTAATCAACGTAAAAAACTCGATCAACGACCCATGAATTTTGATAAGTTTTGGCGTAAGACGGCAAAGCATACTAGTTGGGTATTGTTTTCGTTGTATACCGCTATTTCTTTTGTGGGTTACTTTACGCCAATAAGGGAGTTACTCCCTGACTTTGTAACGTTTGATGTAGGCGGTTATGCACTAGTCAGTATTATTTTCTTTGCTGCGTGTACCTATGGTAATGCCGGTTGGATGCGAGAAATTATGTGTTTACACATCTGTCCTTACTCTCGTTTTCAATCAGCTATGTTTGATAAAGACACATACACCGTAACGTACGACGAAAGCCGAGGTGAAAGCCGTGGTCCTCGTTCACGTAAAGTAGACCATAAAGATTTAGAGTTAGGCGACTGTATAGACTGTAACTTGTGCGTTCAAGTGTGCCCAACAGGTATTGATATTAGAAATGGGCTACAAGCTGAGTGTATCAACTGTGGTGCATGTATTGATGCGTGTGATGGCGTAATGGATAAAATGGAATACCCGCGTGGGCTTATTTCATATACGACAGAGCGAAATCTCGAAACCCCAGAAAATAAAACGAATCCACTGCGAGCTAAAATTATTGGTTATACGGTCATACTTGTTGTGCTTACGGGAGCGCTTGTCGCTAATATAGCACTGCGTAAAACAATGGACTTTGATATTATTCGTGACCGAAACCAATTATATCGTGTCGATTTTGATGGTTTAGTAGAGAACACCTATACATTAAAGGTAATTAATAAAGCGCAGTACGAGCAAACCTTTAATATTAAAGTACAAGGGTTAGATAACTTTAAGTATATTGGTAAGCAGTCATTTACTGTGCAGGCAGGGGAATCTCATAACGTACCATTGTCACTTGTAATGGACCCTTATGATTTGAAGGCGCCGATGACTGAGTTTAACTTTGTGCTTTCACCGGTAGATGAGCCGGATGAGACAATATCGCAGTCGAGTAACTTTTTTAAAGCGCGATAATCGCAACTTACCTTAATTAGGTAAGTTGATATAGCAATTAACAAAAGCGGGTATATAACCCGCTTTTATTTTATATAAGAAGAGTATGAGTAAATTTAGTTTTATTGACTTAACACCAGACCTAATACTCGATGCAATAGAAAGCGTAGGTGTGTACGCCGAATCTGGTTTATTAGCACTCAATAGCTATGAAAACAGAGTGTACCAATTTAAAGCGGATGATGGCCTGCGTTACGTAGTGAAGTTTTATCGCCCAGAGCGATGGAGTAAAGAGCAAATTCAAGAAGAGCATGACTTTGCATTTGAACTAGCGGATGCAGAAGTACCCGTTGTTGCCCCTATTTTATATAATGGACAAAGCTTGTTTGAACACGAAGGGTATTTGTTTGTGTTGTTTCCAAGTGTAGGCGGGCGTTTATTTGAGGTTGATAATTTAGATCAGCTTGATGTAATGGGGCGATTAATTGGCCGAATGCACCAAGTAGCTAAAACAAAACCTTTTACTTATAGACCAACAGTTACTTGCGAGGAGTATTTGCATACAGCCAAAGTTCATCTTCAAAAAAGTAACTTAGTGCCCATGGGAATAAATACTGCCTTTTATACTATTTTAGATTTAGTGATAGAGCAGGCGCAAAAACAGTATAAAGATGTGCAAAGTATTCGCTTACATGGTGACTGCCACGTAGGTAATATTTTATGGGCAGGTGATGCGCTAATGTTTGTTGATTTAGACGACAGCCGCCAAGGTCCTGCAATCCAAGATTTATGGATGATGCTCAGTGGCGATAGAGCGACGCAACTGTTACAGTTAGACACCCTTGTAAATGCGTATGAAGAGTTTTGTGATTTTGATCACTCTCAACTCAAATTAATTGAACCGCTGCGAGCAATGCGTATTATTCATTATATGGGATGGGTAGCTAAACGATGGAGTGATCCTGCTTTTGTGCGGAACTTTACATGGTTTGCTGATGACAAATACTGGGAGCAACAAATTTTAGCACTGAAAGAGCAACTTGCAGCATTGCAAGAAGCACCGTTAAAGTTATTGCCGTAATATTTTATTTAAAGACAAGTATAACGAGATACAAATGCTTAAAAAATTAAAACTGAGTTTATTACTTTTATGTTTACCATTTGCAGCACTTGCTGCACAGTTTGAAGTTGATAATCAATACACTGTTATAGATGTAGACAAAAGCAAGTCACCGCAAGTAACCGAGTTTTTCTCATTTTACTGTCCACATTGCTTTAAGTTTGAACCAGTAGCAAAAGCAATTGAAAAAGGCTTGCCAGAAGGCGCTGAGTTTATTAAAAACCACGTTAACTTTTTAGGTGGCGTGTCACCACAAGCACAAAGTAATTTAAGCTTTGCCTACTTAATAGCTAAGCAGCATGGTCAGGCGCAAAGTATTAGCGATCAAATTTTTAAAAGTATCCATGTTCAACGTGCTCCTTTAACTGAAATGAAAGACGTTAAAAAATTACTTGAAGTAAATGGTATTGATAGCGCAACGTTTGATCAAGAGATTGCAAGCATGCCTGTTATTTCAGCTGAGCAAGCAATGCAAAACAAACAGAATAAATATTCAAAATTAGGCGCACTTACAGGTGTACCTACTTTTATTGTTAACGATAAATATAAAATAAACCTCAACACCATCAAAAATCAAAAAGAACTTGATGAGTTAGTAGCGTTTTTATTAGCACTATAAATTTCGGAGTATAATAATGATTAAATTAGTTAAAGCAGGTTTGCTTGCAATATTACTTCCTATGGCAGCAACAAGCTTTGCAGCAACGTATGAAGAAGGCGTGCATTACGACGTAGTTTCTGAGCGTGCAACTAAAAAGCCAGAGGTTAAAGAGTTTTTCTCATTTTACTGCCCTGCATGTAATAACATGGAAGCACTAATTGGTGAGTTTAAGCCTAAGCTTGATAAAAACGTTAAATTTAAAAAGAGCCATGTTGATTTTGTAGGTGTACGTGACCCAGAAAACCAACAGATGATGAGCCAAGCACTGGCGACAGCTGAAGTGCTTCCACAAAAAGATCAGATTATTTCTGCAATCTTTAATCATATCCATACAAAGCGCGCTAAATTTAATGAGCTTGCAGATGTAAAAGATATATTTGTAGCGCAGGGCGTTGATGGTGATAAGTTTGATAAGCTGTTTAAAAGCTTCTCGGTACGTACACTGAGCTCTAAAATGAAACGCGATCAAGACTACTTTAAAGAAAAAGGTGCACTACGTGGCGTACCTACCTTTATTGTAAATGGTAAGTACAAATTAAACCTAGGTCGTGAGTCGGGTATTACTAAACCTGAAGACATTAGCAAATTAATAAATTACTTAGCTAACAAGTAAGTTTAGCTAAAACAAAAAAAGCTCCTTAAGGAGCTTTTTTTATGGTTAACGTTTACTGAGCGTATTTATTTGCGCTGTAAGAAAACGCCCGACTCAATGTGATGCGTATAAGGGAACTGATCAAATATAGCAAAGCGCTTAACGTTATGCGTACGTGTTAAGTGATCAAGGTCACGCTCAAGAGTTTCAGGATTACAGGATATATAAATTATGTTTTCGTAATTAGCCACTAAGTCACACGTTAATTCATCCATGCCCGCGCGTGGTGGATCAACTAATATGGTTTGGCAGTCATAGCTTTTTAAATCAATCCCTTCTAAACGCGAAAAAGTACGCTCGCCATTCATTGCTTGAGTAAACTCTTCACTCGACATACGAATAATATCTAAGTTCTCTACGTTGTTTTTAGCAATGTTGTATTGAGCAGAGTGAACAGATGATTTTGATATTTCCGTCGCTAATACTTTATTAAAACAGCCCGCTAATGCAATTGAAAAGTTACCGTTACCACAATACAGTTCTAGTAAATCATTTTTAAGTGGTTTACATAAATCTTGTGCCCACTCCAGCATATTAATATTTACTTTTGCATTAGGCTGAGTAAAGCTATTTTCTACTTGTTGGTATATAAGCTCTTGACCATTAATTGTTAAACGTTCAGTTACAAAGTCATCACCTAGTACTTCTTTTTGTTTACGAGCACGGCCTATAAAGTCAATTTTGTATTTACTGCTAAGCTTTTCTTTCAGTGCTTTAATTTCACTTAACCATTCATCATCCAGTGGTTTGTGATAAAGCAAGCTTACTAAAATTTCACCGCTTAGCGTTGATAGATAATCGATTTGAAATAACTTACGGCGTAATATTTCACAAGGCTTAAGATTTTCAATCATCACCTGCATTATTTCACCTACTAGAGGCGCTGCTGGGTCAAATGTATCAACACGGATTTTTTCTTTTGTTTGTTGATCAAACATAATGTGAAACAGATCATCACCGTCGTGCCATACTCTAAATTCAGCACGTTGGCGGTAGTTAGTTGGCTCTGAGCTAAATACTTCTAATTGCTCCACACCAAAACGTTGAAACTGCGTACTAATGCGCTGCTCTTTTTCACTTAACTGCGCTTGGTACTGTGTGGTATCTATTTTAATAACTGCCATTAACGCTACTACCTTATCTAAGATCTGTTTATCGGCGCTATTGTAGGGAGCGCTGCGTATTTGTCTAGTTTTGGCTAGCATTTATGCTGTTTTATTGAACATTGTACTTTAGTTTTTGTTGTTATAGCCGATAATAAACTACGCACGCTTAGGAGACGAATCATGAAAATAGGTAATTATGGCTTTACGCCAAACAACAACATCAATAAATTCAATAATAAAGCTGATATACAGCAACCTACAATTACGTCTCCTCAAGATAGCTATCAACAACGAGGCCGAGAGTTGGCCGCAAAGGTGCTTGGCGATAAAATGGCTGAGCAGCTTGGATTACCTATAGCAGAAAAAAAAGCAGATAAACCACTATTTGATTTTGATGAAATAGTAAAAAACGTACTCGATTTTGTAAGTAGTGCTGTAAATAAAGCAAAAGCTAACGGCGCTGATGACGAAAAGCTCAAAGATATGCTAGGCGATGCGCGCAAAGGAGTCCAAATAGGGATTGATGACGCTGTTGATGAACTCAAAGGTACTGGCGTATTTAATGATGACATGGAAGAGGGCATTAACAAGTCCAAAGAGGGAATTTACAATGGGCTGGATAAGTTTGAAGAGTCGTTATTTAACCCACAACCTGCCAGCGTAAATATAAGCCAGGCCCAATACGTCAGTATGACGAGTAATGCAGAGTATAAATTTACTACAGCAGAAGGCGATGAGGTAAGTATTAGCTTTGCTGATGCATTTGAATCTCAATCGGCAAGTGGCTATCAGCAAAACAGTAATAGTGAGTCGTTTGCAAGCTCATCATCGCAATCTCGACAGGTATCATTTTCGATGTCGGTAAATGGTGACTTAAACGAGCAAGAGCAAGAAGCTATTAATGCGATGATGGAAGACTTACAAGATTTAAGTAAAACCTTTTTTGGTGGTGATTTAGATGAAGCATTTGAACAAGCGCAAGAGCTGAGTTTAGACAGCGATCAGCTGGTGGCTTTTTCTATGGATTTACGCCAAACAAAAACAATAGCAACAGTTAAAAGCTATGAAGAATATAAACCAGCACCAGAAAAACAAGTAGCAGAGGGTTTAGCCCCTTTTAATGACGACCTTAAAAACGCTTTTGAAAAAGCGGGTGAGCTTGGATTACAAAATCAGCTAGCTGGCATTCTCCAATGGTTAAATCAAGATCAGGAACAAATAGATAAGTTAGTAGATTATACAAAGTCTATGTTCGAAAACCTTAATCAGTTAAATTCAGCAGCCGACAGGCTTACTGATTTAGAAGCCACGCAAAGTTAAACTACTTTCTTTTATAAAAACCTCATGGCAAACTGCCGATCTTAAAGTAAAGTAGGAACGGTAGTTTGTCAGCGCATATAATGGTCTTTGATTCAGGTATTGGTGGAACTACTGTACTTGAACATATCAAGCAAAGTATCCCCAATGCTCAGTACAGCTATTTTATGGATAATGCATTACTACCTTATGGTGCTCAGTCCCAACAAACTATAATTAACCGGTTATGTTCACTTATTCATTTCATCAAAGCCAACACGCTTAACGTCGATTTAATTGTAATAGCGTGTAATACAGCTTCTACATCTGCACTCAGCGCTGTTCGCCAAATTACGGATATTCCTATTGTAGGTGTTGTGCCAGCAATAAAGCCTGCGGCAGAATTAACACGCTCAAATCATATTGGCTTGTTAGCCACACCGGCAACGGTCGCCAGTTCATACACAAAAACATTAATTGCTGAACATGCACGTAATGTGATCGTTAATCTGTATAGCAGTGTTGAATTAGTAACGTTAGCTGAGGAATGCTTTTTTACAGGCTCTTTAGATACAAATAAGTTGTATCAAGTACTTGATGAACTACATATAGATAAAACAATAGATGTACTTGTACTAGGGTGTACGCACTTTCCGATATTAGCAGAGCCGATTAGTCAGTATTTTGAAGGGAATGTAAAATTACTTGATTCAGGTGTAGCGATAGCAAATAGAGTCAACTTCCTACTTAACCAACTTAACTTATGTGTGGATAAACAAACAGACATAAAAAAGCCGCTGCAATATTATGCAACGGCTGATGTGTTTAGCAATAAGCTAGCGGTAAAGCTAGTTACACTGACTGATCCGTCTCAGTACGTAGAGCATTAGAATCATCTTCTTGTTTTTGTTTTGCTTCACGTACCTTTAAAGTACGTTGTTGGAACTCGCTATCGTTCAAGTTAGCAATTGCATTGTCTGCATCAGCTTGCGCCATTTCAACAAAACCAAAGCCACGACGTTTGCCAGTATTCTTATCCTTTAATAAACGAACATTGAATACTTTGCCTTGTTCTTCAAATAATGCACGAACCACACCTTCGTTTGCACGATAAGGAAGGTTACCAACATAAAGCGTTTTTGTTTTAACTTCAGCTTCTTCAGTCACATCCGATGATATTGCAGCAATAGCAATCGCACCTATTAATAAACCAGCACCAAATAGTAATGCAGGGTTTAAAGCTAAGCCGCCTAAAGCAAACTCAACAACAACAAAACCAACTACAGCAAGAATAACAGAGAAGATAAAAGATTTTTGATCGGGTAATTTCATTTTAGATCTACCAATAAACAGGAAATAAACATTAATTTAACATTGTGAACTTGCTATCTTAACGCCTAAATCAAACATAGCAATGATATTTGTATTAAATAATAAATAAGAGCATAAAAAAGCATCATCTTAGACGGGTTTTCATGTCGTTTTACGTGGTTTTGTTCTATTTTTGTTCGAACAGTAAAAAGATCTAAAAAAAGGGTTGATCTGTTTTCGGATCTCCCTATAATGCGACCCCACTGAGACGGGAAACGCCAACGCATAGCGAGGCACGAAATACTCAGAGAGTTAAATAAAACTTCGGTTTTGAATCTTCTAAAAAGAAAGTTTAAAACTAAGTGTTGACTCGAAAAATAAAGGGTGTATTATTCGCATCCCTTGAGACGCTAAAGCGACTCAAAACGTTCTTTAAC
>NZ_JASDDB010000024.1:0-40004 GCF_030407615.1 Pseudoalteromonas sp. APC 3355 | reverse complement strand
ATTCGAACCCTCGATAGAGCTACAAACTCTATACTCCCTTAGCAGGGGAGCTCCTTCGGCCACTCGGACACCTCTCCGTCTTGTGGGGCGTATAATAAAGATTTCAGAAAATATGTCAAACACTTTTCTACCAAAAACGACTATATGGTTACAGATTGCACATATGCTTGGTTTAAAAGTGTAATTAGTTTGAAATTTAAGCGGGTTACGTATTTTTATTTGAAGGATTAACACCTAGCACGGGAACTAAGTCATCTGTTAACTGAGCCAAATACTGTTCTTGGTAACCTAATTGTTGAAATTCAGCGATACAAGCACGGTAGTAAGCGTTTCGTTCTTGCTCTGATGTGCATTCTTCTGATAAATCATCTACTCGTTTGTCTTTCATACTATTATTCTAAGTCCTTTAAGAATCTATATTTAACTGCTAAATACCAGCAGTGTAAATTTCGTGCGTATTCTAGCTAAAACCTTTGTACAAACACAACATATGTTTAAAAAACAATCATACTAAAAAGTTATAGCACTGTTAGTTTTAATATTTAAAACTTCCAATAACAATAAGTTAGTGAAGCTGAATTGCACATTAATCAGCACTAATAATTACCTTTAATTTTTAGTGTAGTACTTATTAATTAAAACACTAATTATAAGCAAAAAAACGCCGCTATTAAGCGGCGTTTATTAACTTACTTCGTTCTACTAAAGATTAGTCAGCTTGTGGACGCATATGCGGGAACAAAATAACGTCTTTAATTGTTGATGAATCAGTAAACAACATTACTAAACGGTCAATACCAATACCTTCACCAGCCGTTGGCGGTAAGCCGTACTCTAGTGCGCGTATGTAGTCTTCGTCGTAGTGCATTGCTTCATCATCGCCTGCGTCTTTCTCTTCAACTTGACGAGTAAAGCGCTCAGCTTGGTCCTGTGCATCGTTAAGCTCCGAGAAACCATTTGCAAGTTCACGGCCGCCAACGAAAAACTCAAAACGGTCGGTAACAAATGGGTTTTCGTCGTTACGGCGTGCAAGTGGTGACACTTCCCACGGGTAACCAGTAATAAACGTAGGTTGAATAAGCATGTGCTCTGCTGTTTCTTCAAATATTTCACACAAGAACTTACCTGGACCCCAAACACAGTTTTCAGGAATTTTAACGTGCACTTGTTTAGCGTACGCTTTTAACTCTTCAAAGTGGTTTTCTGGGTCGTTAAATACCGCAGCATCAAACTCAGGGTTATATTTTAAGATAGCATCCGCCATACTTAAACGTGTAAACGGTTGGCCAAAGTCGTATTCAACTGAATCGATAACTTCGCCGTTTTCGTCTTTAGTTGTATTAACTACAATTGCACTACCTAGTACGTTTTCTGCAACAGTACGTAGCATGTCTTCGGTGATGTTCATCAGGTCGATGTAATCAGCGTATGCTTGGTAAAATTCAATCATTGTAAATTCTGGGTTGTGACGTGTAGATAACCCTTCGTTACGGAAGTTACGGTTAATTTCAAATACACGATCAAAACCACCTACCACTAAGCGCTTTAAGTAAAGCTCTGGCGCTATACGTAGGTACATGTCGATATCAAGCGCGTTATGGTGAGTTACAAACGGACGCGCAGATGCACCGCCAGGTATAACCTGTAGCATAGGTGTTTCTACTTCCATAAAGTCACGGTCTGCTAAAAAGCGACGAATACCTTCAACCACTTGTGAACGAATGCGGAATGTTTCGCGCGTTGCTTCGTTAGTAATTAAGTCAACATAACGTTGGCGGTACTTTGTTTCTTGATCTGATAAGCCATGGAATTTTTCAGGTAACGGACGAAGTGACTTAGTTAGTAATTGATACTCAGTCATTTCTACGTATAAATCGCCTTTACCCGATTTATTTAACGCACCTTTAACACCTATAATATCGCCAGTGTCTAGCTGACCATATTTTTCTTTAAGGTCTTTTTGAACATCTTTAGATGCATACGCTTGTACACGACCTTTCATGTCTTGAATTACAAAAAACGGTCCACGCTTTGCTAAAATACGTCCAGCAATAGACACAACTTCTTGTAGTTCAACTAATTCTTCTTTGCTCTTATCACCAAACTGGGCTTGCAAATCAGCCGTGTAATGCTCACGACGGAATTGGTTTGGATGACCGTTGGCTGGGCAATTTTCGCGTATCGCGTCTAACTTGCCGCGACGCTCAGCGATTAACTTGTTTTCGTCTTGGATTTTATCAGTCATTTTTTAGCTCTTTATTAGCTTGGTGGTTATAGGCCAGATTTAAGGCTGGCTTCAATAAATTTATCTAAGTTACCGTCAAGTACCGATTGGGTATTGCGGTTTTCAACGCCTGTACGTAAATCTTTAATACGTGCGTCATCAAGTACGTATGAACGTATTTGGCTACCCCAACCTATATCAGATTTAGCGTCTTCTTGCGTTTGTTTCTCAGCATTTTGCTGCTGTAGCTCAAGCTCAAATAATTTAGCTTTTAATTGCTTCATCGCTTGGGCTTTATTTTTATGCTGTGAACGCTCGTTTTGACACTGCACTACGGTATTTGTTGGTACGTGAGTAATACGAACCGCCGATTCGGTGGTATTAACGTGCTGACCACCCGCGCCTGATGCACGGTAAACGTCTATACGTAGGTCTGACGGATTAATATCAATTTCAATATTATCGTCAATCTCTGGGTATACAAACGCAGAAGCAAATGAGGTATGACGACGACCACTTGAGTCAAACGGGCTTTTACGCACTAAACGGTGAACGCCTGTTTCTGTACGTAACCAACCGTAAGCGTATTCCCCAACAAAGCGAACTGTTGCGCCTTTAATACCGGCAACATCACCGTCGGTTGCTTCAACTAGCTCAACTTTAAAGCCTTTAGCCTCGCCCCAACGTAAATACATACGAAGTAGAATGTTACACCAGTCTTGTGCTTCAGTGCCGCCAGAACCCGATTGTAAATCAAGGTACGCATCGTTTGAGTCATGAGGACCTGAAAACATACGACGAAACTCTAAACCTTCTAACTGCTCGTTTAGATCGCTAAGTTCGCTTTGTGCTTCATCAAAGGTATCTTGATCTTCAGCTTCTACAGCAAGTTCAAGTAGACCTTCAACGTCGTCAGTACCGGCTACAAGGTTGTCGATTGTTTCAACAACAGCCTCTAATGCTGATTTTTCACGGCCAAGCGCTTGTGCGCGTTCAGGCTCATTCCATACGGCTGAATCTTCAAGTTCGGCGTTAACTTCTTCTAGGCGTTCTTGTTTAAGAGCGTAGTCAAAGGTACCCCCGAAGCAATTCAGTACGTTCGCGAATTTCCTTGATTTGGTTAATCACAGGATTCACTTCAAACATGTACATCACTCCAAAATGGCTAGGTAATTGCGCCCCTTTACATGGGATTTTCGCAACAAATTATCGTCAAATGATAAAAACGCCCGATTTTAACAAAAAACCGCGCGCTTTATTAGCCTTTTATGCATGATTTGTGCATATTTTTTAGTGCACTTTTTCAAGCTCTCTAACTATTAATTGCAGCGTAAATTTACCTCTAAACTCATTTATATCGAGTTGATAGGCTATTTTTACAAATTTCGCTTCAGTGTCGGGCCATTCTTTTACATCAATACCAAAGGCAATGGCGTCAACTAATCGCCCTGATTGATGCTTTAGCACCAGCTTTAAATGCTTTTCGCCGACTATGCGCTGCTGTATTACTTCAAAGGTGTGCTCAAACACAGGCTCAGGAAATTGCTGCCCCCACGGGCCCGATTGCTTTAATAGCTGGGCAAACTCCATCGTAAAACAGTCGTTTGGCAGCTCACCGTCGGTAAATACAATACAGCGCTTATTTTCTTCACTCAGTTGCGCACTCACGGCAGCATCAAATGCTTTTTTAAAGTCATTAAAGTGTTGCTCATTAATACTTAAACCAGCGGCCATTGCATGGCCACCAAACTTATTAATTAAGTGTGGGTCGGCTGTATTTAGCCCTTCGAGTAAGTCGCGCATGTGCAACCCTTCTATAGAGCGGCACGAACCTTTTATTTCACCATTTTCGCCACCAGCAAATATAACGGTTGGTCGGTGGTACTTTTCTTTTAAGCGACCAGCCAAAATGCCAATAACACCTTGATGCCAATCGTCTTGAAACAAGCAGATTGCATCAGGGACGTTATCGTCGCTAAATGCGAGTCTATCAAGCACGGCTTGCGCCTCGGCTTGCATGCCTTGTTCTATTTCGCGCCTTGCAAAGTTTAAGCTATCGAGCTCGCCGGCAATACTACGTGCTTGGTTTATATCGGTGCTAAGTAAGCATGCTATACCCAAACTCATGTCGTCTAATCGCCCTGCTGCATTTAAACGCGGGGCAAGTGAAAAGCCAAAGTCGCTTGCGCTTAAGCGCGCAGCATTGCGGTTAGCCACTTCAATGAGCGCGGTAATGCCTGGACGTGTTTTACCACTGCGAATACGTGCTAAACCTTGATGTACTAAGGTGCGATTATTTGCATCAAGTGCGACCACGTCAGCAACCGTACCAAGCGCTACAATGTCGAGCAAGTTAGCTAAATTAGGCGGCGGTTGCTGCTCAAAATAACCAAGGTCTCGCATTACGCTTCTTAGTGCTATTAATAAGTAAAAAGCAACGCCAACGCCTGCTATAGATTTAGACGGGAAGTTACATTCGTGCCTATTTGGATTTACTATTGCATCGGCATTTGGCAGCTGCTCACCTTGTAAGTGATGATCTGTTACCAGCACTTTAATACCAACCGCTTTTAAAATATCAATACCAGCAATACACGATATGCCGTTATCTACGGTGATCACTAAATCAGGCTTTATTTGTACTATTTGCTCTGCAAGTGCGGGGCTTAAACCATAACCTAAGCTAAACCGGTCAGGAATTAAGTAATCTAAATGCTTAAAGCCAAACATCTCAAGGCCTTGCATTAATGTTGCAGTACTTGTTGCACCATCAGCATCAAAGTCACCGACTATTAATATTTGGCTTTGCGTCTTTAATGCTTCAATTAATAAATCGCTGGCTTTGTCGATATCTTTAAACAATTTAAAGTCGTGAAGCGTAGCTACGCTGTTATTTAGCTCGTCGGCATTAAATACATTGCGGTTAGCATAAATTTGTTTAATTACAGGGTGTAAATTACTCGGTAGATGCGAGTCGTCAACGTTTTCACGCGCAATGATTAGTTTTTTCATGCAGAGTTTTAACTTATTGGGTCGTATTAAAAAGACAAAAAAAGGCCATTAAGGCCTTTTTATTAGCTATAAAACGTATTACGACGCTTTGTTAGCATCTAATGCTGCTTTTAGTGCTGCTGCTGGCTGGTAACCTGGGATCATCGTACCATCTTCTAAAATAATGGCAGGTGTGCCGCTAATACCAAAGCTTTGACCAAGCTGATAATGCTCTGCAACCGGTGCGCTGCAGCCTGCAACTACTTTAGTGCTTGTACCCGACTTAGCTTCTGTTAGTGCTTCTTGCTGATCGCGTGCACACCATACGTTCATTAAATCGGCGTAGCCTGAACCTTGTAAGCCACCACGTGGAAACGCAAGGTACTTAACGGTAATACCCGCATCAAGTAAATCGTCTAACTCGCGATGTAATTTACGACAGTAACCACAGCTAATGTCGGTAAATACGGTAATACTGTGTTTTTCGTTTGGTGCTTTGTACACAATCATCGAATCTTCGTATTCTTTAATGCCCTCAACACGCACGCCGTTTAATGCTTGCTCTGTTAAGTTGTTACGATTATTTAAATCGATTAACGTACCTTGCATTAAAAATTGACCATCTGGACTTGCGTAAAGCACGCCCTTATTAGTGATCAACTCTTTTAAACCCGCTACTGGGCTTGGGTTAATTTGCTTTACAGTTACACCAAGCTCGGCAAATTTAGTAATAATAGGATCATTAGCATCTGGTGTTACAGCAACGCCATTTGCAAATGCACTAATACTTGTGCACAACATGGCACCCGCTAACATTAATTTTTTCATAACTTCTCTCTATCCTAAAAATACTTAATATATTGACCGGCTTAATAATATTTACTTTCAAACTTACGCTCGCGGATGATGCTCTGCGTGTACCGACTTTAACCGTTCATTGGCAACATGGGTATAAATTTGCGTCGTTGATAAATCGCTATGGCCCAACATCATTTGTACCACACGTAAATCTGCCCCATGATTTAATAAGTGCGTAGCAAAAGCATGGCGCATGGTATGGGGCGATAATGGAGACTCAACTGATGCCAAAATAGCATAGTGTTTAATTCTATGCCAAAAGGTTTGTCGCGTCATGCCTACTCCACGCTTAGATGGGAACACAAAATCAGTGGCGTGTTTTATCATTTGTGCACGCCCACCCTTTAAAAATTGCTCCAGCCAATACATGGCTTCTTCACCCAATGGCACTAAGCGCTCTTTGTTACCCTTGCCTTTTACAAACACCACCGCTTGGCGCAAATTAATTTGCTCCATACGAAGCCCAACAAGCTCACTTACACGCAACCCCGTTGCATAAAGTAGCTCTAGCATGGCTTTGTCGCGCAGCCCCATCGCTTCTTCTGTGTTGGGCGCATTTAACAATGCCTCAACTTCAGCTTCTGAGAGTGTTTTAGGTAACGACTGTCCGGCTTTTGGTTGAGCAATGTTTAGCATGGGCGAATCACTAATTATTTTTTCGCGCACAAAGTACTGATAAAAACGCTTTAGCGCACTAATGCTACGTGCTGTACTGCGTGGTTTTAAACCTAAATCAACTCGATGGGCTAAGTAGCTTTCTATGTCTAGCCCCGTTACCGTCATTAAATTTTCGCCCTTTAAAAATAGGCAAAACTTATCTAAATCACTGCGATAAGCGCTTAATGTATTTTCGCTTACGCCTTGTTCTAAGTACAGGCTATCTAAAAAGGTTTCTAGGTAGTCGCTATTACTGCTCATACTGCTGTTATTTTCAAAAGAATCGTCAGATAGCGTTGTCACATTATGCTCTCATGCTTTGCTAAGGTATCAATTAAAAATACCTTACGGTAAACTTGAGCCTATCATATCAGGCAATTACACAGTGATAAATACGATGCAAATTGGTTTATTTTTTGGTTCTACTACGTGCTACACCGAAATGGCAGCAGAAAAGATTCGCGACATTATTGGTGCCGATATAGTTACCCTGCACAATATTAAAGACGAGCCACTAAAAAATGCAGAGCAGTACGACTTTATCATCTTTGGTATTTCAACATGGGATTTTGGTGAAATACAAGAAGACTGGGAGTCAAAGTGGGACGACATAGCCGACGTAAACCTAAACGGTAAAACCATTGCTTTATTTGGCATGGGCGATCAGCAAGGTTACGGGCAATGGTTTCAAGATGCCCTAGGCATGCTACACGATGAAATAAATACGCAAACATTTACTCAACTTGGTTTTTGGCCAAATGACAGTAGCTACGAGTTTGAAGCCTCAAAAGCATTAACCCCTGATGGTAAACAGTTTGTTGGTCTTGCGCTCGACGAAGACAGCCAATACGAGCTAAGCGATGAGCGTATTGCAACATGGGTTGAACAGGTAATGACTGAATATAGCGAAACGCTTTAATTAATTAGCTAATAAGTAAAAAGCCCGCAACTAGTTTAGTTGCGGGCTTTTTAACTAGGGTCTGTTGATCTTTTAAGGTTAAATTTACAGCAGTCTGTTTGGTATTTAGGCAAGGCAGAGCCTATGCAGTGTGGTTATTCCCCATAAATGGGCGATAACGTAGCATTAATGCCAAACAGGCGCTGCCCAAAGGGTTCTTCCTAGGGGCGATCAACTCTTTGTTGCCTACATGGATGTAGGTAAGGGGCGTGAGCAGGACGCGGAAGCTTTGCTCGGTTTTTACTTAGCCCACTAGGTTACAAATCTCGCGCCGCGATTAAATAGCCCCTAGTTTGAACAAATTTTAATCCGCAAAGTTCAACAGACCCTAATAATATGAGTAATTTATTGAAACGTCATAACATTGGTCGTTTGTGGGTAATATCCATCAGCCATCACAATGTACGGCAATAAATTACTTAACCATTTTTGTTGTACGCTTTGGCTGTAATTTAAGTAAAGCTTACCTTCGTGAATATAAAATGCTTCTGGGTCTATCCCTACAGCATTCCCCTCATCAGCCATTGCATAAGCGCACCAGCCACCGTATTGCGGAGCATAACGCTTTGGGTTTTCTGCAAATGCCGTTTTGTTTTCTTCACTCGAAAAATGCCAGTCGGCACCTAAATAACTAAACGTATATTTGTCATTGCCTTTAACGGCTTTATTTTGGGTAAAATAAGCAACACTGTCGTACCCTTTAATAGCCGTGTTATTAAACCAACCCGTGTTTACAGCATCATCCTTTGCGTTTGCCGCACCGCTTATTAACAGTGTGCTAAGCATTATTAAAGCAACTATGTACTTAATCATATTTTACCCTTTTATTTACTCAAAATTTTATGCCAATTAAATATGGCAGGCTTAGTGAGTAAGAAAGGCAAAGTGCAAAAATGATTTCAGTTAATGCTTAATTATTTAACGTTTAGTAATTAAGTAAGTAGTAAAACTTACTCTACTCTTAGCCAATATTGGTTTCGGTAAAAAAAGCCAATGTAACCGCGCACTTCGAGCTTTTTACCTTCATCTTGTGGGGTTAATTGTAAGGTGTAGGTTTTACCATTTGTTGGGTCGAGTATTTCTCCGTCTCCCCAGGTGCCATCATTTTGTGCTTTTACATCAGTGATTATGGTCATTCCTAAAATAGGCTGATCTTTTAGCTCATCATCACACTTACTGCATATATCGTTTTGTTTTGCAGGGTTAAGAATAGTTTCAACTTTGCCGCTTAATACACCGTTGGTTTGGGTAATACGTACATACGACTTAGCTTGGTTTGTATCCTCATCAATTGTTTTCCAAAGGCCTACTGGGGTCATGGCTGCCAGTGCACTTTGGCTTGCCAAAACAACCGCAGAGAATGTACTTAGTAGTATTATTTTATTTAATTTTTTCATTGTGTTGTCTTAATTCAATGTAACTAATGAGTGAATCATAACAGGTGATTTATAAACACACTATGAAAGAACAGTACCTAAAAAACCTAAACTAATAATCATTAGCTTAGGTTCAAATATAGGCTTTTTATTTATTTTTTAAAAACTACGAATGGTTACACTTGAGTTATTAAACTCAAATTTATTAACTTTACCGCATTGCGCCATATGATTAGTACTTGTATAAGGTGTATTGTTTTGAGCAATAGCAGTCTCCCATCCTTGGCCATTTTTAATGAATGCTTTTAGTTCAAACCATCCATTAACCGCTTTACTGCAATCCATATCCACATCAAGCATCCAATAGTGTTCGCCCCATATATTTAATGGTGTTACACCAAAACCATCTGTGTTTAGCGTTTTTTCAGCGCCCCAACCTGCAGGCCAAACATTCGTTGTCCAGTCGGTAGCAGAACCTTCTGCTTCGCTACTTTGTCCATTTTCTATACCATACCAATCAAGGTAGTTATCATTTGCTTTCCAAGGGCTTGTTGTCACGTTTTTTAAATTATTATGACGAATAGGCATTGCACACTCAAAATTACTTGTTTGGCAATTTCGACCAAGGTTTGCGTTTGCATAAGCGTGGTCAATCCCACCGCGCAAAAACATATCTTGTCCACTTTGTGTTTGTGCATTAATAAAAATAACCGTGCGTTGCCAGTCACTCCCTGTATTTGGCACAGAGCTTGTATTTAACTTGGCATTTTTATGAATTGCCATTGCATCCCAAGCGCCAATATTAAGATTAATAGTACCGTCGGAATTAACCGTTATAACCTCACCACTACAATTTTTAGCATCAGCCGACAACTCGCCTTTTAACACATTACAGTATTGCCCTGGCGCCATATCGGTTTGCACAGTTGCACTAAGTGTTGAGTCTTCTTTGTTAATAGCCATATGACCCGAGCTACCTCGGCCAAATGAAATTTGATTATTTGTGTTATCCCACCAGTTTGTTACTGCCCAATTGTCGGCGGTGTTATTTCTAAAATCGACCCCGCCTGCAATATATGACCAGCGATGTTCACACTTCCAATTACTAGCAAAACACTCTAAGTTACCATTATTATGTACAGGTACATTTGGCCCACCAGCATCTGTATCACCATGAAAATCATAACTCGACATTACTTTTGGATAACCGTACGGATAAGCCAACATAAATACATTGGCTAAGTCATATAAGCGGCCATCCTCAAAGGTAATTACATTACCAGCGCCGCCGTGCCCGCGCTGATTGTCGTGATTATCTACAAAAACCACCGCAGAAGAGCTTGGCATAAAGCCCCACCCTTCGCCAAAATTACTCAGCCATGCAAGCGAGCCGTTTCTAAAGGTGTTACCAAGCTCAGTGCTATATTTAAATTCAGTTACTAAACCTGTGCTTAAATATTCAGAGGCACCAACAGCCTCCCCACCTTGATCAATCACTTCTTGAAAAACCACTGGCGAGCCATTTACTTTAGCCATTAAACTTTGGATATCGCTTGCTGCAACATGTTTAGAAGCATCAAACCGAAAGCCTTTTACGCCAATAGCTTGCAAGTCGTTAATATATGCTGCAATGGTATTTTGCACATAGTTTGAAGCGGTATCTAAATCGGCAAGTCCAACGAGTTCACAATTTTGTACTCGGTAGCGATCGTTGCCATAGTCAGAGCTATTAATGGTACAACTTTCATGAAAATCTTGTGGGCTATAAATAGGAAAGCTTTTATTACCAAAACTATTTCCCGCTGTGCCAGTGCCACTTCCTGCTGCCATATGATTAATAAGCGTATCAACGTAAATATCAACCCCAGCTGCACTACAGCGATTTACCATATCGATAAACTGCGCACGGTTTCCGCCACGACTTTGCAGTCCATAACTTACTGGCTGATAACGTGTCCACCATTGGCTTCCTGTAATGTGCTCATTAGGCGGCGAGACCTGTACTGCAGCGTAGCCTTTTGGTCCTAGGTATTGCTCACATTCTTGCGCTACATCTTGCCAATTCCATTCAAACAAATGCACAAATGTGGTGGGCGTAGCTGTGGCAATACTCGGTAAGAGCAACCCTAGGCTTAAACCTGCGGTGGTGATTATTTTATTGAGTTTCATAGTGTGTGATCCAACTGTTGAGCGAGCAAAACAACTACTCGATGTTATTTACAAGTGGTTAACACTAGATTGAGAATTGATTAAATAAAAACTGAATACGTATGCATAATAGGTAAATTATCCTTTATTACTAGATAACCTACATAACTTGGCAATTTACATTTTCAAATAAAATGCTTTGCACAGGGCTATATAATCAGCGGTGTAGGTATTATCTAAGTTTCTAATACACAGGGTTGATGATTCTAAATCGCTTTTTACGTAGCTAAATGCCATTAAACTGCGGCTAATATCTTTATTAGGCGTGGCTTTTACTTGGCAGTGAGCATTTAAATAAAGCCCATTTTGAGTAGCAAGCTCAATAAATAATGCACCTTCAACGCTTGGGAGTATTAAGCTAAAGCGAGAGCGGCTATGGCTTAAGCGTTTAAAGGCATTAATTAACTCTTCAAAACTTAAGCCGTCGGTATGGCGTGCGGTATTACGCGCAGCATTATCGCCTTTTAAACTGTGATTAAAATACGGTGGATTAGAGATAACAACATCAAATTTAACTTCACTACTAAAGCTTTGAATAGTTTGGTGCTTAATACTTATTGTTGGCCACGGACTATTAGCTACATTTTGTAATGCTTGGGTATAGGCGCTTTCGTCAATTTCTACCGCAGTTATATCAAGCTCATTACTGCGCTGCTTACACATTAATGCTAGTAAGCCGGTGCCTGTGCCTATATCAAGTAATGACTTTGCACCGCTTAAATTAGCCCATGCGCCAAGCAAAATGCCATCGGTAGAAACTTTCATTGCACAGTGGTCGTGTTCAACTTTAAATTGTTTAAATACAAAACCAGACATTTTTTCACCTTTTCATTCACCAAGCGCAGCATAGCGCGTATAATCAGGGTAATTGTCCCTTATTTTAGACACTCTATGCAATTTTCTGAATTTGATCTTGATAACAAGCTACTCGATGCCATTAATAAAATGGGCTACGAGACGCCAACCAGCATTCAACAACAAGCTATTCCTGAAGCACTACAGGGGCGCGATATTTTAGCATCTGCGCCTACTGGTACAGGTAAAACAGCGGCATTTTTAATTCCGGCTATTCAGTACTTACTGGATTTCCCACGTCGTGATCCTGGTTTTGCGCGCGTCCTCGTTATGACCCCGACTCGTGAGTTGGCTTATCAAATTCATGAACAATGTGAACTGCTAGCTAAACGCACACACCTAAAAATTGGTGTAGTAACAGGCGGTATTAACTACGGCACGCATAAAGAAATTTTTGAAAAAAATAACGATATTTTAATCGCCACACCAGGTCGATTAATGGAATACCTAGAAACCGAAAACTTTCATGCTGAACACGTAGAAATGCTTATTATCGATGAAGCAGATCGCATGTTAGATATGGGTTTCAAAAAAGAAATGAGCCGTATTTGTGACGAAGCTAAAAATCGTCGCCAATGTTTTTTATTCTCAGCAACACTCGAAGGTGACAGCGTAGAAAGGTTTGCTGAAAAAACATTAAACGACCCAGCTCTATTAGAAGCTGAATCGTCACGTAAAGAAAAAGCTAAAATTCACCAGTGGGTACATTTAGCCGATGACTATCATCATAAACTAGAGCTTTTAGTAAATACCTTAAATGGTCCAGACGTGACTAAAGCAATTGTGTTTGTTAAAACCCGTGAGCGTTTAGAAACACTGATTGGCGAGCTAACCAATAATGGCGTTAAAGCAGCTTGGTTACGCGGCGAAATGCCACAAGACAAACGTATGAAAGCCATGGAAAACTTTCACAGTGGCAAAACACGTATATTAATTGCGACCGATGTAGCCGCACGTGGTATTGACGTATCTGACATTAGCCACGTTATTAACTTTGATATGCCGCGCACTGCCGACGTATACGTACACCGTATTGGTCGTACTGGCCGTGCTGGTAAAAAAGGGATTGCAATATCATTAGTTGAAGCACACGACATTGGTATTTTGTATAAAGTGGAGCGCTACGTTGAACAAAAACTAAAACGCCGTGTAATTAAAGGTGTTGAGCCACAACATAAAGAAGCTAAGCCGCCGGCTAAAAAGCGTAAAGATCCAGTAAAAATGAAAGCCAAGAAAAAGGCTAAGGTTAAAAAGAAAAAGTAACCTAACATATTTTTATTCTAAGCCGACTTTTGTCGGCTTTTTTAATGCAAGCCTTACAGGCTCTGGTGTTTGTACCTGTTACATATGTAACCCAAGCATGTAACTCATACTCATTTAAATGTAATTTTTGCCCACCTTAATTCCCACTTAATAAAATTACCTTATATTTCATAGCGTTAATATTGGCACCGAAATTGTAACTACAAAGATAACCTAGCCGATGGAATTTCCATTTTGTGGCTGCACTATTCACCGTAATGTAAGGATTAAGTTATGAACCGCTTCAAGTTAACTATCGCTTTAGTATCATTTTGTTGTTTATTTTTATTAGCTTGCGCTACAAAGGTAAGTGCAGCAACCAATATGGCCGTAGTAAGCAGTGTAGCCACTCAACCTAACCTACAACAAACTATCACCAACACCCTACGAACTAACCCTAACCTAGCGTTAAGTGATATTCGTGTGCAGGTAAAAAATGGTGAAGTAGATTTATACGGTGAAGCACAAACTGGTTTTCAGCGCGCACTAGCTCAAAAGTTTTTAGAAAATATAGATGGGGTTAAAATCATTCGTAACAAAATTAGCGTTATTTAATACGTACCACAAAACCTATTTGTATAACTAATTCATAAGCGCGGCTTGTTACTCCAACACAAGCTGCGCTTTTTTATATTCAGTTTAAGGCAAGTTTTGCAGCTGTAAAAAAGATAAAATAAAGCCTAAGCAATACGATTATTCCTCCCCCTAAAACGATAGCTCACACTTATACTTAAGAAGATAGATTTAGAATTGACGCTAGCGTGTTTGTCTTTGCTCTTTTAACCCTTAAGTTAACCCAATTGATACTGAAAAAGCTTACACAGATTCTTTAGCCGACCTAACGGGCTTAAAAAGGATGATTTATTTAGTTATTGAAATAGATGAGAGCGTTATTTCAGAGTGTGCGGCAAGGCAGTAAAAAAATCGTTGGGTAAACACTAATCTTACTTGTTAATACTCCCATGGCCAAACGCAACTAATCAGAATTGATATTCAATAAACACAAACTAGATATTTAAACTTTTAGCTAATAATCCGTTTATAAAAAAAAGCGCAATTTTACTCTGTAAAAATGCGCTGTTGGTAAGTAACTATTTCCCAATGCTTTTGCCTAATGAGTTTTAACTAAATTACTCACTTTGGCTAGAGTCAGCACCGTCGCTACTGTCTTTATTGGATGACTGCTGGCTTATTTTATCGCTTATCATGGCATCGAGTTTTTCACCGCCTTTAATGCCAAAGTCGAGCGTACGAATTGGGAAAGGAATACTAATATCAGCTTCATCTAGTGCTTGCTTAACGGCAACAACACCTTTGTGGCGTACCGTCATAAAGTCAGGCTCGCCTGGGTATTTAATCCAAAACCACACCAGTAAGTTAATGCTGCTGTCGCCAAAACCTTCAGCGTATACAGCGGTTTCGTCTTTGCGTATTACAAAGTCAAATTCGTTAATTTTATCGACTATAACGTCTTTTGCTTTTTCTATGTCGTCGCCATACGAAATACCTACAGGTACTTCTATGCGCCTTATACCTAGCGTGGTGTAATTTTTTAGTACATTTCTAAATAAGACTTTGTTTGGTACAAGTATTAGTTGCCCGTAAAAACTCTCTATTAGCGTGTTACGTAGGTTTATAGAATGCACCGAACCAAACACATCATCGGTTTCTATTACATCACCTGTTTTAAATGGCTTACGTACACCCATTGCTATACCTGCAATTAGGTTTTCGGTCATGTCTTGAAACGCAAAACCAATGGCTAAACCCACAATACCCGCACCAGCAAGTAGCGAAGTAACGGTGCCTTTTAAGCCAACAAAATCGAGCGCTATAAATAAACCTATGCACAACACAATAACTTTAAATATTGACGCCATTAAATCGGCAATTTGCGTTGAGTCGAGTGAGCGGCGTAATACGTTTTTCATCAGCTTGCCAGCAAAGCGTGCCAATATTGAAAATACTATGGCAATTACAATTGCCACTATAAAATTAGGGATATGGCTGATAACAACATCAAACCACCCTCCGAGCTTTTCCTCTATTAGCTTTTCGGCTTCGCCAACTGACGGAATACTGATCATTTTGTTTGCACCTATTTAATTAATAATCTCATTAATATTAGATATAGTTGCAAATATAACGCCAGTATCAAAAAAGCCATGCAATGCATGGCTTTTCAATTGTCTATTTAAGCTTATGAGCTAATTTTGTTCGTCGCGCATAAATACCGGCTCAAGCTCTTTAACTGTTGCCTCAGGGCTAAAGTAATAACCCGCCACAGTAAACTCTTTAAGCTGACTTAATTGCGTTACTTTATTTTCGATAATGTAGCGCGCCATCATGCCGCGTGCTTTTTTAGCGTAAAAGCTAATTACCTTGTATTGACCGTTTTTACAGTCTTTAAAGTGTGGGGTAATAATTTGTGCATTTAATGCTTTTTTATCTACCGCTTTAAAGTATTCGTTTGAAGCAAGATTAACGAGGTATTGTGCGTCTTGTGCTTTTAATACTTCGTTTAGTTTGTTCGCTATTACGCTGCCCCAAAACTCGTATAAG
The DNA here is from genome assembly GCF_030407615.1 of Pseudoalteromonas sp. APC 3355. Classification (NCBI taxonomy): domain Bacteria; kingdom Pseudomonadati; phylum Pseudomonadota; class Gammaproteobacteria; order Alteromonadales; family Pseudoalteromonadaceae; genus Pseudoalteromonas; species Pseudoalteromonas sp. APC 3355. Next base: position 24,013 of record NZ_JASDDB010000024.1, on the reverse strand, counting down.
TTTTTGCCACGCGAGTTTTCAAGCTTGGTGCCCATTTCAAGACGGTAAGCTTGCATTAAATCAAGTGGTTTTAATAAGCCGTATAAACCCGAGAGAATACGCAAATGATTTTGTGCGTAATCAAGCTCGCTAGCTTTAAGCGTACTTGCATCTAAACCGCCGTATACATCACCATTAAAGGCAAGTGCGGCTTGTTTAGCATTACTTTGTGTAAACGGCTGCGCCCACTCGCTAAAGCGTGCTGCGTTAAGCCCAGATAGCTTATCGCTAATTTTCATTAAACTGCCAATTTGCGCTGGTGTTAGTTCACGGCATACTTTCATGAGCTCTTCGCTGTGCTCTAGTAATTCAGGCTGAGTGAACTTGTCTGTTGCGGGTGGCGTTTCGTAATCAAGATTTTTTGCAGGTGAAATAACAGTGATCATAGTTAGCTATTGACTTGTAATTTATTTAGTGTCAATTTCAACATTAAATGAAACGAAAAGCACGTTTTGTTTAAATAAATCCTCTCTTAATAACCCATGCATTGCCGTTTTTCTATTGATAAGGACATAAGACCTATCAAGCATTGTCACACTGTTGCAGTATGGATTGTATATATTAAGAGTGATTAGATTTTTCTTTTAACTTGCTTGGAATGAGGAAAGCAAATGACTTCAGCTCTACAAAGGCTAAAACAACATTCATCTATCGTAGCCGACACTGGTGATATTGAAGCTATTAAAAAGCATCAACCAGAAGATGCAACTACAAACCCGTCGCTTTTATTAAAAGCGAGCGAGATTGAAGCATATAAGCCTTACCTAGATAAAGCTTGGAGCTATGCAAAAGAAACCGAGCAAGAGCCAGCTAAACAACTTGAACTAGCATGTGATTACTTTGCCGTGTTACTTGGTAAAGAAATTAGTGAGATTGTACCTGGTTATATTTCTACTGAAGTAGATGCACGCCTTTCGTTTAATACGCAAGCGACTATTGATAAAGCACATACTCTACTTAGCCTTTACGAAAAAGAAGGTGTAAGCAAAGATAAAATTTTAATCAAAGTAGCGTCTACATGGGAAGGCATCAAAGCCGCTGAGCAGCTAGAAAAAGAAGGTACTAAATGTAACCTTACTTTATTATTTAGCGATGCCCAAGCTCGCGCGTGTGCCGATGCAAACGTATTTCTAATTTCGCCATTTGTTGGTCGTATTTTAGATTGGCATGTTGCTAACGGTATGGAAAAACCAACCGATCCGCTACAAGATCCAGGTGTTCAGTCTGTACGCAGCATTTTTGAATTTTACAAACGCCATGACTACAAAACAGTTGTGATGGGTGCAAGTTTCCGTAATACAGGCGAAATTATTGCTCTTACTGGTTGTGACAAGCTAACTATTAGCCCTAATCTTTTAGAAGATTTAGGTAACCTTGAAGGCGCACAGGAATACTTGCTAGAAACAGATATTCCTAAAGAGCCAAAACCAGAGCCACTTACAGAAGCGCAGTTCCGTTGGTTACATAACCAAGATGCTATGGCTACTGAAAAACTAGCTGAAGGTATCCGCTCTTTTGCTGATGCACAAGAACAACTAGAAGCGCGTTTTAAAGCAATGTAATTTGCTATAATCGTGTTTTAGAAAACGTCGCAATAGCGGCGTTTTTTATACCTAAAATACGCTACCCCTCTATATAATCTTCATATCGACTTCATATCGACTTCATATAATCTTCGTATAAACCTTCATCAATTAATCACACTTATGTAACATAACTGTCACTTTTTTATTCTATTTTAACTAGGCCTGTGGTATAGGTATTCTTGAGGTCAATAAAATCAATAGGAGAAGTTCATGGATAGCCTAAACGATATATTAGAGATATTAGAAGGACCAGATACAACAAGAAAAACCTCTCAGAAAAATAAAAAAAGAAAATGGCGTGAAATAGAAGCAATAAAAGACAAACAGCGCCTACGTAAAGAACTACAAGAACTAGACTACTTTACAGACAGTATTGCAATTGATGAGCTCGATTTTTGATTCAATACGCCCCAACTAAACAAAAAGGCTTCCACTATATGGAAGCCTTTTTTAATGCACTAAAGATAGCTGCATGAGATAAATTTATTATTAAAAGCTCAGGTTATTTACACCTGCCAGTTAATCGGCTTATCTTTTTGGGCTTGTAATAGCTCATTCGTTTGTGAGAAATGCTTACAACCAAAAAAGCCTCTATGCGCCGAAAGCGGCGATGGGTGCGGCCCTTTTAAAATATGATGGCGAGCGCTATCTATGCCTTTACCTTTTTTTTGTGCATGTGCCCCCCATAAAATAAATACCACACCTTCGCAGTGCTTATTAATATGGGCAATTACATTATCGGTAAATTGCTCCCATCCTAAATGCTTATGTGAATGCGCTTGCCCTTGCTCAACGGTCAATACGGTATTGAGTAAAAACACGCCCTGATCTGCCCAGCTTTGCAGGTAACCATGCTCAGGAATAATAAACCCGCTAATATCGACAGCTAACTCTTTGTACATATTTTTAAGCGACGGTGGCAACTTTTTTACATCAGGCAATACCGAAAAACACAAGCCATGCGCTTGCCCTTCTCCGTGGTATGGGTCTTGTCCTAAAATTACAACGCGGATGTCATTTAGTGCTGTGGCATCAAAAGCACTAAATACTTGAGGTTCAGACGGATAAACAGCAACACCTTCATTGCGGCGATTAGCCACATACTCTAACGTTTGCTGCATGTAAGGTTGCTGTAATTCACTTTCTAAAAATGTAGCCCAATCGCTCATTGTGTACTCTTAATCTGGTTACGTGATGCGTCTATTTTATCACACATATCCGCGAGTCCATCTAGCATGCGCGGAGTAAAACGATGTAATAAATCGGCATTTACGCTAATAAATTGATCGTTTTTAACTGCAGGCACTTCTGGCCACTTTTGCCAATTAACAACCGGCTGTGGCGTTTTTGATTTTTCATCAGGGATAATAATAACTTGTGGCTTAGTAACAATGACATTTTCGATACTAATTTGCGGGTAATCTGTAACGCTCTGTGCAAATACATTGCTTACATGGCATGTTTCAATCAGTTGGCTTATCCACGTATTTTTACTTACTGTCATCATGGGCTCAGCCCATAACTGATAAAATCCGGTAATATTTTTTTTATCTTGCTGGCTTTTAACAATCGCGTTTAGTTTTTGTGTAAATGCATTTGCCGCTTGCTGGCTTTGCTCAATATTCCCTGTAAATTCACCAAAAGTAAGTAACTCGTCGGCTACACCAGCGATTGTGGTGGGATTACTCAAATACACTTTTATACCCAGGCGCTCTATTTGGGCTAAATCTTCGCTTTGGTTTCCGCTTTTCCACGCAATTACTAAATCAGGTTTAAGCGCCAATACTTTTTCAAGCGAGATGCCATAATAACCCCCTATGCGCTCAATACTTTGGGCTTCAGCAGGGTAGTCGGCGTAATCAACTGTGCCCACAATATTATCGCCCGCCCCTATGGCAAATAGGTTTTCGACTATATGTGGTGCAAGCGCGATTATTCGCAGTTTTTTAGAATCATTAGCCTGCTCTGCAAGTGCACTGCCCGATACACTAAAAAGCAGCAGCCCAATAAAAAACGCTTTAAACATTAGTAATCAAACCCTTCAAGCGCTTTTATGCCTGAGTCGAATGCATGTTTTACATTACGCACTTCGCTTACCGTGTCGGCAAGGTCGGTTAAAGTACGATGTGCTGCACGCCCTGTAATAATAACTGACTGCATGGGTGGGCGGTTATTAAGGGCAGTTACTACTTCATCTAAATCTACGTAGCCGTAAGTCACCATATACGTAAGCTCATCGAGTAATACTAAATCAATACTGCTATCAGCAAGCATACGTTTTGACTCTTGCCATGTTGCCTGCGCGGCTGCAGTATCGGCTTCTTTATTTTGCGTATCCCAAGTAAAACCGGTGTTCATTACAACAAACTCAACGCCTGCACCTTGTAATAAATTACGCTCGCCACATTCCCAAGTACCTTTAATATATTGGCAAACGGCTGCTTTTTTACCATGCCCTACGCAGCGTGCTACAACGCCAAAGCCTGAGGTTGATTTACCTTTACCGTTACCGGTAATTACCTGAAAAATACCTTTTACATCTTGTGCGGCAGCAACACGTGCATCCACTTGTTCTTTTACTTTTTGTTGACGCTGCTTATGCTTATCGTTGTTTTGTTCAGTCATTATTGTGCCCTTCATAAATCGAGATAATTTGCTGTATGTTTAAATGCGTTTCGCACATGGTTGCTAATCGTTCTAACTGCTGCTCGCGATGAGTGGCAATACTAATTGGGTTAATTGAGGCGCTTGGTTTTACCCATTTTAAAATTTGCGATGTAGCATCGGCTTCATCAAATAAGCCATGTAAATAAGTGCCCGCAATGGCGTTATCATCGCTAATAAAGCCATCAAACGTAAAGCCATGTGGGTGGCTTTCATCAAAGGTTAAAAATGGCTTATTAAGCGCTGCACCTTGGCTAATTCCTGCATGTATTTCGTAACCACTACAGGGTGTTTGTTGGTTATTTAAAAGCAGTGTAGCGGTTATTTTAGTTAATACTTTTTGCGCTGTCAGCGTGGTTTCAAAATCGCACAGGGCAAGCCCATTTACTTGCTTTAATGATGACTCAATACCCTCAGGATCGTTGATTGTATTGCCTAGCATTTGCATGCCGCCACAAATACCAAGTACTTTACCACCATAGCGTAAGTGGCGTTTAATTTGAGTGTCCCAACCTTCATTTTTCAAAAAATTTAAATCGCCTAGCACATTTTTACTGCCAGGGAGAATTATCAGATCAACGTCTGGGATCGTTTGCGTATGGCGCACATAATTTATATTAATGTTTGGGTGCAAACGCAGTGCATCAAAATCGGTGTGGTTACTAATGTGTGGTACAAGTAGCACTGCAATATTAATTGAGGCGTTGGTTACGTTATTATCAATTGCGACGGCGTCCTCGGCATCAAGCGCAAGGTCGTGTAAATAAGGTAATACGCCAAGTACGGGTTTGTTTGTGTATTCTTCAAGCCAATCAAGCCCGCCTTGCAGCAAACCTATATCGCCTCTAAAGCGGTTTATAACAAAGCCTTTTACGCGCGCCTGTTCTGACACGCTTAACAACGCAAGCGTACCTACCAAGTGTGCAAACACACCACCTTTATCAATATCGGCAATTATAATAACAGGGCAATCTACCTCTTCGGCGTAACCCATATTGGCAATATCGTTTTCACGCAGGTTTATTTCAGCAGGACTCCCTGCCCCTTCAACAAGGAGTAAATCAAAGCGTTTAGCTAAGCGGTTATGTGAGGTAATTACTGCATCCATCGCCACTTTTTTATAGTCGTGATATTTGCCCGCTTCCATATTACTAATGGCTCTTCCATGAATAATCACTTGTGCGCCTGTATCGCTATTAGGTTTAAGTAATATAGGGTTAAAGTCTATTTCGGGCTCTACTTTAGCTGCTATTGCTTGCAAAGCTTGCGCACGACCAATTTCGCCGCCATCTTTTGTTACTGCGCTATTAAGTGCCATATTTTGTGGTTTAAAAGGCGCAACCTTTACCCCTCGCTTAGCAAATACCCTGCAAAGGGCTGCAACTAGGGTACTTTTACCTGCGTCGGAAGTAGTGCCTTGCACCATTAAGGTTTTCATGGAATTACACCCTTCGCTTTCTAAAAAACAATAAACTTAAAAAGAACACACTACCAATAGCAGCAGTAATAACGCCTACGGGCAGTTCTTGGTTTTTCAGCAATGAGCGCGAAAGTACATCAACCCACACCATAAATGTACCGCCCACTAAGCTGGTTACTAGCAATCCCGCGATGGTGCCTTGGGAGATAAAAAAGCGCACAATGTGCGGTACCATTAATCCTACAAACCCAATACCACCACACATAGCCACCAACACAGCGGTAATTAATGAGCTCAAAACCAGCATAAGTACTCTAAAACGCTGGACCCTAACACCTAATGTAATTGCGCTTTCATCGCCAAGTAACATCGCATTGAGTTGCCTTCTAAAGCTCAACATTACAAACGTACACAATGTAATTACCAACAAAGGCAACCAAAGCGTAGCCCACTGCGCACGCGCAAAGCTGCCCAGTGTCCAAAATAAAATAGCGGCTACTGCCTGAGGGTCGCTCCAATAAAGCAACAAGCTGGTAAATGCACTAAATAAAAACGATAGAGCGACGCCTGCTAATAACATTGATTCTACCTGTGCACTTTGCTGCCTACCTGCAATAAGTATTAATAAACTCATAGAGAGTAAGCTGCCCAATAGTGCTGCTGCCGACAACATAAAACCTGCGCTAATGCCTGCTAATGCCATAAGTAACACCACACCAAATGAGGCACCCGACGATATACCAAATAAGTAAGGATCGGCTAAAGGGTTACGCGTTACCGTTTGTAAAATAAGCCCCGCAATTGCTAAGCCAGAGCCTGCTAAAAAGGCGAGTAATGTGCGTGGCATTCTTAGTTCAAAAATAATACGCGTATTAAAAGACGCCTCATTTGAGAGCAAAAAACTATTAAGTACGTCTTGAAGTGAGGTCTCTGCTGCACCAAAACTAAGTGCTGCAAATAAGCTAAATAAAGCAGCTGCAACACTGATGAATAGCGCAAGTGAGTGGCGATTATTAACTGCGCTCATATTATTCGTAACCATAAAAGTAAGTGATATGAGGGATGCTATTTCCCGACTTCGATATTTGCGGGTGGTTATTTACTTGGGCGCAGACACCAAAAACGTCGCCTAGCATGTTTTCGGTTAATACCTCACTTGGCGTGCCTGTATGTGTAATTTCACCATTTTTAATAACCACTAGTTCATCGCACATTGCAGAAGCTAAGTTTAAATCGTGAAATGATGCAAACACCGTTACACCCAACGATTTAGCAAGCTCCATTACCTGTATTTGGTATTTAACATCTAAATGGCTAGTTGGTTCGTCCATTATTAACAACTGAGGTTGCTGGACTATGGCGCGGGCTATCAAGGCACGTTGCTTTTCACCACCCGAAAGTGACTCAAAGCTTTGATCGCTATGATCTGCCAACCCTACAGTGTTGATAGCTTGGGTAATTTTTTGTTTATCAATGTTAGTTACCGAGCTAAATAGCGATTTATGAGGCGTTAGCCCAAGCGCAATAACATCAAATACGCTTAAGTTAAATTGCGACGGAGTTTCTTGCAAAACAACCGCTACTTTTTTTGCGTACTCATCGCTTTTTAGCTGCCAAATATCGGTGTTGTTAAACTCTACAACTCCATCACTGGGTTTATTAAAACGATATAGACAACGCAATAAGCTCGATTTACCTGCGCCATTGGGGCCAATTAAACCAACAAATTTACCTGTGGTTATTTTAAGGTCTATTTTTTTGAGAATCGTTTTATTGCCAATACCCCACGATACGTTTTTAACATTTAGTAATGGTATATTTAATGGCGTTTGAGTGTGCAATAGTCAGTCCTAGGCTAGGGTCTGTTGATCTTTCAAGGTTAAATTTGCAACAGTCTGTTTGGTATTTAGGCAAGGCAGAGCCTATGTAGTGTGGTTATTCCCCATAAATGGGCGATAACGTAGCATTAATGCCAAACAGGCGCTGCCCAAAGGGTTCTTCCTAGGGGCTATTTACTCTTTGTTGCTCGGTTTTTACTTATTCTTACATGGATGTAAGCCAGTAGGGTAACGCAGGAGCAGTTACCGAGCCCACTAGGTTACAAACCTCGCGCCGCGATTAAATAGCCCCTAGTTTGAACAAATTTTAATCCGCAAAGTTCAACAGACCCTAGGTGAAACTCACTAAAAATGCGATAAAAATACTAATGCACTACAAAAAAAATGAGTAAACCCGCTCGTTACAAGAATTCATACCAATTGCATTAAATTAGTGATTTATTATAGCGACAAATAAATAGCTTAATAACAAGGCGGAAATTATGACATATAGTTGTTATCACTAATTGCTCCCTGCATTGCTCTACCTCCTGCATCCATGCAGTCGTATATCAATAATTTTTAACGAAGTTAGTTAGTTAGTTATTTAGTTCGCTAGAAAGATCATGTTTTTAATAAAATTGGTATTATACCATTTGTATCTGACTTAAAGCTTTGCGCTAATTACAGTTGCGGGAACAGTCGAGGACTCGCACCTCATTCCAAATGAAGCTCTATTATGGGCGGCTAAGTAAATAATTTAAAGCAAAAAAAACCGCACTCAAAAGAGCGCGGTTAAAAAGGGAGTGTTTTAACTAATTTAGCGAATAGTTAAAACTTATATTCCATACCTAAGCCTACGTAGTCTTGGTCAACGTTGTTGTCCATATCGAAGCTTGAGTAAAAGCCAAATACTTTAATGTTTTTATTTAATTTGTGATCAAGACCAACTGATATTGCTGACTTATCGTCGCTGTCGTCAAAGTCCATGTCTTGGTATTGCACTTTAAATGTGTTGTTACCCATGCTGTAAGCTGCATTTAGTAGGTAACCATCCGCTTCTGCGCTGCCGTCAACTTTTTCTTGTGTTTGGTACATTGCACCTAACTTAAAGTTTTCAACTTTACCTTGGATTGACGCGCGTACTACATCGTAGCCATTTACTTCACTATCGGCTGCGATAGAGGCATATACTGCGCTCTTTTTAAGTGCCACGTCACCGTAAGTAACCGCCATTGAGTAACCGTTATCAGCGTCTACATCATCTTCAGCTACAAAAGTAGCAAGTACTTTAAAACCTTCGTATGAGTTTGATGAATAACTAACTGTATTTCCTAAGCGGTTTTCACCTTTAAATACATTTTTAATATCGCCTTCAAGGTCGTTAAACAAGTCTAACTTACCTTGAGATTGTTTAAGCGCAGTATCGTTACGACCAATAACCACTTGGCCAAACGCACCTTTTAAACCAACGTATTGGTTACGCGCAGAAATATTGTCGTCGTTATCGCCTTTTGAATCAGCATCAGACACATCAACTTGAAACTCAAACTTATATACCGCTTCTAAACTATCATTTATTTTTTCAGAACCTTTAACACCAAGACGAGATGCATTACTTTTTATCTCAGTAAAAGACCCTTCGCCGTCATCAGATGATTGCACTGTTACATTCGCTTTACCGTAAATGTCTACATCAGCAAGTGCATTAAAAGATAAACCACTTAATAGTGCTAAGCATAAGCTCGATTTTACAAATTTCATGTTATTTCCTTGGATAATCACAAAAGACTAATTTTTAAAACTGCTGTATTTTGTCACCGCTAAATGACAGTAATATTACAATGGAAATAATAATGTCTTTTTTTATTAATAAAAATGCATTAAATGTGAAATCAAAATAACATGAAAGCTTAATAAACGGCCGAACTTACTTACTTTGCTTTAATGACAAGCTTGGCGTCATTTGCGATAGTAAATTAACTAAGGTTTCTATTAGCTCTTTTTGCTCGTTGTCTCTGTGATACGCTATAAACACGTCTCGCGAGGTATTTTCTACATCTTTAACATGAAATAGTTCACCTTTTTCTAAATGTCCTTCTACCAATACTTGAGGTATAAACGCACTGCCGCCACATTGCAGTATTAAATCAAGTGCAATACGTCCTGTGCTAGTTCTAAAATAAGGAGGGGTTTTTCCAGTAAACTGGCGTGCATGCCAAAGTGAGAAAGTAGTTCCCCAATCAACATATACATACTGATTATCAAAAAAGTTTTCGTTCGTTGCAGTGTCGTATCCGCTTACGGGAATGATTGGCAACTCACAAATTCGCTCTACCACTAACTCGTCTACTTTTGGTGGATCAAACAATATTGCCAAATCAAGCGTGCGTTCTAATAACAGCCGAGTGCTTTCTTGTTGTGCTTTAACTTCTGCGACTAATGACACCCCCGGCATCGCCGATACAATATTTGTTATACCAAACTGTAAAAAAGCATCCCAAATATTAGGCGTTCCTGCTAAGCTAATTTGCTTATGCATATTATCGGCAAGCGCAACATCCACTTTGGCACGTTGCATGCCCGTAATAATCATTTGTGCATGGGGTAATAAGCGCTCGCCAGGTGCTGTAAGTTGAATGTTATTACGCTGGCGAATAAACAAATTAACACCAAGCCCTTGCTCTAATTGGCGAATTCTAAAGCTCACTGCAGACTGCGTAATATAAAGGTTTTCGGCCGCTTTACCAAAGTGACGCGTGCGCACTACCTCAACGAATGTTTTTAATAAATCGATATCCAATTTTTTATCCTCACGATAAAAATAATTTGTTTAATAAATTGCCAAACTTGCATCATACTCCAGCTAATTACTAAGGTATGAGGATAAAGCTATGAGCAATAACATTTCATTACTACGCCAAGCATTTGTTAGCCAACGTCAATTTTATGATGATCAAAACTTTCCACGAGGCTTTAGCCGCAGCGGAAACTTCACCTTATTAGAAGCCAGCATACTTGAACAACACGGAGTTGTTTTAAAAGGCTTATACAGTAAAACAATTGAGCCACAAAACGAACACCAAGAACAATTTGTAGCAGTCGTAACTGGCTCACAAGAACCTACCAATCCAATCGAGCGAGCTTGGGTAAAATACTTAAAACTAACGACCTGCAAAACTAAGTTTCATACTTTGTTTGGCCGTTCAAAAATGTCGAGCCCTGCACCTGTAAGCCAAGATTATTACTCTGACTCCGATAGTCTGTAAGTACTTAAGTTATTTGCTTTTTTGCGTTTTAACAGTTACAACTTGTATAAGCAAATATTTTTGCAAAATATATACAGGGTTGTTCCGTGACGCGAAAAATACTAATAGTTGAAGATACACCTGCCATTGCGCGAGTGCAAAAACACATCGCGCTTAAGGCTGGTTATGAAGTTGATATAGCTGAGTCATTAGCGCAAACAAAAGAGCTTATAAGTAAGAATAGCTACTTTTGCGCTGTAGTTGACTTTATATTACCTGATGCCCCATTAGGTGAGGCAATACCTTGTACTATTAATGCAGACATTCCAACTATTGTAATGACGGGCAATATTGATAAAAAAACCCGCGACACTGTAGAAAAATACCCGATCATCGATTACATCATTAAAGAAAATAAACAAGCTTATCAGTACCTCGAAAAACAATTACAGCGCCTGCCTCGCAACGAAAATGTAAAAGTACTCGTTGTTGACGACTCTAAATCGACCCGACGATACATTTGTAGCTTATTAGTGCGCCATAAGTATCAAATTATTGAAGCGCAAGACGGACAAGAAGCGTTAAACCTGCTTGAAGCTTCACCTGATATTTCAGTTATTATTACTGATAATGAAATGCCCAACATGAATGGCGATGAACTATGTAGCGAGATTCGCCGCTTATATAGCAATGATGAAAAAGCTATTATTGGTATTTCGGGTTCTGACTCTATAGGGCTTTCTAGCTTATTTTTAAAAAATGGCGCAAACGATTATTTGCACAAACCTTTTAATAGCGAAGAGTTTTACTGCAGGCTTAGTCAAAACGTCGATATGTTAGAACTTATAGCCACCATAAGGCGACAAGCCAACACGGATTATTTAACTAATTTACCAAATCGTCGTTACTTTTTTGAAGAAGCTGAAAAATCATTAAAGCAAATAAAACATACTAAAGGTGATGGTGCTTTAGCTATGCTTGATATTGATCACTTTAAATCAATTAACGATACATACGGGCACGATGTTGGCGACGAAGTATTAAAAGGGCTCTCTATTTGCTTCAGTAAATACTTTAAAAAGCACTTAGTAGCACGTTTAGGCGGTGAAGAGTTTGCAGTTTGCTTTATGAATATAAACAAACAAGAAGCCCTTAAACGCCTTGAAGGCTTTAGGTATTTTATAGAAATGAATAGCCAAGAGTTTAGTAAAGCTAAAATAAAATTCACTATTTCTATTGGCTTTGCAAACGGGCCTGTTTATCAAATTGATGAACTTTTAAAACAGGCCGACTTAAAGCTTTACGACGCTAAAGAATCTGGTCGTAATAAAGTAGTTAGTTAACCATTTAATTAGTTAATTATACTTCTGCGGCTGTAATAGCCGCTTTTTTACGTTTGCGTGATTGATGGTAAGAGTCCCAACTAAAAATAGCCAGTGCACTCCAAATACATGCAAATGTTACTACACGCTCTGCATCAAACACTTCACCATAAAACACCACAGCTAGTATAAACATTAAGCTTGGCCCAATGTATTGAAAAAAGCCAAGCGTAGTATATTGCAAACGCTTAGCTGCACCGGTAAAACACAGCAGTGGTAATGTAGTTACAATACCTGCACTAATCAGTAATGCATTAGTATGCCAATCGTTAGCTGCTAAGCTTGAAGTCGGTGTTGGCACCATTAACCACCAATAAATAAGTGCGACAGGCAGTAATATAAGTGCTTCGAGTAAAATGCCAGGCAAGGCTTCAACCGGTAACTTTTTACGTAATAAACCATAAAGTGCAAATGATATAGCCAGTGAAAAGGCAACTACCGGAAACGAGCCAAAACTAATTAGCTGCAGCACTACACCGCTAAAGGCAAGGGCTACTGCTACGCCTTGGAACTTACGCAGGCGTTCGCCTAAAAAAAGCATACCCAGTAATACATTTAAAAGAGGATTTATGTAATAGCCCAAGCTTGCATCAAGCATGTGGTTATTATTTATAGCCCATATAAATAAACCCCAATTAAACCCAAGCAGTGCAGAGGTTATAACAAGCATAAGCAAAAGCTTAGGTTGAACGATAATGCGTTTAATTTTACCCCAATACCGTAAAACACTTACTACCAATACTAAAAACACAACCGACCAAATAACCCGATGCATTAAAATTTCAAAAGCAGAAACATGCTGAATCAACTTAAAGTATATTGGCGCAAGGCCCCACATTAAAAAAGCAAGACAAGCAAAAATAGCACCTTTACGCTGCTCAGTATCAATCGACATAATAAACACTTAGTGATTTAAAAGGCCGCTAGTTTACTTGCCATACGCGTTTTATCCAACTAAATACGTGCCGGTTCCAAAAGCAATTTGAACAGACTGTTCGTTATGTAATTCCATTCTGCATACACATACTTTATTACCTGAACGAATAAGTGTTGCGCTGGCAGTAAAGCTCTCTCCTTTACCAGGGCGTAAATAATCAGTACGTAAGTCGATAGTCCCAAGCGTGGCTAATTTTGTTTGCACACTTGTGATATCTAAATCGGTGAGTTTATCAATTACACTTGCTGCAGCGAGCATACCGCCTACATTATCAAGTACGGCTGAAATAACACCACCATGGAGTATTTTTTGCGCAGGGTTGCCAATGAGTACATCCTGCCACGGGAACGTAATTTTGGCCTGTTCAGGGCTTAACGACTCAACCGATATTTGTAAAAACTGGTTAAACGGCATGCCATTTACAAATAACGCGCCCACTTGTTCAATTAACATTTCTTTATTCATTATTATTCTCTATGTCAAAACAGGTAAGATGAGTAAAACATACATAGTGTAAAACTACGAGACTCCACTTAAATAATTTATCAAGTAACTCAGCTAAAGACATCTCACTAAAAAACCACTAAAATACCCGCCAATGAATACATCAACTCCACCTTCTAGCACCCTTGTGCGTAAACCCGAAACTGTCCTCAAACAAGTGTTTGGCTACAGTGAATTTCGCGACGGTCAAAAAGCAGTTATTGATGCTGCTATTAACGGCCAAGACTCGCTTGTATTGCTTCCTACTGGCGGCGGAAAATCGGTGTGCTACCAAATCCCTGCTTTAGTACTCGAAGGCGTAACTATTGTTATATCTCCGCTTATATCGCTAATGCAAGATCAGGTAACGCAACTGCAAGCTCTTGGGGTAAAAGCCGCTTACGTTAATAACAGCTTAGCACGAGAAGAACAGCAATTGGTGTATCAACAGCTTCATCAGGGGCAAATTAAGCTCTTATATGTGGCGCCTGAAAAAGTATTACAACGCGAATTTTTAGAGCGCTTATCGCATTTAAATGTGAGTTTATTTGCCATTGACGAAGCGCACTGTGTGTCGCATTGGGGCCATGACTTTAGACCTCACTACTTTCGCTTAAACGAATTAAAGCAACGTTTTGCACATGTCCCAATGATGGCGCTCACTGCAACTGCCGATAAAGCCACCCGTTTTGATATAGTTGAGCAACTAAAACTACAACAGCCTTATATTCATACTGGCAGCTTTGATCGCCCCAATATTCGTTACACCATAGAAGAAAAATTTAAACCTATGGTGCAATTGCTTCGCTACCTAAAGGAGCAAAAAAGCCAAAGCGGTATTATTTATTGCACCAGCCGTAAACGCGTAGACGACATTGCTGAAAAGCTTGCAGATGCAGGACTAAACGCTGCCGCTTATCATGCTGGTATGAGTAACGAGCAACGACAATTTGTACAAACCGGGTTTGCCCGTGACGATATACAGATAGTGGTCGCAACCGTTGCTTTTGGCATGGGCATAAACAAGCCTAATGTGCGTTTTGTACTGCATTACGATATTCCAAAAAGTATAGAGTCGTACTATCAAGAAACAGGTCGAGCTGGGCGAGATGGACTTGCCGCAGAAGCTATAATGTATTTTGATCCAGCTGATATAGGTCGCGTAAGGCGCTTTTTTGAAGACATAGACGATGAACAACGCCGCCGCGTAGAAGAACAACGCTTTAACGCAATGGCAAGCTTTGCCGAAGCGCAAACATGTCGTCGTCAAATATTACTTAACTACTTTAGTGAATATCAACGCGAACCTTGTGGCAACTGCGATATTTGCTTAAATCCGCCAAAAAGCTTTGATGGTACGTTAGTCGCCCAGCAAGCACTTTCGTGTGTGTACAGAGCGGGACAACGTTTTGGACTTGGTTATATTGTTGAATTACTTCGCGGTGCAAACACGAGCCGCATCCGCGATAATAATCATCATGAGTTAAGTACCTACGGCATAGGTAAAGATAAAAGCAGTGAATTTTGGCTCAGTATTTTACGCCAACTTATTCATCAAGGCTTACTTAGCCAAGATATAACACAAGGTGCGTCACTTAGATTAACAGAAGCCGCACGTGTAATTTTAAAAGGTGAATACGCACTGCAATTAGCCGAGCCACGCCTGCAAGCCAAACACGTTTATCAAGATAAATTAGCACAATTTAATTACGACAAAAAACTCTTTGCTCGCCTGCGCGCACTTCGTAAAGAACTTGCTGATGCCGACGATGTGCCACCTTATGTAGTATTTAATGATAAAACGTTAGCCGAAATGGCGCAGCTTATGCCAACAAACGACAGTGAATTTTTAAAGGTCTCAGGTGTTGGTTTTACTAAGTTAAATAAGTACGGCGGCGAATTTTTAACGGCAATTCGACATTACCTAGCTACTAATTAAGAGCATTATGACCCAAATAGAATATGACCATACACACAAATGTATTTTGATTAATCCCATTGAGCTACCAAACGATGAAGATTTTGAGCTGTGGAGTACATTATTTTTACACTCAGACGAAGTAACACTCAATGAGTACTCTGCAGGCGCCGATCGCCATCAAGTTCGCTTTACCTATAATCATCAAACCTTTAATTTAAACTATGAGCATTACAGCCAAAGCATCTGGATTAATGCCGAAGGTCATGAAGCTGAACACTTACTCGCCGCTTTAGCATTTTATTTAAGCTAGCTTTCAATGCCTAGCGCATAGGTCGCTGCAAACCAGCTGGCTATTAACAAAAGTGAATATGAGTAACAATTAATTAATTTCAAAATCCATACCTTTTACTTACATTATAATAACAATGATGTAAGCTGATATTACGATAGTCATTTGCTACGTAGCAGTAAGAGGTTTAATGGTGAGCAAGAAATGGATAGCACAATGTTGTATTAGTTTAACGGTTTTAAGCTTTTATGTGCCTAATACGTTCGCACAACAATCTTCAATGAAAACTGATAACTGCCTTGTAGAACAGACAGATTTAAGCACAAATAAAAACCTACGCCGAGAAGTTCAAGACAAAACAACCCTCACGCACAGTAATAGTAACGCTAAAATAGCCTCAATAAAGCTCAAGCAACTTAATGTATTTAATACTGAGCTTGAAGAGGAAAATATTGCTTTATTCCGTTTTGCTAATCGCGCTCACATTCAAACAGAGCCCGATGTCATTAATAACCTTTTATTATTCTCCCCAGGTGACAAGTACGACGCTAAAAAGCTCGCAGAATCTGAGCGTTTACTTCGTAAAGAAAGCTACTTATATGATGCACAAATTAGTGCTACCGAAAACTGCGACGGCGACGTTAATGTAGAAGTGGTTACCCGTGATTTATGGACACTTTTACCTGAAGTGAACTTTAGTCGGAGCGGTGGAGAAAACAAATCGAGTATAGGTTTTAGAGAATCTAACCTGCTTGGATGGGGTAAGCGCCTTTCTTTTTCGCGCACGACTGACAGCGATCGTAGCGGTTACTTATTTGTTTACGACGATCCTAATATTTTATCTACTCGCTACCGAGGCCGTTTAGAGTACGCCGATAACAGCGACGGCAAGCGCCACTTGCTTGAGCTAACCTATCCATTTTACGCAATTGACACCCCCTTTAGTTACGGTATTTTAAGCTATTCTGAGCAGCGCGAAGAGTCATTATATAAACGCGGCGAAGAGTTTAGCGAATTTGATCAAACTACCGATTTAAACCGTGTATTTATAGGACACTCTAAAGCGCTTAATTATAATTGGACCCAGCGACTAACGTTAGGCTATACCGATGAGCAACATACCTTTGAAGCTATAGACACTACATTTGCACCACTTGCCGATGACAGAAGCTTAAGTTACCCCTTTATAAGCGGCCATTGGTTTGAAGATAACTACATAAAAGTACGCAATTTTGACAGTATATCTCGCACTGAGGATTTAAATTTAGGTTGGAATATTAAAAGCTTAATTGGCTATTCAGATGAGTCATTAAGTAATGACGACAGCCGCGCGGTGTATTCTTTTAACTTTAAAAAAGCCCACTTTACTAACGATAATACCTTATGGCGTTTTAGTGCTGATATTGATGGCTATTGGAATAAAGAACAGAAAAAACTCGAAAACTTTATGGCCACCAGCCAAGTACAATATTATTTAAATACCAGTGAAGACCAATCTTGGTATGTTAAAGCCCGCGTGCAATACGCCAAAAACCTTACTGCTGATCAACAGCTTACTTTAGGCGGCGAAACAGGCCTGCGTGGTTACCCTATGGATTATCAACATGGCGACCGCAGCTTTTTAGTTAATCTAGAAAAGCGCTATTACTGGGAGTACGATTTACTACAACTATTTAAAGTGGGTGGCGCAGCTTTTGTAGATATAGGCAGAGCATGGTTTAACGATGAAGATAACGGTGAAAATGCACATGTATTGAAAAATGTAGGCGTTGGTCTGCGTTTGGCACCGAGTCGTGCAAACTCAGGAACCATGATCCACATTGATATTGCCGCCCCAGTTGATAGCTACGATGATGTAGACTCAGTCCAGTGGCTAGTAAGCGTTAAAAACACTTTTTAAATAATACAAACACGTTAAACTAATACCAATTGCATTAAATTGTTATGAAAGTTCAGGACCTAATGTGGAAATAATAGAAGTTTTAGAATTGTTTGCATCACAATATAAGTTGGTTGTAACTATAATCGCTATTTTGGTTTTCCCTCTTCTATTAAAAATAACCAAAAAACTACTCGAAAAAGCGATTAAAGGCAAAGTAGATTTACACCGAAAATACCGTGCAGAGCTTTTACTAAAAATTATACTCGCCTTTGTAGTACTGTGTTTGGTTTTAGTATTTTGGGGTATAGAGCTGCGTGGTTTATTGGTTTTAGGCTCTTCTTTATTTGCCATGTTAGGGGTAGCACTTTTTGCCGCTTGGTCATTATTGAGTAACCTCACCGCATTTTTACTGATGTTTATTCAAAACGATTGCCGCGTTGGTTATTGGGTACGAATTATTGATGGTGCGAATCATGTTGAAGGGCGCATTGTTGAAATGGGCTTAATGAATGTAGTACTTGAACATATTGATGGGCACCGTGTAATTTACCCTAACAATTTATTTGTGACCCGTCCTGTCATGGTTTTAAATAAAGAACCAAAGCCAACTAAAACCCCTGTTATAAAGCGTATTATTGGTCCTAAAAAAACATAGTTTAAAAAATCATATTCACAAAAAAGCCGCAGTAGTCAAAATACCTACTGCGGCTTTTTAATGCTTAACTAACCACAATTAAGGTTAACTATTAGTTATTTAGTTCAGCTGTTTTAAGCTCGTCATCTAAATCATTTATCTCATCAATAAAGTTCTCTAGTTGCTGCTCTACTAAACTATTGTCATTTGCAAAGTAAGCAAGGTGGAATACCGCATCACCTTCATTTACCAATGGCATCGTTTGCTGACCAATAACAATACCGCCTTTAGGCGCTAAAAGCTCAAGCTCAGAATCCCCTAGAGGGCTACTTATATATGCAAGCACTTGCCCTTTAGTTACATGCTCCCCTAGTGATACTTGTGCACGCACAATGCCATCAACCTCTGCACGTATCCAACTGGTCGAACCTGCAATAATAGGATCTGGTAACTTTTTAGGGCGCTTGCCACGGATCATTTTTAAATGGCGCATAACATAATCAACGCCCTGCACACCTGCCGCAATAGCGATAGGGTCAAAGCGTAGCGCTTCGCCTGCTTCATAAGTAATAACAGGTATACCTAAGTTTGCGGCTTCACTGCGTAATGAACCATTACGAAGGGATGCATTTATAACCGCCGGCGTACCAAATGCTTTAGCCATTTCAGCGGTTGCTTCATCTTCTAAATTAGCGCGAATTTGCGGTAAATTAGTACGATGAATAGCGCCAGTATGCAAATCAATAATGTGAGTACAATGTACTGCCACTTGATTAAAAAACATATAAGCCATACGCCCAGCTAATGAACCACGTTCAGAACCTGGGAAGCTGCGATTCATGTCGCGTCTATCTGGTAAATAACGCGATTTGTGAATAAAGCCAAACACATTCACAATAGGCACAGCAATTATTGTTCCGCGCAGTTGGCTTGGATCTATTTTAGCAAGTAACTGACGCACAACTTCTACACCATTTAGCTCATCACCATGAATAGCCGCACACACCATAAGCACTGGGCCTTCCATTACACCATTAACCACTTCAATAGGAATGTTAAGTGGTGAATGGGTGTAAAGCTTAGCTGCTTCTAAGGCAAGCGTTTTACGCTCGCCTACGCCTACATTTTCTCCTAATAAGGAAAAAGGACGGTTAATTTTAACCTTTGCCACGTGTTGCTGTTCCTTTACTTGAGGCATTTTTTTCGATGAAATCAATCACCATACCTGCAATATCTTTACCTGTTGCTATTTCAATGCCCTCTAAACCCGGTGATGAGTTAACTTCCATCACAAGTGGCCCTCGAGATGAGCGAAGTAAATCAACTCCCGCTACATTTAAGCCCATTGATTTAGCCGCTGCTACTGCCGTTTTACGTTCCTCTGGAGTAATGCGAACTAATGTAGCGCTACCACCACGGTGAAGGTTGGAGCGGAACTCACCTTCTTGTGCTTGGCGCTTCATTGCTGCGATTACTTTGTCGCCTAGTACAAAACAACGTATGTCTGCCCCACCCGCTTCTTTAATATATTCTTGAACCATAATATTGGCTTTTAAGCCCATAAACGCTTCAATAACACTTTCAGCTGCTTTGCGTGTTTCAGCAAGTACAACACCAATGCCTTGTGTGCCTTCAAGTAATTTAATTACAACAGGTGCACCGCCTACCATTTCTAGTAAGTCTTTTACGTCATCGGGTTTGCTAGCAAAACCTGTTACTGGCATACCAACGCCTTTGCGCGAAAGTAACTGAAGTGAACGTAATTTATCGCGCGAACGAGAAATAGCGACTGATTCGTTTACAGGATAAACGCCCATCATTTCAAACTGACGAAGTACCGAACAGCCATAAAATGTAACCGATGCACCAATACGCGGGACAATTGCGTCAAATTCTTTTAAGTTTTCACCGCGATAGTGAATTTCTGGTTGCTCAGAGTTGATATTCATATAACAACGCAATGCATCAATCACTTTAACTTCGTGGCCGCGTGCTTCTGCTGCCTCAATTAAGCGACGTGTTGAATATAGCTTTCTGTTACGAGATAAAATACCGATTTTCATAGTTAAACCTTACGACCTAATAGTTGAGATAAAGCCGGGTCAACGACTATACGATTTTCCATGGCTGTACGCCCTAATAACATTCTAAACTTCATTGTTGCACGGCTTGTTAAAGTAAGCTCGATAGGCCAGCTATGCTCGCCTGCATGTAATGTAGTTTCTATAAAGTAGCGTAGTTCTTTTTGCCCACTTGAGCTGGTTACGTACTTCATTTTTTTAACTTTTGCATTGCAAGTGACTTGCGTTTGCTCATCATCTTGCAGTGGTTGGGCCGTAAATTTAACCCATTTTTCTGAGTCAACTTCGTATTCTTCAATGTTAATTGCATGAATACATGAAGTGCGAGCGCCAGTATCAATTTTTGCTTTTATCTCGTTAATACCAAGCTCAGGTAAACTTAACCACTCACGCCAACCAACTGTGATCTTTGCTGTCATAAATGTGCCCTTAATAAAAAAGTGACTTATACGCTACAGGTCAAAAAACACCAACGAAATAAATTTATCTAGTCGATTAGTAAATTAAATTGATCTTTTTAAGCAACTGGTCACACAATGCACGCCTTGCTAAGCCGTACTTTAATGCCACTTTGCTCAACACAGAGGCTCTGCATATATTTTGCTATTTAAGCTTAACTTATTAAAAGTAAAGGTAAGCCTGTAAGCAACTAAGTAGATACACTATAGTTAACAGTATTAAAAATACACTATTATGAGAACTAATTATGATTAATGGTTTACTACATGCACTTGTACTTGATGGACAAGGCGGCGCTCGTCCTATTGGAAGCACTAATGAGCTAAATAGCTGGCAACCAAGCCAAGGTAAACTTTGGGTGCACATGGATTATAGCCAAAGTGAGGCAGTTGAGTGGCTCAAGGCACAGCCTCATTTAAACGATTACGAACTAGAGTCTTTAATTGCTGACGAAACACGCCCACGTATTACGGCTACAACTAACGGGCATATGTTATTTTTACGTGGTGTAAATTTAAATCCAGCACAAAGCCCTGAAGACATGGTTTCAATTCGTTTATTTATTAGCGAAGACATTCTTATTACTACCCGTAAGCGCCGTTTATTATCGGTGCAAGATACGCTCGCCTGTTTAAATGAAAATAAAGGCCCATGCAATATTTCTGAATTAGTGTGCTCTATTACACAAAAATTAACCTCACGTATGCAAAGCGTTATTGACTCACTAGATGAAACTCTCGACGAGTTTGAAGAAGAAATAGATGAACCAAGTAAAAAGTTTGACAACCAAGGTTTATCACAGTTGCGACGCCAAACTATTGCCTTAAAACGTTATTTAAAACCGCAAAAAGAAGCCCTTAGTTCAATGGTAAATAACCACTACCTATGGTTATTAGATGACGATAAAGCAAAACTTAATGAAACCACCAACTTATTAATTCGTTATCTTGAAGAGCTGGATAGTTCGATTGAGCGTGCGCAAATTATTCAGCAAACAATCACTAACCAAGTTTCTGAGCAGTTAAACCAGCGAATGTATGTTATGTCTGTAGTGGCAGCACTTTTTTTACCACTGGGCTTTTTAACGGGGCTTTTAGGTGTAAACGTAGGAGGCATTCCTGGTACAGAGAGCCCTTATGCGTTTAGTGCTTTTGTCATATTTTTAATTGTGCTTACTGGCGGGATTGGTGTGTATTTTAAAAATAAAAAATGGTTATAGTGCCAATCCGCAATAATACTTAATTAATTTGAGGGATTAAATCTGACGCTAACTACGTAAAAAATTTCTGATATACGACTGCATGGATGCAGGAGGTAGAGCAATGCAGGAGCAATTAGTGATAACAACTAAATAACGAATTTTCGCCTTGTTGTCGATACGGTTTTCTTACCTCAAAATAGATCACTTAATTAAGCCAATGGTATAAATTAAGTTTATCCCGTTAAAAAATAAAAAAAGCCACTCAGCTTTAAACTGGGTGGCCCTCTCAACTACTAAATAATTAATTAGTTCTACGCGTGTAACTAACGTCAGTCATTGTTACTTTAGCCTTAGTAATACCTAAATCTTTAAAGCACTCTTTAAATGAATCTGAGTTACCTGACTCGCCACACTCATCTAGTGTATATGGGTCTTGTGATTGGAGATAATTACCAAACTTAAAGTAAGACTCTGAATCATCTTCTACCGGAATACCAAAAGTAGTACCTAGTGCAGTTACATCTACATCACCGTAATTATTTACTACTTTTAGATTAAATGAACCACCACTTCTAATAGTACCTAGTGCATGTTTTTCTTCTTTACCACTGGTGTTACGTAAGCGAACATATACATCAAAAATTCCATTACCCGCTACGCTATCATCAAAACCTGATTCATCAGTATCTGAAACATATACTTTTGAAATCGTACCTGTATCGCTAGCATGGTGTTGAGAAATAATCGTTTTACCACCATCAGACATTTCCACTTTTACAGTTGCCTCAAAAACCTCATAGGTTTCGGTCATTGCAGCACGAGCACTTTCTTTTACTTTATATTCATGACGCCAGCCATTACCGTTTGGAGTGATATGACGCGCTTCTAGAGGAACAAACTCTAAAGTATTGCTATTTACTAATGGATGAGGATTGTTACCTTCAAGGTCAAAAATACTACCGTTGGTGATGTTGCTTGCTATACCAGAGCCACTACCAGTGTCGCCGCCGCCAGTATCACCGCCACCTGAAGCGCCCTTAGTTAATGAAAAGTTATCAAAACGAACATCGCTCGAGCTCTTATCGTGCTTGGCAAATACTTGTAGCGTACCTGTATTTGCTGTGGTGAAAGTTCTAGATACTTTTGTCCATGAAGAAACGTTAAATTTCTCATTTTTAAACAAACCATTAAGATCGTTAATGCCGATTTGACCCTTACCAAGTACATACGCACTTAACGTGTACTGAGTATTTCGATCTACATCTACATTCTGGTAAACACGCCCTGGGCTACCTTGAATTTTTAATGATTTAGAGCCCTTATAAGCACTACCTGAGATAGCTGCAGGTTCTGTTTCATTCCAGTTACTCCAACCATCTTCAAACCCAGCATTATTGATCGTCGCCGCTTGTACAAAACTTGAGCTAGCAGTCATGGCTGCAAGCATAAATAGGGATTTTTGGTTAATCATTATCTTTATTTCTCCAAACCTGTACATGAAAAATCTTACTACATGGCTTTAAATGAGTATTTCACTCAAGCCTAGATCACCGCCTGTAAGCAGGTTTTAATTTATGTTTTTATGTGAAATTGGTAACAATAAAACGATTAAAAAACCAAATTTGGTCTACAAATAATTATTACCAATAATGACAGCCAGCTGGGCTGAGACATAAGTTATATTGCTTGTAATAAATTTGCAACAATTTATTTAATAAGCAATAAGTATTAATTCTATTTAGATTAACCGAATTAAAAATAAATTAAAGCATTTAAAATCAACAAGTAAAATAAAAAATATCAAATGAAAAAGAAAACCCAGATGAGGAACAAAATATAAAACAATAAAAAATCATTAATTTTAACAATTTGATTGGTAATTTATTAAACAACCAAAAATCATACTTTTGTAATAATAAATTTATTAGTTTTTATTTTACGTAGTAAAGCTTACGTTCAGTTTAATGCGC